>NZ_JAVTWB010000138.1:0-9174 GCF_032229525.1 Accumulibacter sp. | reverse complement strand
GGGGAGCGAAAATCCGCCGCGCGGCGAGTACCGTTCGCTGGTGGATGGCGACCGTGTCGTCGATGTCTCGCGCATAGCCACCGGCCATCGCAATGGCCACCGGCACGCCGCCGCGGCGACACGCGGCAAGCACCATTTCGTCGCGCGCCGCAAGCCCGTCGAAGCTCAAGGCCAGGCGCCCGAGGCGGTCGTCGTGGTAGCAATCGGCGCCGGCGAGGTAGATCACCAGTTCGGGGCGAGCCTGCTCGAACACCTGCTCGAGCGCCGGCGCCAGTTGCTGCAGGTAGGCGTCGTCACCGGTGCCGTCGGGCAGTTCGATGTCCAGGTCACTGCTCGCCTTGCGCAACGGGAAGTTGCGCGCGCCGTGCATCGAGAAGGTAAAGATGCTCGCGTCGCCAGCGCAGATGCTGGCCGTGCCGTTGCCCTGATGGACGTCGCAGTCAACCACTGCCACCCGTTGCACCAGGCCCTCGGCCTGCAACACGCGGGCGGCAACCGCCGCATCGTTGAAAACGCAGAAGCCCTCGCCGTGCCCGGCGTGCGCGTGGTGCGTGCCACCGGCGAGGTTCACCGCGCAGCCATCGTCCAGCGCCACCCGGCAGGCGGCGATCGTCGCCCCGGCCGAGCGCCGCGAACGTTCGACCATCTCCAGGCTCCAGGGAAAACCGATGCGCCGCACCTCGGCCGCGCTCAGCTCGCCAGCGCTCACCCGCGCCACGTAATCTGCGTCGTGCGCACGGCAGAGCTGCTCATCGCTCGCCGCCGCCGGGGTCTGGAAATCGCTTTCGGCGAACTCGCCGGAGGCGCGCAAGCACTCGCGCAGGCGAGCGTACTTCTCCATCGGAAAGCGATGGCCGTCCGGCAGCGGCAGAACGAAGATGTCGGTGTAGAAGAGTTTCACGAGGGTGGCGAAGGAGAAGAGCAGGGAGATTCTAGCTGACCGGGCTTGGTGTGGGCGACTGTACGGTCGGGCGGCCGGCGACTTCCTCGTTTGCGGCGGGCAGCCTGCCAGCCTCGATCACGAGGTGCTGCTTGAGCTGATTTCCATACAGCCTGTGGCGGCTCGCAACGTGATACCTTGCTCCACCGCAAACAATGTGTTTGCGGTTCCTTCCCCGTTTTGCTCCGGCTTGTAACGCTAGACGTCCGGAATTCCAAATTACTGGCAAGACTTCCATGTCTTCTTCTCCAAATATCCAGCGTTCCAACTCATCATTCCAGCGGCCGCTGCGCGTCGCCGGATTCGGTGCTTGGACATTCGAGACGTGTCCGTGAACAATCTGCGCATGACCGTCATCGGCGGCGGCTCGGTGGGGCTGGGCCTGGCCGCGAGTTTTGCCCTGGCCGGCGCTAGCGTGATATTGATGGCTCGCGCGGGATCGGTCGATACCCTGCGAACCGAGGCGATTACGGTCTCCGGCTTGCTTGGCGAGCACAGTGTCGAGCCAGGCCGCATTGCTATCGAGGACGCCGACCACCCCACCCTGGCCGGTCTCGATTGCGACGTTCTGGTGGTGACCACCAAGGCATATGACGTCGCCGATGCCTTGCGCCCTTATGCGGCGCCTGACGCGCCAGCCCGCCCTCATGCGATTGTCCTGATGCAGAACGGCGTCGGCTCGGCCGAAGCGGCGCGCGAAGTGATGGGCCCCGACACACCGGTCTTCTCCACCGCCATGCTTATCGGCGTGCAGCGCCACGGTCTGAATCATGTGAGCGTGAACGCGCATTCCGGCCCGGTTCGCACCGGCTCGCTGCTGGGCGACGATGTACAGGCGATTACGCCGATGCTTGAGGTGGCGGGCCGCGGCTTTCTGCCGATGGTGCACGAGCCGAACATCCAGCAGACGATTTTCGCGAAACTTCTCTTCAACACCTGCATGAATCCCACCGGCGCGCTGATTGGCCGCAGCTATGGCGAATTGCTGGAAAACGAGCATTCGCGCAGCCTCATCGGCCATCTGGCGGATGAGACCTTGCGGGTATTTGCCTCGAGCACCGGCTATCGCCCCGCCAAGAATGGCCGACACTACGTGGAAGACACCCTCATCCCGCTGGTTATCCCCCGCTCCGCGTTGCATCGCTCATCGATGGTCCAGGATCTGGAATCCGGCCGGCGCACCGAGATCGATTATCTCAATGGCGCAATCGTCAGGATGGGCAGGGAAGTCGGCATCGACACCCCGTTTCACCAGTCCATCGTGGCACTGATCCATGCCCGAAGCCAGTGGGGTCAGTGCTAACACTCCGACATTTCCGACGAAGAAGCAAGGAAGAGTGGCGACAAAGAGGGGGGCTGCGTGATTTGAAACCTGAGATCACGCTGCCTCCTTTGACAGCGACTTCGTTTCGCCGGCCAAGTCCTCCGCGCTGCCGTCAAAGTCCACGGTTCGCGCAATATCCAAGTGAGGATCTCGGTTGTTCCGCCCACCCTCAAGCCGCCCGCCCAATTCATCACGCACACTTGGGTGAACCCTCATGCGAGTTCATGCTGCCCTTCTCGCCGGCCCTGCCTGTCGCTTCGACTGCGCTCGCGCAATCCCGCCTGGCTGTCAACCGCCTGAAGGACATTCGCGGTTGTTTCGGCTTACACTACGTCCGTTAGAAAAATCGTAAAGGTGGCAGGGCAAATGGGCAGTAAGGCACAAGGGACAACCCGCGCGCGTGCTTAGCTCAAATGCTAGCCAGCAGGAAACAGCGTGGCCCCTACAGTCGTCCGCGATGGCCCGTACCGGCTTTTCTTCTTTTCGCGGGACGAACCGACAATGCACATCCATGTGGCCCATCCGCATGGCGAAGCCAGGTTCTGGCTACAACCCAGCCTGGAGCTTACCAACCACACAGGGCTGTCCGGACGGGAATTTGGCCGACGCCGAGCGTGTCGTCGCTCGCCATCTTGAGGAGATCGTCGATGCCTGGCACAAACACTTTGGCGGTTGAAGTCACCCACGTCTCGAAAAACGGTTTTTGGATGCTTCTCGGGGATGAGGAGCTTCTCTTGCTGTGCTCCGAGTTCCCCTGGTTCCGACAGACCACCATCGAGCAACTGACCACCGTCGAATGGCCAAGCCCGGACCACCTTTCGGACCACCTTTCGGACCACCTTTATTGGCCACTGCTGGCCGTGGATTTGTCCGTCGAGTCCATCCGCCACCCTGAAAACTTTCCGCTCGTTTCGGCGATATCGGCCATCCCTTCGCCCCCACGGGACGCGCCGCAAGCGGCGCGCAGCTAATCCGGGACCTTGGGCAGCAAAGACCGCAGCATGAGTTCCACCGAGCACAGTCGTCTATCCTCGTATCGCGAAGCCCTCCTGGAGCACCTGTTCGCAGGTGAAGTCATGCGCCACATCTGGCTCTCCGGCATTAGGCGCCTTGAGGTGCTCAAGCCGCAGGTCGACGATGGGGGCTACGACCTTGTACTGGAAACCCCCAGCGTCGTGCGCCACATACAACTTAAAGCCACCTTCCGAGGCTCAAGCGTCCGTCGCTTCACGGTTAATGCTGGCTTGGCCAGAAAGCCAAGCGGTTGTGTCATCTGCATGCACTTCGAGGAGAAGACGCTCAACCTGGGACCGTTCTTCTGGTTCGGTGGTGCACCAAACGAGCCGCTGCCAGATCTCTCGGCGTTTCAAGTGGCCAAGCACACAAAAGGCAACGCGCAGGGCATCAAGGCATTGCGCCCCAATCTGCGCGTTGTGCCTCTATCGGCGTTCGAGCCGGTGGCCAACATTCCGTTGCTTGCCGCAAGGCTGTTTGGGCAGGAAGGCGTGTAGCAACGTGCAGCGACGCCCAAGCCTTCGTTCCCGCGCTCAGCCTTCCGTGGCGCCGGCATCAGCAGCGGAACGCGCAAAGGCAGGGCACCCATTTGCCAGCCCCGGTCGACAAGGCAAAGGAATTCTTTCGCGCCCTTGGCGCGATGCTTTTTCCTTCACCTCACCTCTGGCTTCAGCTCGACCTTCGCGTCCCGGGTTTCATTCTGTCGGTGTCGGAACCGGTGCGCACACCAGTCACCCATCAGGATCAAGGCGGCGGCCGGGGTGTTGCCACCCGGACTACGCCCCTGGCCAGCTCGGCGGACCCAGAAAGCCGTGGGTGCCCTGCACGTGTCCATGTCCTGCGGCCTCTTCGCCGTTGACAGCTCTGCGCTTGCCGGCGACTCGAAGTCTGGGTGATGCGGCCGTCGGCGGACGTAGCAGACCGTGTTTGAATGTTGGAACTGTTCCCGCTGACGGCCCGCTGACGCGAAATCGGTCGCTGGGGGGTGAGCTTGACTAGATCAGCTTCCGTTCCAAATCCGGAACCCTTTCGAGGTGATATCCAGGGTTTGCGTGCCGTAGCCGTTCTGGCGGTTATTTTATTTCACATAAACAAGGAATGGCTTCCCGGAGGATTTGTCGGGGTCGATGTCTTTTTCGTTATTTCGGGGTTTCTTATTAGCGGAATAATTTTGAGAAAGAAGCGGGATGGCAGATTCTCCCTGGTTGATTTTTATGCCAGCCGAGTGAGACGAATCGCTCCAGCCTACTTTGTCCTGCTGGCTGTTACTTCCGTTGTCGCTGCGGTAATTTGCATTCCAAAAGATTTCGGTTTTTTCTGGGATAGTGCAAAATCTGCAATTTACTTTGGCAGCAATACATATTTCAGTAACTTCAGCAATTATTTTGCACCCAATGCGTATGAGCTACCACTACTGCACACGTGGTCGCTAGCGGTTGAAATGCAGTTCTACCTGCTCTTGCCTATCTTAATACTATTGTTGCCCCCGCGGCTGCGAGATTTTTCGCTGGTGCTAGCGATAATCGTGCTACTTGCTTATGGGCTCCGCGGGGTGAACTCGGGGCAAAAACAAGCAGCCTATTTCTCACTCCTTGTTCGGATCCCCGAATTTTTGTTGGGCGTCGCTCTTGCGGTTTTCGAAAGCAGTCGCGGGCAAGGCCAGCTTCGTAAATGGATTGATTGCTGGGCAAACTGGATTGGAGCCTTTGGGTTATTTATTCTTGCCGGAAGTTTTTGGTTAATCAGTGAAAATTCTGCTTTCCCCGGGGTTTTGGTTCTTGCCCCGTGTCTCGGAACAGTTGCAGTTATGGGGACCAGGAATGGTGTCATTTCGGTGGGGCTCGCGCATCCGGCGTTGGTATGGATTGGGAGCCTATCCTATTCGCTCTATTTGTGGCACTGGCCGCTCCTTGCGTTCCTCAGATATGCAGTCGAGAGTTATCAACTAAGCATCCCCTTGCTGGGGGCGTTCCTCATCTTGTTACTGATGCTGTCTTACGTTTCCTGGCGGTGGATCGAGATTCCCTACCGGCAGCGATTGGGTGGAGCGGATTCTTCGCTTTGGCGTATAGCAACGCTGATCGTCGGTGTTGCCATACCGCTGTCGCTCGCATCCAGGGTCAATGCGGCAATAGAGGACCCGTTGCCCGTCGCCTATACGCGCTATGCGGACGGAGATGCAATTTGTCATGGCCGAATAGTGAAGGACTGTATTCGCGGAGCAAAAGACAGCCCGCTTGAACCGGTTCTGGTCCTCGGCGATAGCCACGCGGCTCAGTTGAACATTTTTTTCGATACTGTTGGGCGAACCAACGGCCAAAATTTCCGGGTCATTACCGCGAGTAGTTGTGTAACCATTCCAGGTTTTGATGTGGATCGCCTTCCAGAATTATCACGAGCAGACTGTAGAGCATCTATAAATCTGGCGAAGCCATACATTGCGGAAGCCAAGCTTATTGTGGTCGCTGGCATGTGGCAGTACCAGTCATCAAGCCCGGCCTTCATGCAGGCTTTTAAGTCATTCCTGGCAGACGCTGAGGCACATGGAAAAAACGTTATCGTCTTGGCTCAGATCCCCATGCTGTCTGGAAATGTCCTGCGCCAGAGACGGTTTGAAAAGCTCGCAATCGGACGTCGGGTTTCACTTGATCCGGAATGGCATCAGGCAAATTATGCGATCAGGAAAATTGTCTTGGAGTATGAGTCGGCGCGGTTTGTAGATTTTTCAAGCAATGAGCTGTTTGCCAATGCGCCTTTCTTCGGTGGGCGACTCATCTACCATGACAATCATCATTTGAACGAAATCGGGGCGGACGAGTACGGGAAAATAGCGGCGTCGCTCTTCCGCGAACCAACACGCTTACGGAAACGTTGATCAAATCGCCGCATATCCTAATGGTATAATAAAACTATCAAATCTGCACGAGCGCCGACGATGAAACAGATCAGTTTTTCCGAGGTTGAGTTTGAACGGAAGTAGCGCCTGACGAAGCGCGAGCGGTTTCTTGCCGAGCTGGAACAGCGCATCCCGTGGTCTGCATTGCTGGCTGTCGTCTTGCCCTCTTACCCGAAGGGTACGCGAGGCCGGCCGCCGGTCAGGCTCGAGCGGATGCTGCGGGTGTGCTGTTTGCAGGTGTGCTACAAGCTGTCGGATGAAGGCGTACCTTGGCGTCGATGCCGAGAGCGGGCTGGCGCACACCGTCGTCGGTACAGCAGCGAACGAGGCGGAACTCACGCAGACCGCGCATCTGCTGAACGGGCAAGAAAAGGACGTCTTCCTGGATGCCGGCTACACCGGTGCCGAGAAGCGGGACGAACTGAAGAACCTCGACGTCACGGCAACTTCCTGCAACTACGCTATCTGACGAGAAATATTTCTGCGAACTGTAGTTCGTTGCCACGTCTCGGGATTGGCTGAAAACCGTCGTCCTTCTCCGATGTTCCCTCAAGCGATTCTTTCTCCTCGCAGACAAAAAGTGTCGGATTTTTTTACAGCCTATGGGATCGCTTGTCTGTCGTGAATCTATAAGCAACTGTTAAATAAAACCATTTCACGCGCTTGAGAATTTGGCACGCATCATGCTTCAACTATTGTATAGGGCAGTTGGACGACAATTACGGCTCTGCCCCCACCTGGATTTTTTTTCAATACTTGGAGCTACCATGAGCCAATCTAGCTTTTCCATGCGCGCGTTTCGTAGAGTCACTGTAACCGTTCTGGCGTTGCTGGCGGCCATGTCTACCACTGCGGCGCCGCTGGTGTTGAGCAACGCATCGACGTCGGTTACGGTTTACGGGGGAGAAGCCAACAATGGCTTGGTGCCATCTGGCGGGTTTTTTGATTACACCGATTTGTCCCTCCCTGCTACGCCGACTTGGTCAATTGACCCGTTCCTTCGTTTTGCAACCGGTAGTACAACAGTGCTGAGTAATGGGGCCGCGGGTGGGTTCGGGTCGCCCGTTGCCCTTGGTGGCGGGACAATTGGTAACAGCGCTGTCACGGGCTCGGTGACCACAAGCGCCGTCACTGAACTGATCGGTACTGTCGCTCGGACTACATTCAATTTTACAGCCGCAACCGGTACAAGCCTTGACGGCACAACATTTGGTTTCTACGCGGAGAACGATATCCTTGGTTTCGGTGACGACACCGCCGCGTTTACGGGTTCTATTGCAGGTGGCGACCTGGCACTATTCCAGTACGACACCGTTGGAGGCGGTATCACCGTACGTTTGTCGGGCTCTAGTATCTCCGGGGCGTCCCTGGTCTCCTTTGGATCGGGCATCTGGACAGGGTTCGGCACCGCCCTTGAAGGCGGAGACTTGACTGTGCTCTCCGGTGACGGTAGTAATTTTGTCGGCGGTCCTGGCGATCTGGGCTTGGCGCTGGCGTTCGCGCTCACGGGAGACAGTGCGTCAATTGTCATTGATTACACGACTCAGCCACTGCCACCCGAAAGAGTACCGGAGCCTGCCAGTGTTGCATTGGTTGGTGTAGCGCTACTTGCGCTTGCCACGCGGCGCCGGAAATACGGCTGACAGGCATCCGGACAGGATCAACAACGGCAGCTTCGGCTGCCGTTTTTCGTGACTCGATGGCATACAGTTCGGTCGGTATAAACAGCGGTCGGCGGGGTCAGTTCCAACATCCCACCATCTCCTATTAATCTTCCCCGATGACCAGAGCACTCAGAGTCGAAGTCGCGGGCACCCTCCATCGGAGGCAAAAGGAAAGACCTGCTGTGTGACCCCTGAGAGCTGCGCTCCCGACTTTCGGAGCGAAGGCTGAAGCGGCAGCCAGCGAAAGTGAGATCCGTTGCCGATTTCTGGCAAGATGGCGCCAAGTTGGCGGAACGGCCGATTTCTCCCGCCGCGCCGCGTCAATCCGACCTCGCCAGAGCTCATCACTCCCGATAACGCCCGTCCGCGTGAGGATCGTTACCATGGCCACCCGCACGCCCGCTTTCACCCCCGTGACGATGAGCGCCAGCCTTTTCATGCGCGCAGCCTTCGTTTTCGTCGCCGCGGCGGGGGTTTCGCTCTTCGTGCTGAGCGAGCAGACGAGTGACTTCTTCGCCTGGACCATCAAGCCGTCGATCACGGCAGCATTCCTCGGCGGCGGCTACCTTGCGGTCGCCACGGCCCTGGGGCTGGGCTTGCGCGAATCGGACTGGGCGTCGGTACGAGTGGGCATCTGGGTGGTGGCCACGGGGCTCGTTTCGATCCTCATCGCCACCCTCCTGCACCTTGACAAGTTCCATCTACATAGCCCGCTCTGGACCGCCAGGGTGTGGGCCTGGAGTTGGCTTTTCCTCTATGTCTCGCTGCTCCCAGGCCTGCTCCCAGGCCTGCTCGCTGCCGTCTGGACACAGTGGCGTCAACCGGCAGCAACGCCGGTGGCGGGGGCGGCCCTGCCCGCTGGGCTACGCATCTCGCAATGGTTGTTGGGCGGGGTGATGGCGGCGATCGGAGCGACACTGTTCCTGACCCCGGCGAATGCGGAACAACTCTGGCCATGGTCCCTGACCCCTCTCACTGCACGCATGGTCGGCAGCTTCTATCTCGCCATCGGGGTGAGCCTCTGCGCCGCGGCGCGCGAGAACGAATACGCCCGCATCCGGGTCGCGAACTTCGCCTACCTGGTATTTGCCGTTCTGCAGTTCGTGACCGCGCTGCGCTACCCGGTCGTCGACTGGGGTACCCGGCCGGGGCTGTTGCTCGCCGCGGTGCTGCTCGCCCTGTTTGCGATCGGAAGCATCGGAATACGCGGTGGCCTCAAGCCCCGTGACATCGGCAAGTAGGAACGGCAATGCCTTAGGCCGAACTGGCGTCGCCGGGGTCAGGGCGTCACCGGGGTCAGTTCTAACATTAATCCATCCTCTGATACACTCCGCCG
>NZ_JAVTWB010000137.1:49153-58361 GCF_032229525.1 Accumulibacter sp. | reverse complement strand
CGCTTGAAGGCTTCCTTGTCGCAGGCCATCGCCTCGGCGTAGTTCTGCGGGCACTCGGAACGGAAATACAGGCCGAACATGCCGCCCAGTGACTGTGCTGAAAACGGCACGCCATGTTTCGCGGCCGCCGCCAGCAGCCCTTCAGTGAGCTGGCGAGTGCGTTGGCTGAGGGCCTCGTAGAATCCCGCCGCGCGAATCAGTTTCAACGTCGCCAGGCCGGCGGCGACGGCGACCGGATTGCCGGACAGGGTACCCGCCTGGTACACCGGCCCCAGGGGTGAGACCTTGGCCATGACCTCGCGCCGGCCACCAAACGCACCGACCGGCATGCCACCGCCGATTACCTTGCCCAGGGTGGTGAGGTCCGGCGTGATCTCGTAGAGCCCTTGCGCGCCTCTGGCGCCGACCCGGAACCCGGTCATCACTTCGTCGAAAATCAGTACCGCAGCGTACCGGGTGCACAACTCACGCAGCGCCTGCAGGAAAGCCGGCCGAGGGGTGATCAGGTTCATGTTGCCGGCGACCGCTTCGACGATCACGCCGGCGACCTGCGAGCCGTGCTCGGCAAACGCCGCTTCGAGTCCGGCAACATCGTTATAGTCGAGAACCATGGTGTGTTTGGCGATATCGTGCGGCACGCCACCCGAACTCGGATTGCCGAGCGTCAGCATTCCCGAGCCGGCCTTGACCAGCAGGCTGTCGGAATGGCCGTGATAGCAGCCTTCGAACTTGATCAGCAGGTCACGTCCGGTATGACCGCGCGCCAGCCGGATCGCACTCATCGTCGCCTCGGTCCCGGAACTGACCAGACGAACCATCTCGAGCGAAGGCAGCATCTCGCACAGCAAGTCGGCCATATCGACCTCGCTTTCGGTCGGGGCGCCGAAGGAGAGCCCCTTGACGGCCGCCTCCCGAACCGCAGCGACCACATCAGGATGGGCGTGGCCGAGAATCAACGGACCCCACGAGCCGACGTAATCGACATAGGTCTTGCCGTCGGCATCGGTGACGCGCGAGCCAGCACCCTCGACAAAGAAGCGCGGCGTACCGCCAACCGACCGAAAGGCGCGGACCGGAGAATTGACGCCACCAGGAATGTGCTTCTGGGCACGCTCAAAAAGCTGCTGATTGCGGGAGATCACGAGCATTTTCCTCGAATAGTTGTTGATAGGCGGCGGCGCGCGAAGCCACGTCAGGCGCCTCAAAAAGGTCGCTGATCACCGCCAGCATGTCGGCGCCGGCGACCAGCAGAGGCGCAGCGTTCTCGACGGTGATGCCGCCAATGGCGCAGGCCGGCACCCGTAGCTCGGCGCGGCAGCGGGTGAACAGCGATGGCGACGCGCGAACGGCCAGCGGTTTGGTCACCGAGGGATGCATGGCACCGAAGGCAACGTAATCGGCGCCGGCCAGGACGGCAGCGCGTGCGCGCTCGAAATCGTCATAGCACGAAGCGCCGAGCAAACGTCCGGCAGGAAGCGCGCGTCGCGCTGCCAGCAGATCGCCGTCGGCGGAACCGAGATGCAGCCCGTCGGCATCGACCGCGAGCGCCAGAGCGAGATCGTCGTTGATCAGGAAACGAGCGCCGAACTGCCGGCACAGGCGGTGCAGGGCGCGAGCGGTCTCGGCTCGCCGGGCAGCATCCCGGCCCTTGTCCCGATACTGGATGAAGGCCGCGCCACCACGCAAGGCGGCCCGCACCCGGTCGAGCAGAATGTTCGGGGCCAGGCAATCGGGCGTGATCGCGTACAGGCCGCGCAGCGTGGCCGGGACAGTTTCAGCCATCCAGATCACCATTGCGAGCGCGCCACTTGAAGAAACGGTCCGGCAGGAATTGGCCCATTCCCGGCCGGAAACCGGCCGCCAGCGCCTGCCACGTAGACTCCTGGGCCAGCCGTGCCGCTTCACTCACCGACCATCCGCTGGCCAGATTGGCGGCAATGGCCGAAGCCAGCGTGCAACCCGAGCCGTGGTAGCTGCCGGGCAGGCGGTCCCAGACGTCACTGCGTACCAGGCAGCAATCCGGTCCGTAGAGCTTGTTGACCACCTGCCGCGTATTGTCGTGCGTACCGGTCAACAGCACGTACTCGCAACCAAGGGACAACAGCCGCCGTGCGCATTCGACCAGCGCCGGCAGCTCATCGCCGCCGTCATTCTCCAGGTCGCCGTCAGCGAGTCGACGCGCCTCGAGCGTATTCGGAGTCAGGATGGTGGTCAGCGGCAGCAACATCTCACGCAGGCCAGCGATCATTTCATCATCAGCCAGTTCATCGCCGCGCCCGGAGGCGAGCACGGGGTCGAGGACCACGGGAATGCCGGGATAGTCGGCGAGAATCCCGGCGATGACCACCATGTTCTCGACACTGCCGAGCAGACCGATCTTGAAAGCGGCAACCGGCATATCCTCCAGTAGTGTCCGCGCCTGATCCTCGACCCAGTCGGACTCGATGGCCAGGATACTGCTGACGCCGACCGTATCCTGCACGGTCAACGCCGTGGTCACCGACAGCGGATGGCAGCCAAGCGACGATATGGTCATCAAATCTGCCTGTAAGCCGGCGCCACCGGACGGATCGCTGGCGGCGAAAGTCAACACGATCGGCGGCGGCCGTTGGGCAGGGTATGGGTTCATCCGGGAAGACGGCGGTCGGCGAAGGTTTTCTGCCAAGGAAATAAAGTCTTGGCAGCCTGAGAGCGGTTTGGCTAGAATCTCTTGGTTTTCAAGCAATTCTAACCGAAAATCGACGGTAACCATGAACACAGCGAACGACGAGCAATACCGCGCCTGGATGTGTCTCACCTGCGGCTTCATTTATGACGAAGCGGCAGGCCTGCCAGATGAAGGGATCGCGCCGGGCACGCACTGGCAGGATGTTCCGATCAACTGGACCTGCCCGGAATGCGGTGCGCGCAAGGAAGACTTCGAAATGGTCGAAATCTGAAGACAATGCGTTATAGTGGGATCGATACAAGATCATGTCCGGTCAAGACATTCCTGAAAATGGTCGCCCGGTACACTCTGGAGGAGCGAAGTGGCTGAAGCTGCAAACCTGCGCGGCGTCAAGGTCATGGTCATCGATGACAGCAATACCATCCGGCGCAGCGCGGAGATTTTTCTTGTCCAGGCCGGCTGTCAGGTATTACTGGCAGAGGACGGTTTCGATGCCCTGGCAAAGATCGCGGATCACCAGCCGGCGGTCATTTTCTGTGACATCGTGATGCCACGACTCGACGGCTATCAGACCTGCGCCCTGATCAAGAAGAACCAGCGCTTCCGCAGCACACCGGTAATCATGCTGTCGTCGAAAGATGGCCTGTTTGACCGCGCGCGCGGCCGTATGGTCGGCTCGGACAAGTATCTGACAAAACCGTTTACCAAAGACAGCCTCCTGCAAGCGGTTGCCACATTTGCCCCACCATCAGCCAGCGAGAACCAAACGCCATGACGATCAAGAAGATACTCGTGGTTGACGATTCGCCGACCGAACGTCACGTCATGAAAGCCTTGTTGACCAGTAGCGGTTATGAAGTGATTACTGCCGAGAGCGGTGAAGAAGGAATCGCCAAGGCGAAAAGCGAATTGCCGGACCTTATCCTGATGGACGTGGTCATGCCAGGCCTCAATGGCTACCAGGCAACCCGAACCTTGACGCGTGACGAGGCGACGCGAAACATCCCGGTCATCGTGTGCACGACCAAGGGGCAGGAAACGGACAAGATCTGGGGCTTGCGCCAGGGTGCCCACGACTATCTGGTCAAGCCAGTCAACGGTCCCGAGTTGCTGGCCAAGATCGCGGCGCTGTAACGGCAGCAAGGGCATGACCAAGAAGATCAGCCTGCACGATTTCCAGTCGTACCTGGCGGCACGGCTTGCCGGCACGGGCAATCAGACCCCTGCGGGACTACTCGGCATTCAAGCGGGGGCAGATCACTGGCTTGTCGACCTGACGGACTCGGGCGAAATCGTCCCCTTGTCTCCCCTCACCGAGGTTCCGTTGACCAGACCGTGGTTCGCGGGGATCGCCAACATCCGTGGCAACCTCTATTCGGTGGTCGACCTTTCTGCCTTCCTCGGCAAGGAAGCCACACCACAAAATGCCAGTTCGCGACTGCTCTTGATTGGTACGCGCCATGGTAGCAACGCGGCCTTGCTGGTCACACGCATGATCGGCTTGCGCAATATCGAAGCCTTTCGTCCGGCAGCACCTGATCCGACAACGCTGGCCTGGGCTGACGAATGCTATACCGACAGCGAGGGCTGTCGCTGGCGAAAACTCAACGTGCGTGAACTGCTCGCCGACGACGCGTTCATGGACATTGGCGCCTAAGCCGCTTCGGCAAGCATCATGCTCGACGACAATCAGTCACACCGCAGATACCGTGTAACTGGAGACGCAATATGACGTTAAAATCAAAACTGCCGGGCTTCTTGTCCCCTAAAACGGATCCGGCAGGCGAGACGCTGGTGACGCGCACGGGAATCGCTTCAGACGGGCGGCCGAACCAAGGGGCTGGCCCGTTTGCGCAGACGTTTCTCAGCCGCTACCCGGTCGCCAAGCAACTGCAGATTCTCGGCGGCGCCCTCCTTCTCGCCATGCTGGCCATTGCCATCGTGGTCTATCGCGACAACCGCCAATCGACCTATGGCACCGCGTATATCGCTGCTGCAGGTGACATGGGCATGCTCTCCCAACGGCTGGCCAAGGCCTCCAGCCTTGCCCTGCTGGGTGATGCAGCAGCTTTCCAACAGCTCAGGGATTCTCGTGACAGCTTCGCCAGCAAGCTTGATAGCCTGACCAATGGTGGCGAACTCGCCGCTACGCGGGTACCCGCCTCGCCGAGCAGCGTCCAGCCACAGTTGGTGACACTGACGCAGGCCTGGGAGAAGACGGACAAGAACGCCACTCGACTGCTCGAGATGGAAAAGAATCTGATCTCGCTCGGTAAGGACGTCGCCTCGATCAACGACAAAAATCCACAGTTGCTCGAACTGTCGGAACAGATCGCTGCGCTGAAGCTGCAAAGCAGTGCCAGCATCCGGGAGATCGCGGCGGCCAACCAGCTGGTCATGCTGACTCAGCGGATCGCAAAAAATGCCAACTCGCTGTTGGTAGGCGATGCGATCGACGCGGAAATCGCCTTCCTGCTGGGGAAGGATACGAATACCTTTCGTGACACGATGAAGGCGCTGAGCAAAGGCAGCGAAGCGCTGCGCATCGGCGCGACGACGGACCCCGATACCAAAGCGAAGCTCAGCGAACTCGACGTCAGCTTCAGCGAGTATCGCACGGCCGTTGGCGGCATCCTCGGCAACCTGCAAAGGCTGGTGATTGCCAAACAGGCCGGCTCCCAGATCTTTCGTGATAGCGAAGAGTTGCTTGCCGCCACCGACCAACTGGCGCAAGCCTACCAAGGCAGCGTCATGCAACGCGCAGGCTACGGCTTTGCCCTCGCGGGCCTGATCCTTCTCGCCATCGGCCTGCTTTTCCTGCTGGCCCGCACCTATGTTGCGGAGACCCGCCGTCAGGCCGAAGCGGTCGAGCTGAGCAGGCAGGAAACCGAGGCGGTCAACCGTCAGAATCAGGGCGCGATCCTGCGCTTGATGAACGAACTTGGGGACCTCGCCGACGGCGACCTAACCGTAACCGCGACCGTCTCGGAGGATATCACCGGCGCCATCGCCGACTCGATCAACTACACCATTGAAGAGCTTCGCGTACTGGTCGGCCGCATCAACGACGCCGCGAGCCGAGTGACGATTGCCACCGGCATGGCGCAGACGACGTCAACGGAATTGCTCGCCGCGGCCGAACGCCAGACGACGGAGATAAAAACGGCCGGCCAATCGGTGTTGGCCATGTCTGCTTCGATGACCAATGTTTCCACCGACGCCATGCAGTCGTCAACGGTTGCCCGCCAGTCGCTGGCTGCGGCCGCCAAGGGAACACAGGCGGTCGAAGATTCGATCAAGGGCATGAACAAGATTCGCGACCAGATCCAGGAAACCGCAAAACGGATCAAGCGTCTCGGCGAGTCCTCGCAGGAGATCGGCGAGATCGTCGAGCTGATCTCCGACATTACCGAACAGACCAACGTGCTCGCACTGAACGCGGCGATTCAGGCCGCCTCGGCCGGAGAAGCAGGGCGTGGCTTCACTGTCGTGGCCGAAGAGGTGCAGCGACTCGCCGAGCGCTCTGGCGAAGCCACCAAGCAGATCGGTGCGATCGTCAGGACGATCCAGATCGACACGCAGGACACGGTCTCGGCGATGGAAGAGTCGACCCGTGGCGTGGTTGAGGGGGCTCGGCTTTCAGATGCGGCGGGTCAAGCGTTGGCCGAGATCGGCGAGGTTTCAAGCGCACTCACGGCGTTGATTGAAACGATCGCTGGCGCCACACGGCAGCAGTCGGAATCGGCAACGAACGTCGCCCGCAAGATGCAGGAGATTCTGCTGGTCACGGGACAGACAACGGCGGGAACGCAACAAACAGCAAAGGCGATTGGCGAGCTGGCCTCGCTGGCCACGGAACTGAAGGGTTCAGTCGCGGGCTTCAAGGTGTCCTGAGGGATTGTCGACAATGGGTCGCGAGCAGGCCTGGATGCAGCAGCCAGGTGAGCGACGAGACAGCTCAGCCGGACAGGTGAGGCGTACGCAAATGAACGAAAGATCAGATGGGTCGCGCAGTTGATTGAATTCATAGCCTCTGAATGCCTGCCCGAGAGACTGAAGTGGAGAGACCTTCCCGGATGAATGCCCCGACGGACTTCGATATCGGCCCGCTAACCTGGGTCAAGAGCGAGATCGATCTCGCACTGGAGCGCGCCGACAAGGCGCTGGAAGAGTTCACCGCCACCACTCTCGTTGACACCGGCGATCTGACGCAGGTCCGGTTCTGCCGCACCCACCTGCACCAGGTGCAGGGCGCTCTCACAATTGTCGGTCTCGACGGCGTTACGCACTTTGCCGAAGCTGTGGAATCCCTGCTCGAGGCGATCGAGCAAGAGCAGTGTCCGGGCACCCCCGCTGTCGTCGAACTGGCACAACGTGCGATCGCCGCTCTCCGTCATTATCTTGATGATCTGATCGGCGGCCAGCAGGCTAACCAGCCGCTGCGGCTCTTGCCCCTCTACCGCGAGCTACAAACGGCACGCGGACAGGAGCGGGTCTTTCCGACCGACCTTTTTTTCCCCGACCTCAGCGTCCGGCCGCCGCGTCGTGCAGGGGGTGCCCCGAAGCTCGCCCGCGGTGAGTTTCAGCGCCGTCTCCGTCAGTACCGCGCGCATTTCCAGCACGGCCTGCTGTCCTGGCTGCGCGCGCCGCAGGACTCCGCTGGCGTACCCGAGATGCTTGAGGCGGTCAGGCGCATCGATGCCATCCAGGAGTTGCCTTCAGCGCGCTCGTTCTGGTGGGTGGCCACGGCCTTCCTGACCGCCCTGGCTGAACGGGCGTTGCCACCGGACGCCGATGCCAGGCAACTGTGCGCCCGTATCGATCTGCAGATCCGTCGACTCCTCGAAGGATCGAGCAATGTCGCCGAACGCCTGATGCGCGATGCGCTTTATCTGGTCGGCCAGGCGGACAGCGACGATCGAGCCGTGCGCCGCGTCAAGCAGGCCTACCAGTTGTCGGCATTGCTGCCCAGCGCATCGCCGGAGGCACCGGTGGCGATGGAGTCCGTCCGCCGCCGCTTGCGTGATGCGATCGCCGGTACGGAAGAAAACTGGAACAAGTTCTGCGCCGGTACCACACAGGCGCTGCCTGCCTTCCAGGCCAACGCCGCCACGCTATCAACGGTGGTCGAAGAACTGGGACAGGCGGACTACAGCCGCCTGGTTCACGCCATTGCTGATGTCGCCAACTTCCTGGCCCAGACACCGTCTGGTCAGAACGACCCCCTGGCGATGGAAACCGCCACCGCCATCCTGCTGGCCCAGAGCGCACAGGGAAATATTCAGCACCTCGACAGCAGCTTTACGCATCAGGTCGACGTCATGGTCGAGCGGATTCGTGCCTGCATCGCCGGCACGCCGCTGCCACCAGAATCCGAGCTGCCACTGCTCGACGAGATGTCGCGTCAGGTGCAGGAAAAACTGCTGATCAGCCAGGTTGCCAGAGAGATTCAGAACAACCTGACGCAAATCGAGCAGGCCCTCGATGGCTTCTTCCGCGATGCCGAGAAGCGTGCCGATCTGGATGGTCTGGAAACCCCGATGCGACAGGTCATCGGCGCGCTGACGATGATGCGTCACGACGGTGCTGTGGTCATTCTGCAACAATGCGCGACCGACATCAGGCACTTCGCGGCGCCGGAATATGTCCCTCATGAAGCGGACTTCGAGCGGCTTGCGGAGCAGTTGTCGTTGGTCGGTTTCTTCGTCGAAGCGCTGCAGCACGGCGCCGCCGATTTCGAGGCTTTCGTCGCCAAAATGCAATCCGGCACAGCCCGCGAGGCTGTCACCAAGGAAGCAGCGGCAACCGTCGAGACGGAACTCGAGCAGCAGAAGGTCGAAGCACACGCATTGCTGGCGTCACTCAAAGAGCAGCCAGACGATGCTCGTCTGCGCCAGGAAGTCCAGCAGCGTTTCGCGACACTGCAGAAGGATGCCGATCTGGTCGGCGACAAGGAGCTCGGGCAACAAGCCAGAGAGGTGCTCTCGGCGCTGCGTGCCGGTGGCGACGCGACCCGCCAGATCGGCGAAGCGATGGCGACCCTCAAGCCACAAACGACAGAGGCACCGCAACCCTCCGCAGAGACGATACAGCTGTCGCAGGCGACGACCGAGGAAGTCGACGCCGAAATTCTCGAGATCTTTCTTGAGGAAGCCGAAGAGGTGCTGGCCACCATCGACCAGAACCTCCAGCTGCTGAAGCTTCGGCCGCATGAGACGGCATTGCTGACCACCATCCGGCGTGCGGTCCATACGCTCAAGGGCAGCGGTCGCATGGTCGGCCTGACGGAGCTCGGTGAAGCGGCGTGGTCGGTCGAGCAGCTTCTGAATCTCTGGTTGCGCCAGGAACTCGAAGTCACGCCGATCATCCTTGATCTGCTCGACCAGGCATACCACGTTTTTGTCGCCTGGATCGAGCATCTGAAGACCCGCAGCGGACAGGCACCCGATCCGGCGGCAATGATGACCCTTGCCGAGTCACTCAGGCACCGCACCGAGAGTACCGTCGAATCGCCGCCAGCGGCCGAATCGCCACCAGCGG
>NZ_JAVTWB010000137.1:4201-49053 GCF_032229525.1 Accumulibacter sp. | reverse complement strand
CCAGCGGCCGAATCGCCACCAGCGGTCGAGACGCCTGCAGCGGCGGACGCCGTCGCCGCGGATGAGGTCGCCGCTCCGCTTGCCGCCCAGGCGACTGCCGTGACCGAGGAAGCGGGGGTACGGGAACTCGATGAGCCGAGCGTGCGTGCGCGGCTCTCGATCGCCCCCGATCTCGCAGAGATCTTCAACGAAGAAGCGGGCACTCACCTGGCCACCCTGCACCACGAGTTTTTGGTGCTGGAAGCCAACCCTCTTGCTCCCACCGCACACGAAATGTACCGCGCGGCCCACACCCTTGCCGGGATCGCCGGAACGGTTGGTATCGAGTCGGTTAACCGCCTGTGCCTGGCACTCGAACACGCGCTGTTACGGCACAACCAGGCGGCCCATCCCGACAGCCTCGAAGCACTGGAAACCATCCGCCAGGCGATCGCCGTAGTCGCCCTGATGCTCGCGGATGTCGCCAGCGATCACGAGCCCAACGCAGAACCCTCGGTCGTCGAAGCGCTGGATGCGCTCTACCCGGAGCGCTCGGTCGAGCAGCTGGAAACACTTGCCGAGGCGGACGCCGCCGAGCGGGAATCAGCGCTGCCAGAACCGCCGACACCGATCGCCCCGGCCGAGCCGGAAGCCATGTCGGTCGCCGGCCCCGTCGCCATCGCGCCCCCGGAAATGCAGGACGAACTCGACGAGCAGCTGCTACCGCTGTTTCTCGAAGAGGCCGTCGACCTCACCCAAAGCATTGCCGCCCAATTGCGCGCCTGGCGAAGCAATCCGGCCGACGGCGAGGCGGTCCGGCGGCTGGCACGTTTGTTCCATACCCTCAAGGGCAGCGCGCGCATGGCCGGCGCGATGAATCTCGGTGAACTGACGCACGCCATCGAAACACGCATGGCCGAGGTGGAGGAGTCGAAGAGCGCGCCGCTGGAGCTGATTGACGACGTCGACAACGCCCTCGACGTGATGGTGCAGATTGTCGAAAGGTTGCAGCGCGGCGAATCTTCCGATGCCCCGGTCGAGGTACCCGATGAGGCGGCTCCCGATCAGGCGCCAACGCCTGTTGCGGGGGCCGATACCAGCGCCGTGGCTGCAGATCAGGGGGCACCCGCTGGCCAGCCGCAGCTACCAGAAAGCGAAACCGAGACCACCGAACAGCGAGCACTGCTGCGTGTACGTGCCGATCTGATCGACCGCCTGGTCAACGAAGCCGGGGAATTGTCGATTGCGCGCTCCCGGATTGAAGGCGAGATGCGTGCCATCAAGGGCTCCTTGCTGGACCTGACCGAGAACGTGATCCGTCTGCGCCGGCAATTGCGCGACATTGAGATCCAGGCCGAGTTGCAGATGCAGTCGCGCACGGCGCAGGTCGACGAGCGCCGTCAGAGCGATTTTGATCCGCTCGAGTTCGACCGCTTCACGCGTTTTCAGGAGCTGACGCGGATGATGGCCGAATCGGTCAACGACGTAGCCACCGTGCAGCAGAATTTGCTGAAAAATCTTGACGATGCCAACGCTGCCATCCTTGCTCAATCGCGTCTGAACCGTGAGGTGCAGCAGGAGCTGATGTCTGTTCGCATGGTGCCGTTCGCCACCATTGCCGATCGTCTTTACCGCATCGTCAGGCAAGCGGGCAAGGAAACCGGCAAACGGGCTAACCTGGAAATCAATGGCGCCCAACTACAACTCGACAGAACCGTCCTCGACAAAATGTTGGCGCCACTGGAGCACATGTTGCGCAACGCCATCGCGCACGGGCTCGAAGAAACGAAGGTACGGCTGGCCAAGGGCAAGCCGGAAATAGGCGAACTGACGCTGACGCTGACCCAGGAAGGAAACGAGATCATTCTCGTTTCCTCCGATGATGGAGCCGGGCTCGACCTGCAGCGATTGAGGGAGAAAGGCCTGGCCGCCGGCCTGTTGACCGCAGAGGATGCCGCGGACGAAGCGCAGGTCGTGGAGATGATTTTTGCCCCGGGACTGTCGACCGCCAGCGGCGTGTCGCGCCTGTCTGGTCGTGGCATCGGGATGGATGTCCTGAAGAGCGCGGTGACCAGCCTCGGCGGACGTATTGAAGTACTGTCGACGGCGCACCAGGGAACCACCTTCCGCCTTTATCTGCCGCTCACGCTGGCGGTTACCAAAGCCTTGCTGGTTCGCTCCGGCCACAACGAATACGCGATTCCCGCGGCCATGATCGAGCAGGTGCTCGATCTCAAGGAGAAAGGCCTGACCCGTATCCGCGAGGCCCACGCCGCCGAGTGGGCCGGGACTCAGTATCCCTTCCACTACTTGCCTCACCTCCTCGGCGACTCCCAGGCACTGCCCGAAAAACACACCCAGTACTGGGTGCTGCTGCTACGTAGCGGCGCCCGGAGAATCGCGCTGCAAATCGATGAAGTGGTGGGTAACCAGGAAATCGTGGTCAAGAACATCGGGCCGCAGCTGGCCCGGGTGATCGGTGTGGCGGGAGCCACAGTTCTCGGCAACGGCCAGGTCCTGCTGATCCTGAACCCGGTGGCACTGGCCAGTCGGACGCGCACGGCACACCCGGTCGCGCCGGTACCGACGGCACGCAACCCGGCCAGCACCGGCAGTACTATCGCCACCCTGCCAACGGTGATGATCGTCGACGACTCGCTGACAGTGCGCAAGATCACCAGCCGCTTGCTGGCGCGCGAAGGCTACCAGGTCATGACGGCCAAGGATGGCACTGACGCACTTGAGCAACTGGTCGCCGTGGTCCCCGACGTGCTCCTGGTCGACATTGAAATGCCACGCATGGACGGTTTCGAGTTCACCAGGAACGTACGCGCCGACAAGCGCCTGAAGAAGATTCCAATCATCATGATCACCTCGCGGACGGCCGACAAGCACCGCCAATACGCCTTCGAACTCGGTGTCAACCAATACCTCGGCAAACCCTACCAGGAAGACGAACTGGTACGCCTGGTGGCGGGACACGTCAAGGAGCAGCGAGGCGCTTGACGACCGCGTAGCGCGCCAGTGTTCGGCGCCTCGCCTGCTGATGGTCGACCATTGGCGCCGGCGTATCGCGCCCGACGATCACTGCGCAAGCGGCCTGTTCCAGCGCCGTCATGCGCCACGGCGCGTGAATGAACCGCTCCGGCACAGCGGCCAATTCCGGCAGGTAGCGGCGGATGAACCTGCCGGCCGGGTCAAAGCGCTCCGACTGGGTCACCGGGTTGAAAATGCGGAAATAGGGTTGCGCATCGCAGCCGCTTGACGCCGCCCATTGCCAGCCACCATTGTTCGCCGCCAGATCGAAATCATTCAACCGCCCTGCGAAGTAAGCCTCGCCACGCCGCCAGTCGACGCCCAGGTCCTTGGTCAGAAACGAGGCGACAAGCATGCGCAGGCGGTTATGCATGTAACCGGTGCTGTTCAGTTGCCGCATTGCCGCATCGACCAGTGGGTAGCCAGTTCGTCCTGCGCACCAGGCGGCGAACGCCTCGTCCGCGTCGGGCCCCTGCTCCCACTCGATCGCGTCGTAAGCCGGCTTGAATGCACGCTCGGCAACGTGCGGAAAACGGTCAAGAATCATGAAGTAGAAGTCGCGCCAGACCAGTTCGGAAAGCCAGGTCGCAGCGCCTTCACCGCCTTCGCGCAAGGCGCCCGCAGCAATTGCTTTCGCCACCAACTGACGAATCGACACCGTCCCGAAACGCAGGTGAAGCGAGAGATAGGACACTCCCTTCAGCGCCGGAAAATCACGTTGCTGGTGATAGCGCGCAATACGCCCGAGGAAGTCGGTCAGCAGTTTCTGGCCGCCGGACATTCCGGGCACAATGCCCAGCGCGCGCAAGTCGGTGCTGGCGAAGCCAATGTTTGCCAGCGAAGGCACGCCTGTGGCGGCCTGGTCCGGCGCCAGAGCTCCACAGGCTCGTCCTTCGTAAGACTGCCAGTCATCCTCGCTCAGCCGTTTGAGCCAGGCGTTCTTGTACGGCGTGAATACGGTAAACGGGCGCCCGGCGAGGGTCAGCACTTCATCCCCGTCAAGCACGGCCTGATCCTTGAACGACTCGAAGGCGATTCCGTCGGCGGCCAGGGCGTCGCGCACCGCGGCATCGCGTCGCTTCGCCTGCGGCTCGTAGTCGCGATTGACAAACACTGCCGACACGCCAAGTTCTTTTGCCAGTTGCGGAATCTCAGCAGCGGCCCAGCCATGGCGCACCAGCAAAGCGCCACCACGCTGGCGTAGCGCAGTGTCCAGCTCGACCAGCGACGCGCCGATGAACTCGACGCGGCGATCGCTGCGCTGCTCGAGCGCGTCGAGAATCTCGCGTTCGAAAATGAAAGCGCAATGGACGCGCCGTCCGCGCCGCAGCGCTTCGCCAAGAGCGGCGTGATCGGTGTCCCGCAGATCACGCCGAAACCAGACCAGAATCGAGTCCAAGATGGATTACCTTTGTGTCCGCCGCCGCCGCCGATTAGAATGAGACCATGCCAAGCATCAATCTGACTGATCATTTTCTCATTGCCATGCCGGCAATGGCGGATCCGTATTTCGCGAGGACATTGGTCTACATCGCCGAACACAATGAGCGCGGCGCGCTCGGGGTGATCGTCAATCGGCCGATCGACATGAGCCTGGGGACGCTGCTCGACAAGATCGAAGTTCCCCTTGAAGCTGAAGGCGTGGCCAACCTGCCCGTTTTCTTCGGCGGACCGGTGCAGACCGATCGTGGTTTCGTCCTGCATCGACCAGTCGGCCAATGGCAGTCTACGCTGGTCGTCAACGAGGACGTCGGCCTGACCAGTTCACGCGACATCCTGCAGGCGGTCGCCCACAGCGGGCAGCCGCAGGACGTCATGGTCACGCTTGGTTACTCGGGCTGGTCTGCCGGCCAACTCGAACACGAACTGGCCGAGAACGCCTGGCTGACGGTGGCGGCCAAGCTCCCCATTCTCTTCGAGCTGCCGTACGAAGAGAGACTCGCCTCCGCACTGGAACTGCTTGGAGTGAGCCTGACCAATCTTGCCGACCAGGTCGGCCATGCGTGAGCCGGACGGCCAACCGACAGGCGCCGTCCTCGCCTTCGACTTCGGTCAAAAGCGCATCGGCGTCGCGGTTGGCGAATGGCAGCTGTTACAAGCCCATCCGCTGACCACCATTCATGGCGAGTCCAACGATGCACGTTTCTCCGCCATCGCCGCGCTAATCCAGGAATGGCGGCCGCGCACGCTGATCGTCGGGCGACCGCTCGCGCTCGACGGCAGCGCGCACGCCATGACCGCTCGCTGCCAGCGCTTCGCCAAGCAGTTGCACGGCCGCTTCGGCTTGAGCGTCGATTACGCCGACGAACGGCTTTCGTCGATTGCGGCGCAGGAACAGCTGCGCGCGGCCGGCCACAACAGCCGCAGCGCCAGCAAGCATCTCGATGCCGTTGCCGCCCAGTTGATTCTGCAGGGCTATTTTGACAGCGTCGGCAGCAACGGCCCACACCTCCCTTCCACCGACCCCAAACCCGCCGATGACCGCCAAACCGCTGCCTGCAATTGAGCTCCCCGACGCCGAAGCACAATGTGTCGAACTCGCCGAACTGATCCGACCCCGGCTTCGCCCGGATACGGTACTGGTCGGCATTCACAGTGGTGGCGTCTGGATTGCCCGTCGCCTGCACCAACTGCTCCAGCAAGCCAACGAAATCGGCCTGATCGACGTCTCCTTCTACCGTGACGACTACGGCGAGAAAGGCCTGCATCCCCGGGTCAAGCCGACCTCGATTCCCTTTGATGTCGAGGGCCGGCCACTGATTCTGGTCGACGACGTACTGTACACCGGGCGCACGACGCGGGCGGCGATCAACGAACTGTTCGACTATGGCCGTCCGGCCAGCATCCAGCTCGCTGTTCTGGCGGACCGCGGCCAGCGACAATTGCCGATCAGCGCCGACTTCTGCACCTGGCGGGTCGATCTCGATCCATCGCAAGAGCTGGTGCTCTCGGCGGATGATGACGCTCACCTGCAATGGAGCCTTGGCGGGAATGCGTAACCCACAACTCAACGCCAACGGTGATCTGACGCACCTGCTGTCGATCGAAGGCTTGCCGCGTGAAGTACTCACCCAGATCCTGGACACCGCCTCGAGCTTCATCGAAGTGTCCGACCGCGACGTCAAGAAGGTACCCTTGTTGCGTGGCAAGAGCGTCTTCAACGTGTTTTTCGAGAACTCGACCCGCACCCGCACCACCTTCGAGATCGCCGCCAAACGCCTGTCGGCTGACGTCATCAACCTCGACGTGACTCGTTCCTCGACGGCCAAGGGCGAGACCCTGCTCGATACGGTGGACAATCTGATTGCCATGCACGCCGACATGTTCGTCGTCCGCCACGCGGCCAGCGGCGCACCGCACCTGATCGCCGATCATCTACGCCGCCTCGGACGGAACGACGTGCATGTGGTCAATGCCGGCGACGGAAGGCATGCCCACCCGACGCAGGGCCTGCTCGACATGTACACCATCCGTCACTACAAGAAGGATTTCGCCAATCTGACGGTGGCGATTGTCGGCGACATCCTGCACTCACGCGTCGCCCGCTCGGACATCAACGCGCTGATCACGCTGGGCGCTGCCGAAGTGCGCGCCATTGGTCCGCAGACGCTGCTGCCGACCGCGATCGATGGAATGGGCGTCCGTGTCTGCCATGATCTGCGCGAAGGCCTTCGCGACTGCGATGTAATAATCATGCTCCGCCTGCAGAACGAACGCATGAATGGCGCCCTGCTGCCTTCGGCCCGTGAGTACTTTCGCTGTTACGGGCTGACGCCGGCGATGTTGGCTTTGGCCAAGCCGGACGCCATCGTGATGCACCCCGGGCCGATGAATCGCGGCGTCGAAATCGACTCCGACGTCGCCGACGGACCACAAGCGGTGATCCTGCCACAGGTCACTTTCGGTATCGCGGTGCGCATGGCGGTAATGGGCATTCTGGCCGGGAACTGAGTGATGAACAGGCAAAATCTCCATATCCGGAATGCCCGGCTGATCGATCCGGAAAGCGGCCTTGACGCCCTCCTCGACCTGTTCATCGCCGACGGGCGCATTGCGGCGATCGCTCAGCCGCCTGCCGGCTTCTCGGCTGAGCGCAGCATTGATGCGACAGGGCTAATCGTCTGCCCGGGGCTGGTCGACCTGTCGGCTCGGCTCGGCAGCATCGAACCGGAACTTGGCGCCGCGGTAGCCGGTGGCGTCACTTCTCTCGCCTGCCCCCCCGACACCAACCCGCCGCTCGACGAACCCGGCCTGGTCGAGCGCCTGGTGCGGCGCAGCGAAACGCTTGGCTTGGCACACGTCTATCCGATCGGCGCCTTGACCCAGCAATTGGCAGGCCGGCGCTTGGCAGAAATGAACAGTCTGGCGAGCGCCGGCTGTATCGGTTTCTCGCAGGCCAACCAGCCGATCGACACTCAATTGCTGCTGCGCGCGATGCAGTACGCCGCCACTTTTGGTTACGCCGTTCGCCTACGGCCACAGGATCAGTTTCTCGCCCGCGACGGTGTCGCGCACGATGGCGAGGTCGCCTCGCGGCTGGGGCTGACCGGCGTTCCGGTATCCGCGGAGACCGTCGCCATCGCGACGGCTCTGCTACTGGCGTCTGAAACCGGCGTCTGCCTGCATCTTTCCCGGCTGTCATCAGCTGCCGGGATCTCCCTGATTGGCGAAGCGAAGCGTTCCGGAATGCAGGTCAGCTGCGATGTGTCGATTCATCATCTGCACCTGTCGGAGGCCGATATTGGCTACTTCGACAGCAATGCCCGCTTCGACCCACCCCTGCGCGCGGCGGGCGACCGTGACGCGCTGCGTGCCGCCGCCCGCGAAGGTCTGGCGGCAATCTGCTCCGACCACACCCCGATCGACGCCGATGGCAAGCAGCTGCCGTTCGCAGAAGCGTTGCCGGGCGCCACCGCGCTGGAGCTTCTGCTGCCATTGACGCTGCTATGGGCTGAGCAGGAAAACCTACCACTCGCCGACGCGCTGGCCCGCGTGACCAGTGATCCGGCAGCGATCCTTGGTATCGACGCCGGATCGCTGCGTATCGGCAGTCCCGCCGACGTTTGCGTCTTCAACCCCACGGAAACCTGGCGCGTGACGCCGGAGGCCTTGCGCAGCCAGGGGAAGAACAGTCCGTACCTGAATCGTGAGCTAAACGGCCGGGTGCACATGACGCTGGTCGGCGGACGGATCGTCTTCGAGGCCTGAACGTCCGCTCATTCCCCGAGCAGGCGCTGTTCCGCATCCGCCGGCGCACCCGTCACCAGCAGCAGTTTGCGCCGCGATTTCTGGCCGCTTTTGAGCTCGACCAGCGACTTGCGCAGATCCAGCCGCTGCGCGACGAACGCAATCAAGGCAGCATTGGCCCGACCGTCAAGCGCCGGCGCGGCGAGGCGTACTTTCAACGCGTCGCCATGCAACCCAGCGACTTCGCTGCTCTTGGCTCCGGGTTGGACATGAACGGTGAGGGTGATCGAGCCGTCATTCCGGCACAGCCAGTCGGCCACGGCTTACAGGAACATCAAGACCAGCTGCGCAAGGACAATGGCGATCAGCGGCGACAGGTCTACCGAGCCGATGGTCGGCACCACCCGCTGGATCGGCCGCAGGAAGGGCCTGGTCAGCTGCGAGACCGGCTGACTCAATGGCGAGTACGGACTGACCCAGGAGAGGACGGCCTGCACCAGCAAGGCACCAATCAGCAGGTAGATGCTGAAGCGTAAGGTCGCCAGTACAGCGTGCCAAAGCAACAGCGGAAGAAAAGGCCCGAGAGACCAAATCTCCACGCCGCCCTGCAGTGAAGCCGCAGCGAAAGCGAGCACCAGCTGCAACAGATAGGCGGGCAACAGACTCGCCAGATCCAGACCCCAGAGCCCTGGCAGCGCCTGGCGCAACGGCTTGACCAGCCAGTTGGTCAGGTCGACGACGAAAGCACCGACCTGATTGTTGAAGGAGACGCGAAAAACCTGCATGTAAAAGCGCAGCAGCAGCGCAAAGGTGAACAGGCCGGTCACCACCTGGAGCAGGAACAAGCCAGCCTGCGCCGCCATCAACTATCCTTTCCCAGCAGTTCGCCCAGCTCGCGGCTACGCGTGTTGGCGGCGAGGACGCCGGCGATGAAACCCTCCCGCACGGCAAGCTCCTCCATCGTCCGCAGGGCAGCCTCGGTGGTCCCGCCTTTCGAGGTGACGCGCTCTCGCAGCACGCCGGCCGCTTCATCGGACTGTACCGCGAGCTTGGCCGCACCGAGCACGGTTTCGATCGAAAGCTGGCGCGCCTGCGTCGCTGTGAGACCGAGTTCCTTGGCTGCCTCCTGCAACGCTTCAATGAACAGAAAGACGTAAGCCGGGCCACTGCCCGAGACGGCGGTCACGGCATCCATCTGGCTCTCCTCGGCCACCCACAGGGTGCTGCCAACGGCCTGCAGGATGCGCTCGGCGCCCAAGCGCTCGGCCATCGATACGGCCGGCAGCGCGCACAGCCCGGTGATCCCGGAACCGATCAGTGCCGGCGTATTGGGCATCGCTCGCACGATCTTTCCATACCCCCCCAGCCAGCGTGAGATGTCGGCGAGGCGGAGGCCGGCTGCAATGCTGATGATCAGTTGATTCCTGAGTCGCTTGGGGAGCGACGCACAGGCATCCCGCATCTGCTGTGGCTTGACTGACAGCAGCAGCGCATCGCAGTCGAGCGCGGCCGCCGTCGGTGATTCATAGCACCGAACGCCGTACACCAGCCGCAGCTTGGCGCGCCCCTGTGCACCCACTTCAATAACGGCGATGTCGGCGGTCGAGAAACCCGTCTTTACCAAACCACCGATCAGGGCATGGGCCATGTTGCCACCGCCCAGGAAAGTAATTCTCATGCTGTGCTTCTCTCACCAAAAATCGCGGTGCCGACACGCACCAGTGTTGCGCCCTCGGCGATCGCGGCTTCGAGGTCATGCGACATGCCCATCGACAGTGTATCCAGCGCGAGGCCGTCGGCCTGTAGTTGTTGGGAAAGTTCCCGCAGACGGCGGAAAGGGCGGCGTTGCTCCAGGAAGTCGTCAGAACGCGCCGGGATGGTCATCAGGCCCCGCAAACGCAGCCTCGGCAGTCCGGCAACAGCCTGCGCCAGCGCCGGCGCTTCCGCCGGAGAAACTCCACCTTTGGTCGCCTCACCGCTGACATTCACCTGCAGACAGACCGACAACGGGGGTAGCGATGCCGGGCGCTGCTCGGAGAGACGCTCAGCGATGCGCAGGCGGTCCACAGAATGCACCCAGTGGAAAGTCTCCGCAAGGACGCGAGTCTTGTTGCCCTGTAACGCACCAATGAAATGCCATTCAAGCCCCAGCGAACTTAGTTGAGCGACCTTTTGCACGGCTTCCTGGACAAAGCTCTCGCCAAACGCCTTCTGTCCCGCGACAGCCGCCTCGCGCACCCGGGTAGCCGGCCAGGTCTTGCTGACAGCGACCAGGCGAACGTCTCCGGGATCACGTCCATACTGCCGCGCCGCGTCGGCGATTCGCGCGAGAACGGCTTGCAGCTTAGCGGAAAGTGGGATCATAATCTGGCGTCGTGCAGTTACCCGGAGTATAGCACTGCGCCCAGCCCACCACCCGAGGACCGAACCGGATGGACATCACAGAACTACTGGCCTTCAGTGTCAAGAACAAGGCTTCCGACCTGCATCTGTCGTCCGGGCTACCGCCGATGATTCGTGTGAATGGCGATGTGCGCCGTATCAACCTGCCCGCCATGGAGCACAAAGACGTCCATGCCATGGTCTACGACATCATGAGCGACGGTCAGCGCAAGCAGTACGAAGACATTCTGGAATGCGACTTTTCCTTCGAAATTCCCAATCTGGCACGCTTTCGCGTCAACGCTTTTGTCCAGAACCGTGGGGCCGGCGCGGTCTTCCGGACCATTCCATCGAAAGTGCTCACCCTCGAAGATCTGAATTGCCCGAAAATCTTCAAACCCATTTCGGAGTATCCCAGAGGGATCGTTCTGGTCACCGGACCGACCGGCTCCGGCAAGTCCACCACCCTGGCTGCGATGGTCAACCACGTCAATGAGAACATGTACGGCCACATTCTCACCGTCGAGGATCCGATCGAGTTCGTTCATCAATCGAAGAAATGCCTGATCAACCAGCGTGAAGTCGGCCCGCATACCTTGTCGTTTCAGAATGCACTCCGCTCGGCACTCCGCGAGGACCCGGACGTGATCCTGGTTGGCGAAATGCGCGATCTCGAAACCATCCGCCTGGCGCTCACCGGCGCGGAAACCGGCCACCTGGTGTTCGGCACGCTGCATACTTCAAGCGCAGCCAAGACCATAGACCGGATCATCGACGTATTCCCCGCCGCGGAAAAAGAGATGGTGCGATCAATGCTTTCCGAGTCGCTACGGGCGGTCATTTCGCAGACCCTGCTCAAGACCAAGGATGGATCGGGACGTGTCGCCGCCCACGAGATCATGATCGGCACGCCGGCGATTCGCAACCTGATCCGGGAGGCCAAGGTGGCCCAGATGTATTCCGTCATCCAGACCGGGCAGCAACACGGGATGCAGACGCTCGACCAGAATCTGCTCGAGCTCGTCAAACGCAACGTCGTTGCAGCGCAAGAAGCCCGCAGCAAGGCCGCCAACAAGGATAGTTTCGCCGGCGTCTAAGCGCGACGGCCGATCAAGAGGACCAGCATGGAACACGATCAAGCCATAAACTTCATGCACGAACTGCTGCGCCTGATGACGCAGAAGAATGGCTCGGATCTCTTCATCACCGCCCATTTTCCTCCGGCAATCAAGGTCGACGGCAAGGTGATGCCGGTTTCCAACCAGCCACTCCTGCCGCAGCACTCGGCTGAGCTGGCGCGCTCGATCATGAACGACCGCCAGGCGACCGAGTTCGAAGAGAAGAAGGAATGCAACTTTGCCATCTCGCCGGCGGGAATCGGTCGCTTTCGGGTCAATGCGCTGGTCCAACAAGGCCGTGTCGCGGTGGTCTGCAGGACGATCAATCTAATCGTACCGACGCTGGATGATCTTGGACTGCCGCAGGTACTCAAAGACGTCGCGCTCACCTCGCGCGGTCTGGTGATCTTCGTTGGCGGCACCGGCACCGGCAAGAGCACTTCGCTGGCAGCACTGGTCGATCATCGCAACCGCAATACGCAAGGCCACATCATCACCATTGAAGACCCGATAGAGTTCGTCCACGAACACAAGAAATGCATCGTTACGCAGCGCGAAATTGGCGTAGACACCGACTCCTGGGAAGCAGCGCTGAAGAACACGCTACGGCAGGCGCCGAACGTGATCATGATGGGCGAAATCCGCGACCGAGCGACCATGGACTACGCCGTCGCCTTTGCCGAAACGGGGCATCTGTGCCTCGCCACGCTTCATGCCAACAGCAGTAACCAGGCGATCGACCGAATCATCAACTTCTTCCCCGAGGAGCGCCGCCACCAACTGCTGATGGACCTCTCGCTGAACCTGCGCGCCCTCGTCTCGCAACGTCTGCTGCCAAAGAAAGACGGCAAGGGAAGGGTGCCGGCGATCGAGATCATGCTCAACTCGCCACTGATCTCAGACCTCATCTTCAAGGGCCACGTACTCGAAATCAAGGACGTCATGAAGCGCTCGCGCGAACTAGGTATGCAGACCTTTGACCAGGCGCTCTTCGATCTCTACGAAGGCGGTCAGATCAACTATCAGGATGCCTTGCGCAACGCCGACTCACTGAACGACCTGCGCCTGCAGATCAAGCTGAATGGCAAGGAATCGCAGGACAGAGACCTGACCGCGGGCATCGGCCACCTGGACATCATCTAGACCCGCGATTGCTGCCGGCCACCATCTTGAATTCGTAAAGCCGGCATTCCAGCGCACCGTTGAACAGCGGTGTCTTCTTGCTGGGCGTCAGGCGAACCATTTTCGGCAAGCGCGTGTCCGCACTGATCAGGTAGCACTGCCAACCCGCAAACCTGCGTTTCAGCGCATGGCCAAGGAGCGGATAGAACGCCGCCAGTTCGTCCTCGCTGGACACACGCTCACCGTAAGGTGGATTGCTGACCATGATGCCACTGGCAGCAGGCGCGTCAATCTCGAGCAGGTCACCCGTGCCGAGGGTTACCGCCGGCAGCAGCCCTGCACGATCCAGATTGGCCAGCGTCGCGCGCACGGCTACCGGTGAGATATCGCTGCCAAAAATCCCTGCCTTGGCAAGCGGTTTCTCGGTCGCCTGCGCCGCATCATGCAGCTTTTTCCAGGCCGTCGGATCGAAGTGGCGCAGTCGTTGGAAAGCGAAATCACGCCTGCTGCCGGGCGCCACGCCCAGCGCCATCTGGGCAGCCTCGGCCAGGAAAGTGCCGCTGCCGCACATCGGATCGAGCAGGGCGATGCCGGGCTGCCAGCCGCTGAGGCGGAGAATGCCTGCCGCCAGGTTTTCCCTCAGGGGAGCCTCGACGGTTTTCTGGCGAAACCCGCGCTGGTATAAGGGCGCACCGGAGGTATCAAGGTAAAGCGTGCACTCGTCGCTACTGATGAAGCCCTGAACGCGCACGTCTGGCTGACGGGTGTCCACGCTTGGACGGCGCCCGAAATCACGACGAAAGCGATCACAAATGGCATCCTTGATGCGCAGGGTCACGAAGTCGATGCTCTTCAGTGGGCTTTTCACCGCATTGACGTCAACCCGGATGGTCTGTTCCGGAACGAACCACTTCGGCCATGGCGTGTCCAGGGCCAGGCGGTAGATGTCCTCCTCCTTGTCATAACCGGCCTGCGCCACCCGGCAGAGAATTCGCGTGGCGATGCGTGAGTGGAGATTGGCACGGTAGCAGTCCGGCCACTCGGCGATGAAATGCACCCCGCCGGAGATCTGCTTCAGATCACGCCCACCGGCTGCCACCAGGTCTTCCGCCAGCAGGGTCTCGAGGCCGCGTGGGCAGCTCGCAAAAAATGTTTCCACAATTGTCTCCCGAGGCGTGTGGACTAGAAGGGCTTCATTACGGCGAGGTAGATCGCCGCCAGCAGCAGCAGCACCGGCAACTCGTTGAACCAGCGGAACCAGACGTGGCTACGCGCGCAGCGACCAGCCCGGAAGTCGCTCAGCAGTCGACCGCAGTAGAAGTGATAGGCGATCAGCACGACCACCAGAGCCGTCTTGGCATGCAGCCATCCGCCGGAAAATCCGTAGCCAAACCACAACCACAGACCGAGAGCGACCGCCAGAAAACCGATTGGGGTCATGAATCGATAGAGCTTGCCGGCCATCAACAACAAGCGCTCACGCTCGGCGCTACTGCCGGCCTCGACCATCGCCAGATTGACAAAGATGCGCGGCAGGTAGAACAAGCCGGCGAACCAGCTGACCACCATCCACAGATGCAAAACCTTAACTACAAGCACTGACTATTCCTTTCAGCCCAGGCCGCAGCAACACCATCATCGACCCGTGCGTAGCGAAGTTTCACTCGCAGTTCCTTTTTGGCGCGCTGGCTGGTCAGTCGACGTGATTCACTCATGAACGATAACTGCAGGGGCGACAGCTTCTCCTGCGCCTCGCCACGCGACAGACGAGGCACCCTGGGCAAGCCGAAACGATCGGCAACGAGATCAAAATACTCACCCATCTTGATTTCAGAATCGTCACAGGCATTGTAGATGCGGTTGCTGCGCCCATAACGCAACGCGGCACAGGTCATCGTCGCCAGGTCTTCGGCATGAATATGGTTGGTGTAGACGTCGTCCGTCGTTCGGAGCGCCGCCGTTCCCTGCCGCAGGCGGGCGATCGGCAAGCGGTCAGGAGCATAAATTCCGGGCGCGCGCAGGATACTCACGACAACACCACGGCGGCCAAGAGCACGCAGTTGGCGCTCGGCATCGACACGCCGATGGGCACGGGCGGTGGCGGGCCGGACAGGGCAAGTCTCATCAATGCGCGCACCGGCGCAATCGCCATAGACGCCGCTGGTACTTATATACACGATTCGCTGTGGTAGACTCATTCCGCGAGCCAGTGCGGCAAGCAGCCAGCGGGTTCGGGTGTCGCGCCGATCACTTGCGGCACCGCTCCGGTTGACGGCGGGAGGCGGCGCGAGATGGACGACGATCTCGGCAAGACCGGCAATGCGCTGCAGGCTTTGCGGCTGATCCAGGTCAGCAAGGACGGGCTTGGCGCCCCTGTCGCGCCAGAAGGCGAGTTGTTCCGGGTCGCGCACCAGTGCAAAAACGCGGTAGTGGCCGAGCAGACGGGGCAGGAGACGGCGGGCAATATCTCCACAGCCGACGATCAATAGTTTTTGCACTGCGCAATTTTACCGGATTCGGCCATCCGCGGAGAGGCAATGGGTTTCGAGGTCAGCGTTCAGCCGAGCGATCACCGCTTTCGGGCCGAGCCCGGAGAGACGGTTCTTGATGCCGCCTTGCGGCAGGGGCTGAGCCTGCCGTACGGTTGCCGTGATGGCGTTTGTGGCTCCTGTCGGGGCGAGGTATTGAGCGGGCAGATCGACCACGGGAAAGCGCCTCTCGAGGTCCTCAGCACCGCCGACCGTCAGGCCGGCTTCGCCCTTTTCTGCTGTGCCACCGCCAAGAGCGACCTGCGCATCGAGAGCAGAGAGGTTCGCTCGCTCGACGACATTCCGGTCAGGACCTTGCCGGCGCGCGTTCAGCGTCTCACGCGGGCAGCTCCGGACGTGATGCTGATCGAGCTCAAGCTGCCGGCCAACGAGCGCCTGCAATTTCTCCCCGGGCAATACGTGGACATCCTGCTCAAGGAGGGCAAGCGCCGGGCTTTTTCCCTGGCCAACCCACCACACCAGGACGACTTCCTCCAACTGCATGTCCGCCACGTGCCTGGCGGGCAGTTCACCGGCCACGTCTTCAACACCATGAAGGAACGTGACCTGCTGCGTCTAAGGGGGCCGCATGGAAGCTTTTTCCTGCGTACCGACTCCGAAAAGCCGATGCTTCTGGTTGCTGGTGGAACGGGTTTTGCGCCGATCAAGGCCATTGTCGAGCAGGCCATCGCGGAGGGTTGCAAGCGACCGATGGACCTTTACTGGGGAGGCCGTGGTCGCGCCGATCTCTACCTCCTGCAGCTTGCCGAACAATGGCCCGCGCAGCATGCAACGATTGATTTCATCCCGGTGCTATCGGACCCGCCGGCGGGAGATCACTGGAACGGTCGAACCGGCCTCGTCCATCAAGCGGCGATGACGGACCATCCTGACCTCTCCGGCTATCAAGCCTATGTCTGCGGGTCACCGGCGATGGTTGCCGCCGCCAGGCGGGATTTCCTGACGCGCTGCCACTTGCCGGCAGACGAATTCTTCGCTGATTCCTTCGACTATGCCGCCGATGTGCGCGAGGCGATCGATACGCTCACCTCTTTGGATACAACGGTCGGCCACCTATGAATAACTTCGTCATGTCCCGTCAGCCCCTGCTCAATCGCCAGAGCAGGATAATCGCCACACGTCTGACGCTCCATCTCGGCACCGCAGCAAGCATGCAGGATGCGGCAGCCGCCCTCGGCGCCCTGGATGATGTCTGGCCCCGCAGTGAAAAACCGATCTTCGTCAATTGCGGGCACACCGACTACAACGCAGGCTTGCTCGACTGGACGCCACCCGAGAACGCTACCATTGAACTGCCGGCAGCCAGTCTGGTCGGCCCCAACGGGCCTGACCTGATCAGTGCGCTGCAAACCTGGCAACCGACCGTCTGCCTGAATTTCGATCCCGAAGCGGCACAAGCACTGTCAAGCGGCGTACCGTTTCGCTTCATCGGTTTCGATGCTCAGCGGTTTACGCTTGAGCAACTCAAGCTGTTGGCCGCCCGCACGAAAACCTACGGAATGGGCGTCGCTTTCAATGTCGCCAGTACCCAGGATTTTCTCGCGTGTCTGGATGCCGGCATCACCTCCGCCAGCGGATGGTTTTTCACGTCCCCGACAAGCGTACCGGCGAAGAAGCTCAACCCGGCACAGACGAACATCGTGCACGTACTCAACCTGGTGCGCGGAAACGCCGAAGTCAAGGAAATCGAAGCGGCACTCAAGAACGATGTCGCGATGTCGTACAAACTGCTGCGTTACATCAATTCTGCCGGTTTTGGCCTTTCCTGCGAGATTCAGTCATTCCGCCACGCGGTGAGCATGCTCGGCTACGACAAGCTCAATCGCTGGCTGTCGCTGTTGCTGGCGACAGCGAGCAAGGACCCGATGGCACCGGCCTTGATGTACACGGCCCTGGTAAGAGGGCGACTGATGGAACTGCTGGCCACCGACCTGGTCGACAAGTCCGAGTACGACAACCTGTTCATTACCGGCGCTTTTTCGCTGCTCGACGTACTGCTCGGCGTCGGTATCGAGGATGCGCTCGAGGCGATGCGACTCCCCGAGCCGATCTGCGACGCCCTGCTTGGCAACGGAGGGCGCTATCAACCCTTCCTCGAACTAGCACTGGCCAGCGAGCAGAACGATGGCGAGGTAGTCGCAGAACAGGCGGCAATGCTTGGCCTGACAACCGACCAGTTCAACCGGGCACAGCTGCAGGCCCTGTCCTTCGCCGATGCGATGGACTTCTAGAACCGCCCTCCCCTACTCGCCGAGATAGGCCGCCCGAACCTTGGGATCGGCGAGTAGCTTTTTCGACTCGTCGGTCACCGTTATCTCGCCGCTCTCCATGACGTACCCACGCTGACTGACTTCCAGCGCCAGCTTGGCATTCTGCTCGACGAGCAGAATGGTCATTCCTTCAAGAGCGACCGTACGAATCACCTCAAAAATCTTCTGCACCATGATCGGAGCCAGACCCATCGAAGGTTCGTCGAGGAGCATCAACCTGGGCTTGCTCATCAGCGCACGGCCGATCGCCAACATCTGCTGCTCTCCTCCGGAAAGCGTTCCCGCCATTTGCTGCGCCCGCTCCTTGAGGCGTGGAAAGTGCCCAAACACGTGCTCGAGGTCGCGCTCGATCGCCGCCTTGTCGTTGCGCGCGTAGGAGCCCATGCGCAGGTTCTCGACGCAGCTCATGCGCGGGAAAACGCCTCGCCCCTCGGGAACCAGGGCGATCCCTTCGCTCACCAGCTGATGCGGCGGCAAGGACACCAGCTCCTTGCCTCGATAGCGAACACTGCCGCCAGCTGGCGTGAGCAGTCTCGCCAGGGCGCGCAAGGTACTGCTCTTGCCGGCGCCGTTGGCACCGATCAGAGCTACCATCTCGCCTTCATTGACATGAAAAGTGATGCCGCGAACGGCCTGGATCCCACCGTAGGAAACGCGCAACCCGGTAACTTCAAGCATGATTTGTTCGGTCCCTTCAGGCCACCGAGCCGCCGAGGTAGGCCTCGACGACACGCGGATCGTTCTGCACCACTGACGGCACGTCTTCGCAGATCTTTTCGCCGTAGTCGAGTACCGCGACCCGGCCGCACAGGCCCATGACCAGTTTGACGTCGTGCTCGATCAACAACACCGTCACACCATCCTTGCAGATGCCCTCGACCAACACCCGCAGGGCTTCGGTTTCCGTACCGTTCATGCCCGCAGCAGGTTCATCGAGCGCCAACAGCTTCGGCTCGGTGGCCAAAGCGCGGGCGATCTCAAGTCGACGCTGATCGCCGTAAGACAGGTTCTTGGCGTAATCATGCGCCCGTTCATGGATACCGACATAGTGCAACAACTCCTCGGCGCGGCGAGCAATCTTCGCCTCCTCCGCCATAGTCGCCCGGTTGCGGCTTATCGCTCCAATCACTCCGGCATGCGTGCGCAGATGGCGACCGACCATCACGTTCTCGATCGCGGTCATATTGCCGAACAGGCGGATGTTCTGAAAGGTCCGGGCAATGCCGACTTCAGCCGCCTTGTGCGGCGCGTCGGCTGCGAGTAATACGCCGTCAAAGATGAAGTGACCGCTCTCATTCTTGTAAAGACCCGTAAGACAGTTGAAAAACGTCGTCTTGCCGGCGCCGTTGGGGCCGATCAGGCCGTAGATCTCGCCCCGCCGAATGGTCAGCGAAACGTCGTGCAATGCCTTCACGCCGCCAAAATGCTTGGCAACTGCATGTGCCTCGAGAAGTACCTGGTGTTCGCTCATGGTCAATCCGAACTCTCTGCAAGTTCGCGCCGACGCTGCGGCGACGGCCATAGACCCGCCGGCCGGAAGCGCATGACAAGCACCAGCGCCAGCCCGAAGATCAGCATCCGCAGGCTTTCCGGATCAATGATGCTGCGCCCGAAGATGGCGTCTTGCAGCGGTTCGATGCCATAGCGCAAGACCTCGGGAAGAGCGGTCAGCAGGATGGCTCCGAGAATTACCCCGGGAATATGTCCCATCCCACCCAGAACGACCATCGCCAGAATGGTGATCGATTCCATCAGCGAGAAACTCTCGGGACTTACGAAACCCTGCATCGCCGAGAAAACACCACCGGCGACGCCGCCAAACGAAGCTCCCATGGCAAAAGCCAGCAGCTTGATGTTGCGGGTATTGATCCCGCAGGCCTTGGCAGCGACTTCGTCCTCACGAATGGCTTGCCAGGCCCGACCAATGCGCGAATCCTGCAAGCGCACGTTGACAATGATGACCACGATCGCCAGGGCTACCAGGAAGAAGTAGTACTTCTGCGGGCCAGAAATCTGCAGGCCGAGGAGGGTACTGGTCTCGGCAAACGAGAAATCTCCGATGCGAATCGGATCGATGAGGGTGATCCCCTGCGCGCCATTGGTGACATTGATCGGCGCATTCAGGTTATTCAGAAAGATGCGGATAATCTCACCAAAACCGAGCGTGACGATCGCCAGATAGTCACCACGCAACTTGAGCGTCGGCGCGCCAAGCAACATGCCGAAGAGGCAGGCGATGGCAGCCCCGATCGGCAAGATTACCCAGAATGGCAAGTGAATCCCGAAGTGTGGCGATGCCAGCAAGGCATAGACATAGGCACCAACCGCGTAAAAAGCGACGTAACCCAGATCGAGCAAGCCCGCGTAGCCGACGACGATGTTCAGGCCAAGTGCCAGAAAGACGTAAAGAATCGCGAAATTTGCGATGCGCACCCAGGCCTGGCCGCCAAGAGCGGCAACGAAAGGCACGGCCAACAGGACCACGCCGATCAGCAAAATGCCCAGCCAGTGGCGCTGCCAAGGAACCGCTTTTCTGACTTGGCCGTTCATGCGCGGTCTCCCTCACGCTCGCCAAACAGGCCGGAAGGACGAAACATCAGAACGACGATCAGAACAATGAACGCGAAAATGTCCTGGTAGTGGCTGCCGAGGAAATCACCCGTCAGCTGACCGATGTAACCGGCACCGAGAGCCTCAATCACCCCCAGCAAGATCCCACCGGCCATGGCGCCGGCGAGGTTGCCGATACCGCCCAGAACGGCCGCTGTGAATGCTTTCAGGCCAAGCATGAAACCCATCTGATAATGCGCAATCTCGTAGTAGGAACCGACCATGCAACCAGCGACGGCGCCCAACGCCGAGCCGATGATGAAGGCCATGGCAATGACGCGATTGATATCGACACCCATCAACGAAGCGACCTGCGGATTCTGCGACGTCGCGCGCATGGCCATGCCGATACGCGTACGGTGCACCAGGTAAATCAAGCCGAGCATGACCAGGCCGGCAAGGGAAACTATGGCCACCTGCACGTTGGTGAAAGTTGCTCCGCCGATGCTGTAGATGTGTTTCTCGATCATCGGCGGGAAAGTGATGTAATTGCGACCCCAGATGATCATCGCCACGTTCTGCAGGACCATCGACATGCCGATTGCCGTGATCAGCGGCGTCAGTCTCGGGGCACCTCGCAAGGGACGATAGGCAACACGTTCCAGCAAGAACCCGAGCACCATGCAGACCAGCACCGAAACCAGCAGACCGATGCCAAGAATGAGCAGCGGCGCCATGCCGGAGCCCGCCAGGGAAACAATGACCGTGAAAGCGACCATCGTTCCGATCATCACCACCTCGCCATGAGCGAAGTTGATCAGACCGATGATGCCGTACACCATCGTGTAACCGAGAGCGACGAGCGCATAAACGGCGCCCAGAGTGAGGCCGTTGATCAGTTGCTGGAGGAGAGTGTCCATGGTCGGGCTTTCCGCAACAAGGTGCTTGTGGCGAACCAGAGGTTCGGACTCATGGCGCCAGGAACCGGGCGCTCTGGCGCCAGGCCCGGCTCATGGTGAGCGGATGCGGATGCAGATGCAGGAAAATCGAGGGAATGGCAGCACAGCCGCCACTCCCTCGACAACAGATGCCCGATTACTGCTTGGCTTCCGCAGCGGGCGCTGCCGCCGGCATCGGGGCTGCGGCTGGCATCGGCGCTGCCGCTGCCGAGGCGCCACCTTCGCTCTTCAAAGTAACCAGCTTGCCATCCTTGATTTCGAAAACCGTGATCGCGCCGTTCTTGATGTCACCTTTTTCGTCGAACTCGATCTTGCCGGTGACGCCATCGTATGAGGTCTTGGAGACTTCCGGCAGATACTTGGCCGGGTCGACCGAATTGGCGCGTTTCATCGAGTCGATCAGGACCATCACCGCATCGTAGCTGTACGGCGAGTAGATCTGGATCGGGCCGTACTTGCTGGTGAACTCGGCGAGGAACTTCTGGCCATTCGGCAGCTTGTCTGCCGGCAGGCCCGCTTGCGTACAGATCACACCTTCCGACGCGGCGCCGGCCAGTTTGATCAGCTCGGGCGAGCAACCGCCGTCACCCGTGGTGAATTTGGCCTTGATGCCCAGTTCCTTCATCTGCTTGAGCATCGGGCCGCCAACGGCATCCATGCCGCCGAGGAAGATCACGTCAGGATTCTTGGCCTTGATCTTGGTCAGAATCGCCTTGAAGTCGATCGCCTTGTCATTGGTGAACTCACGGGCGACCACCGTCGCGCCGTTAGCTTTGGCAGCTTTCTCGACCTCGTCCGCCAGCCCCTGACCATAGGCCGTACGGTCGTCGATGATGGCAATTTTCTTGGCGCCCATGTCCTTGGCCGCGTAGGTCCCGATCACCGAACCCTGCTGAACATCGTTGGCCATCACCCGGAAAGCGGTAGCGAAGCCCTGCTGGGTATACTTGGGATTGGTTGCCGACGGTGAAATCTGTGGCAAGCCGGCCTGATTATAGATCGACGAGGCAGGAATGGTAGTCCCCGAGTTCAGGTGACCGACAACGCCGGCGACGTGGGCATCAACCAGTTTCTGGGCCACGACAGTGCCCGTTTTCGGGTCGGCCTGATCGTCCTCGCCGAGCAGTTCGAAGGTGATCAGCTTGCCGTCAATCGTGATCTTCTGGGCGTTGGCGTCATCGACCGCCAGACGAGCGCCATTCTCGTTGTCCTTGCCGAGGTGTGCAATCGGTCCGGTCAGCGGCGCGACGTGGCCAATGGCGACAACCATTGCCGGCACCGCCGCCGGCGCAGCTGCCACGGGAGCCGGAGCTGCTGCTTTGGGCTCTTCCTTCTTGCCGCAACCAATCACGGCCACCGACGCGGCCAGAGCGATGAGTACACCGGGTATACGTACTTGGTTCATAGGTTTCATCTCCGATATTGTGTTTTTAATGGGGTAGCCAACGGGCGATTGTCCAAGCACGCCAGCACCTTGTCAACATGCATATTTCCTGCCCGCGATGCATAGTCGATGTCCTGCGGCCTCGCACAAAAAAGAAAACCGGCGCCTGGCCGGTTTTCTTCATTCAACCACTACTTCAGGCTGAGGATCCACTTGGCCAGCTTGTTGGCCTCCTCGGGAGTAACCTTGTTAGGCGGCATCGGGACCGGACCCCAGGTGCCCTTACCACCCTTGATGATCTTCTCGGCGAGCATGGGCTCATCCGCGGCGGTGTACTTCTTGGCCACATCCTTGTAGGCCGGGCCAACGACCTTCTTGTCCACCTGGTGGCAGGTCAGGCAGTTCTTCGATTTGGCCAGCGCTTCGGCGTCTTGCGCCTGTACGGCGCCAGCAGACATGACCCCGGCAGCAGCCAGCAGACTCACGTAGATTGCTTTCATGCTCTTACTCCGTTCAGAAAAATGGTTTGAAACGTTTCGATAGTATTTCACTTTGGCAAGCTTGCAAAGTCTCTTGATTCGTATCGCCAATACGTCAAGCGGCAGCAAGCATCTAACGCATCGGCGGGACAGACCGTTGACAGCGCTACCAGTTGGTCTCCGGTGTCGATACCGGGACCGCAGCCATCGCGGCCAGAGGCCAAGCCGGAAATCGACGATCACGACCCGCGGGAGTCAGCGTTTTTTCAATTGCTCGAGATCACGCACAGCACCGGTTGCGGCCGAGGTGGCCATCAGGGCATACGCCTGCAGCGCTTTTGAGACGACCCGCTGGCGCTCGGCCACCGGCTGCCAGGCAGAATCGCCTCTGCCGTCCATCTCGGCCCGACGCCTGCTCATCTCGGCATCGGAAATGGCCAGATGAATGCGACGTCCCGGGATGTCGATCTCGATCGTATCGCCCTCCTGAACCAGCCCGATGGCGCCGCCTTCTGCTGCCTCCGGCGAAGCGTGCCCGATCGACAGCCCTGAGGTGCCGCCGGAAAAGCGGCCGTCGGTAAGCAGCGCGCAAGCCTTGCCCAGCCCCTTGGATTTCAAATAGGAAGTCGGATAAAGCATTTCCTGCATGCCGGGGCCGCCTTTCGGCCCTTCGTAGCGGATGACCACCACATCACCCGCCTTGACCAGATCGGCAAGAATCGCCTGCACGGCGTCATCCTGGCTTTCGAATACCCGCGCCTGGCCGGTGAATACCCAGATACTCTCGTCAACGCCAGCCGTTTTCACGATGCAGCCGTCGGTGGCCAGATTGCCATAGAGCACGGCCAGACCGCCGTCCTGCGAATAGGCGTTGGCCTGACTGCGAATGCAGCCGTGTGCGCGATCGAGGTCCAGATCGGGATAGCGCCGATTCTGCGAGAACGCCGTCTGCGTCGGGATGCCCCCGGGAGCAGCCCTGAAGAAATCAATCAAGGTCGGCGCCTTGGAACGGACCACATCCCAGGTGTCGATTGCCTCGCCAAGCGTTTTTGTGTGCACCGTCGGCTGGTCGCGATGGATCAGTCCGGCACGGTCGAGTTCGCCGAGAATCGCGAAGATGCCGCCGGCACGGTGCACGTCCTCGATATGGTAATCGGGCGTCGCGGGTGCGACCTTGGCCAGGCAGGGCACGCGGCGCGAAATACGGTCGATGTCATCCATGGTGAAGTTCACCCCACCCTCCTGTGCCGCCGCCAGAATATGCAGCACGGTGTTGGTAGACCCACCCATCGACACATCCAGCGTCATCGCATTCTCGAACGCTTCGAAACTGCCGATCGAGCGCGGCAGCACCGACGCATCTTCCTGCTCGTAATAGCGACGGCACATGTCGACGATCTGGCGCCCCGCCCTCAGGAAAAGATCCTTGCGGTCGGCGTGGGTGGCGAGAACGGTACCGTTGCCGGGGAGCGAAAAGCCGAGCGCTTCAGTCAGGCAGTTCATCGAGTTGGCGGTGAACATCCCGGAGCACGAACCGCAGGTGGGGCACGCCGAGCGCTCGAACGCTTCGACCTCGTCGTCTGAGCAGTTGCTGTCGCCGCCCTTGACCATCGCATCAACGAGGTCGATGGCGATCACCTTGCCACCCCAGTCGACCTTGCCGGCCTCCATCGGACCACCGGAGACAAAGATGGCCGGGATGTTCACCCGCATCGCCGCCATCAGCATGCCCGGGGTAATCTTGTCGCAGTTCGAGATGCAGACCATGGCGTCGGCGCAGTGCCCATTGACCATGTACTCGACCGAATCGGCGATCAGGTCGCGCGAGGGCAGTGAATAGAGCATGCCGTCGTGCCCCATGGCAATGCCATCGTCGATGGCGATGGTATTGAACTCCTTGGCGATACCGCCAGCGGCCTCGATCTCGCGCGCCACCAGTTGCCCCATATCCTTGAGATGTACGTGACCCGGAACGAACTGGGTGAACGAATTGACCACCGCGATGATCGGCTTGCCAAAATCGCCATCCTTCATGCCGGTAGCGCGCCACAGAGCGCGTGCGCCGGCCATGTTGCGGCCGTGGGTCGAGGTGCGGGAACGATAGTCAGGCATGGCCGATCTCCAATCCAGAACGCGCCCAAGAGTGGCGCGATATAATTCCGATTCTATCCGAAAGCCCTCTGGTGTTCGTGCCGTGTTGATCCACCCTCAGTTCGACCCCATCGCACTTTCGCTCGGCCCGCTCAAGGTTCACTGGTACGGGCTGATGTACCTGGCGGCCTTTCTCCAGTTCTGGTGGCTTGGCCGGCACCGCATCCGGACCCATCGCCAGTTGTCGACAAGCGGGTGGACCGTGCGCGAACTTGACGATCTGCTGTTCTATGGTGTGCTTGGCGTGATCGCCGGTGGCCGTCTGGGCGAGGTGCTGTTCTACCAACCGAGTTACTACCTCGCCCATCCACTGGAGATTCTCGCCGTCTGGCAGGGGGGCATGTCGTTTCACGGCGGCTTCCTCGGCGTACTTGTCGCGATGTGGCTGTACGCGCGGAAGACCAGCAAGACCTGGCTCGACATCACCGATTTCATCGCGCCCCTGGTGCCGCTCGGGCTAGCCGCCGGACGCATCGGCAACTTCATCAATGGCGAGCTGTGGGGGCGTGTGGCTGATCCGTCCCTGCCATGGGCAATGGTGTTTCCGTGGGTCGACGACCTGCCCCGCCATCCGTCGCAGCTCTATCAGGCGGGGCTCGAAGGTGTCGTTCTGTTTGTTCTCCTGTGGCTGTATTCAAGCCGGGAACGCCCGCGTGGTGCCATTTCGGGCGTCTTTTTGATCGGTTACGGCTGCCTGCGCTGGGTCGCCGAGTATTTCCGCTCACCCGATGATGGTATCCTTGGCCTGTCGTACACCGTCAGCATGGGGCAGTGGCTCTCACTGCCGATGGTCATGGCTGGCCTCGTCTTTGTCGTTCTCGCTCATCGCCAACGCATCTGAATCGGACGCACCGCTTGTCGCGGGACGAAGGAGAAAGGAATGTCAGAAGGTTTTGTTGTCCGAGGGCTGCGTCGGGTGCGCAAATTCCTCGGTAATGCTAGCGGACCGCAGGCGCTCGAGGGCAAACACCTGGGCCGCGTTCGCGACCTGCTTAGTGAATGCGCCGGCGGCACCGGTGGTGAGGTTTCGGTCAGGCAGCGCGCCGCCCTGCTGTGCGAAACTTATCTGCACCTCAATGACGAAGGTCGCGCCACTTTTCTGCGCACCATTGCCAACGAATTCGGCCCAGACCCGCAAAGTGTCGGCCAGGCACATGCCGACTATCAGGCGGCCATCGGCACCGACCGCCAATGGCAAGCCGAGTCCGCTCTGCGCAACGCCATGCGCTCATCGCGACTGCGCATCCTGACCCAGTTCAATGCCTTGCCGCAGGGCGTCAAATTCCTCGTTGATCTGCGCGCCGACCTGCTGCGTTTCCTGCATACCGATCCTGCCTTGCGCCCGCTCGACCGGGAACTCGAGTCGCGACTGAGCGCATGGTTCGACGTCGGCTTTCTCGAACTGCAACGCATTACCTGGAACTCGCCGGCAGCGCTGCTGGAAAAACTGATCCAGTACGAGGCGGTGCATGAAATTCGCTCATGGAGCGACCTCAAGAATCGACTCGATTCCGATCGTCGCTGCTACGCCTTTTTCCATCCACGGATGCCGATGGAGCCGCTGATCTTCGTCGAGGTCGCGCTGACCGACCACCTTGCCGACAACGTCCAAACGCTGCTCGACGAACAGGCACCGGTGTTCGATGCGCACCAGGCCAGCACGGCCATCTTCTACTCGATTTCCAACACCCAACCGGGCCTGCGTGGGGTCTCATTCGGCAATTTCCTGCTCAAGCGGGTGGTCGACGATCTCAAACGCGACTACCCGCGTCTCGACAGCTTCGCGACGCTTTCGCCGTTACCGACCTTCCGGCGCTGGGCGGAGAAGACTCCGGAAGCCTGGCGAACGGCTTTCAGCGATGCCGACCTGGAACGGATCAAACGCCGTGTGCCGCCCGAAATGGCGCCGATTGCCGACATCAGCGACCTGGTCAAACTGTTTTCCGTGGATCGATGGGCCGACGACGAACGTCTGGCACACGCCATGCAAAACGGCTTGACGCGTCTTGCGGCGCGCTACCTGCTGACCGCCAGCAAGGGTGACCAGCCTTACGACCCGGTCGCCCGCTTCCATCTCGGCAACGGTGCACGCATCGAACGGCTCAATTATCTGGCCGACACGTCGGCACGTGGCAGCCAGCAGTCATACGGGATGATGGTGAATTATGTGTACGACCCTGATAGTATCGAAGAGAACTTCGAAGCTTTTTCACGCGGTGGCGAGATTGCTGCAGCCACCGCCATACGCCGTTCTGCTCGCGACTGATATCGCGTGACGAGAACTCCTTTACCCCCTGTCACAGAGAAAGCACACCCTATGACCTCACGCCCCTTCAAAGTCCTCGGCATTCAGCAAATCGCCATTGGCGCCCCTGACAAGATGAAACTGCGCAAACTATGGGTCGACATGCTTGGCCTCACTATCACCGGCAACTTCGTCAGCGAGCGCGAGAACGTCGACGAAGATATCGCCGCGATCGGCTCCGGCCCGTTCAAGGTCGAAGTCGATCTGATGCAGCCGGTCGACCCGGAAAAGAAACCGGCCGTGCATGTGACGCCGCTCAATCACATCGGCCTGTGGATCGACGATCTGCCAAAGGCGGTGGAATGGCTGTCAGCCAACGGCGTGCGCTTTGCGCCTGGCGGAATCCGCAAAGGTGCCGCCGGCTTTGACATCACGTTCATGCATCCAAAGGCGAACGACGAGTTCCCGATTGGTGGCGAAGGTGTGCTGATCGAAATGGTCCAGGCCCCGCCAGCGGTGATCGAAGCATTCGCCAAACTCGGCTGAGCGCAGCCTCGGCGACACCGCCTGCCAGCGGAAGCGGCCCGGCAAGCGTCGTTGCGTCAGCTAGAGCGGTCCGCAAGCGCCAGCCCCCGGCTGGCGCTTTTTTGTGCACTTGCCGACGGGCGCGGCACGGTGGGCGACGGCGGCGATCATCTTGTCGCCCGCAACGGACCCCAATGGCGCTCGCTCACGCCAAGTCTCGACTCGAACCGTGCCTGCAGTCTTCCCGCAGCTATTGACAGCGGAGCGCTTTCCGGCGCACATGTCGTCATATGACAAACGACCCGCCACCGCTTTTCCCGCGACACAGAGCCTGTTGCACGTTTTGTGCGCAACACTGTTCATTTTTGCAGAGGAATGCATGATAATTGCCGGCCACCGCCATTCCGGCGCCAAGAGGAAACGAAGCATGCCGACAGTTCATGGCCGCATCGAGTTGTCCGCGCTCCCCGAGCATGTGGTCGCGACGGTGGCCCGAGTCCCTGCGTCCAGGTCGTTCACGGAACCGTGATCCGAGCGGGAAAGCCGCGTCGTAGCGGATGGCCTCGGCCGTCGCCGCCCCTACGGTTTTCCGCTGCAGCGTCACTGGCCAGGAAACAATACATCCTCATGAGCTGCGGCTCCCTGCCAGGACGCGCTTTCATCTCTTACCCGTTTCTAGCCACACCAAGGAGGCATCAATGAGTGAAGAAGTCAAAGCCGTGCCAGCAGAGGTCCTACCCCCGAGCGACCCCGCCAAAACGGAAAGCGTAACCGCGGCGCAACCCGCGCCTCCACAAACGACCCCGGCCAAAGCTACAACCAAGGCAGCACCCAAGACAGCTGCCAAACCGGCTGCAAAAGCCGAAGCAAAGGCCGACCAGCCGAGCAAGGCGGCGAAGAAAGAACCCGTAAAAGGCAAGGAGGGAAAAGCAGTGAAAGAGAAACCGGAAGCGCCCGAAGCCGGCACCCAGAAGAACAAAGAGAACGAAAGCGTTCTCAGCACGCGCAAGAAGCCGCTCAAGACGAAGGATTACGAAAAGGCCCTCGGCAAACTGCAGGTCGAACTCGTCAAGCTGCAGGAGTGGATCAAGTTCAAGAAACTGAAGGTGGTCGTGCTCTTCGAAGGGCGCGACGCTGCCGGCAAGGGCGGCACCATCAAACGCATCACCGAGAGCCTCAGCCCGCGGGTCACCCGGGTCGCCGCACTGCCGGCACCGACCGACCGCGAGACGGGCCAGTGGTATTTCCAGCGCTACGTTCAGCACCTTCCCGCCGGCGGCGAAATGGTGCTCTTCGATCGTAGCTGGTATAACCGCGCCGGCGTCGAACGGGTGATGGGTTTCTGTACCGACGAGGAATACCGCGAGTTTCTGCGCAGCTGCCCGGAGTTCGAGCGCATGCTCGTGCGCAGCGGCATCATCCTGATCAAGTACTGGTTCTCGGTCAGCAACGAGGAGCAGGAACGACGTTTCCAGAAACGGATTTTCCATCCCGAGAAGCACTGGAAACTGAGCCCGATGGATCTGCAGTCGCGCGCGCGCTGGGTCGAATACTCGAGGGCCAAGGACAACATGTTCGCGCACACCGACATCAAGCAGGCCCCCTGGTATGTGGTCGACGGCGACGACAAGAAGCGCGCCCGCCTGAACGTGATCACCCATCTGTTGAACATGGTCGACTACGAGGATCTGACGCCAGAGCCGATCGTCCTGCCGCCCCGGCAGGAAGAACGCGGCTATGTGCGTCCGCCGATGTCGGATCAGACCTTCATTCCCGAAGTGTATTGAGGAACTGAGCTACCGACTCACCGTCTTGCCGTCGCCCCCGGTTTGCAGAGTCGGCCGGCAAGACGGCAGGCGGTGAACAAACCCGGAGCGGCGACGGCAGACTCCAACTCCGCCGAATGCACGCCGTCGTTCCGGGAACTCCTCGCCAGACCACACCCATCGTGCCCCTTCACATTGCAACGCCGCTGATCGAGTCGCGAGCGCTGAGCACCGCGGCGCGCTGTTCGGCGTGGCTGAAGCTCGAAGCAGTGCAGCCGCCGGGATCGTTCAAGATTCGCGGCATCGGCGCCGCCTGCGAAGAGTACGAGCGGCGCGGCGCGCGCCGCTTCGTTTCTTCTTCCGGGGGCAATGCCGGCCTGGCGGTCGCCTATGCGGGCCGCTGTCTGTCGATTCCGGTCACCGTCGTGGTACCGGAAAGCACCTCCGCACGAGCCAGGGAACTGCTTCGACTGGAAGAAGCGGAAGTCATCGTTCATGGCGACTCCTGGCATGAGGCCAACGTCTTCGCCTTGTCGATCGTCGAGGAATCCGACGCCTTCCTCCATCCCTTCGACGATCCCTTGCTGTGGCATGGACATGCCAGCCTGATCGACGAGGTCGCGCGGTCGGCACTGGTGCCGGATGGTGTCGTTTTGTCGGTCGGCGGAGGCGGCCTGCTCTGCGGTGTTGTCGAAGGGCTGCGTCGAAACGGTCTCGCCCATGTCCCGGTGGTCGCGGTCGAAACCGAAGGCGCCGCGTCCTTCAACCGATCGCTGCACGCAGGTCAGCAGGTAGCACTCGAGCGCATCACCAGCGTCGCCACTTCGCTCGGTGCCAAACGCGTTTGCGACAGGGCGTTTTACTGGTCGAAGGAACATGACGTGCGCAGCGTCGTCGTCTCGGATCTCGCCGCGCTCGAGGCCTGCGAGCGCTTTCTCGCGGATCACCGGCTGCTCGTGGAGCCTGCCTGTGGCGCAAGCCTGGCCTTGGCATACGACACCTCGCCAGCGCTCGCCGGCCTGGGCCAGGTCTTGTTCATCGTCTGCGGCGGCGTAACGACCACCATCGATCAGATCCGCGAATGGTTGGTGAGTGCACGGCGCAGTCAGCACGGGACGCAATAGGCGACGCGCATTGCGCGCCGCATCCAGGACGTCGCACAGGCTGCGCTGGTCGCACACCCTGCACGTCCCCTGCGCCGCTTGCCGCAAAGCACTGCCGCGCAAGCGAGACAACAGGAATGGTTATAATCTTCGCTGTCCCCCGCGCCATCTGCGATCGCCGTCGGCGCCCTGCCTGACCCCTTCCCGCGAAAAGATCGAGACATGAGTTCTAGCCCTGCCCAACCCGACAAGGACCTCCCCCTGCGCGACGACATCCGGCTGCTTGGCCGCATTCTCGGCGACACCGTGCACCAGCAGGAGGGAAGCGACGTATTCGACGTCGTCGAGCGCATCCGCCAGAATTCGGTCCGTTTCGATCGCGAGCTGGACGAAGCTGCCCGCGCCGAGCTCGATGTCATGCTCACCGAGCTGCCGCGCGACACCATGCTCGCGGTCATCCGCTCGTTCACCTATTTCCTGCACCTGGCCAATATCGCCGAAGACGAACACCACGTCCGCCGCCGCCGCGCGCACGAGATGATCGGATCGCCACCGCGTGACGGCAGCCTGGCGCTTACCCTGAACCGGCTGCAGGCTGCCGGCATCAGCGCCGAAGCGCTGCGCGGCTGCCTCGAACACGCCCTGATCTCGCCGGTGCTGACCGCGCACCCGACCGAGGTCAGCCGCAAGAGCATCCTTTTCTGTCAGCACGAGATCAGGGGCCTGCTCGACGACCGTGACCGCCTGCGTCTGACGCCGGCCGAACTGGCGCAGAACGAAGTGGCGCTGCGCCGCGCCGTGCTCACCCTGTGGCGAACGCGCATGGTGCGCTCGACGCGCCTGGCGGTGATCGACGAGGTGAAGAACGGCATCAGCTATTTCGACGAGACGTTCTTCGTCGAACTGCCACGCCTCTACTGCCAATTCGAAGACCAGCTCGGCCAGGCATATCCCGACCAGGACTGGTCGCTGCCGAGCTTCTTCCGGGTCGGCTCGTGGATCGGCGGCGACCGCGACGGCAATCCCTTCGTCACCGCCGAGATCCTGCGTGAAACCGTGCGCCGGCAGTCGATCGCCGCCTTCGATTTCTACCTTGGCGAGATCCACGCACTCGGTCGCGAACTGCCGCTGTCGCATACCCTGGTGGACGTCTCCGACGCACTCGCAACTCTCGCCGAAGATTCGCCCGACCACGCGCCACAGCGCCTGGACGAACCCTACCGGAGGGCGCTGACCGGCATCTATGCACGGTTGGCAGCAACCTCCACGAATCTCGACCAGCACGAGTCGCCGGAGCATGCCGTCGGCGTCGCTGAAGCCTACGCCGTTCCCGCCGAGCTGGTCGCCGACCTGCGGGTGCTGGTCGATTCACTGACCGCCAATGGTGCCGAACTGGTGGCCGGTGGCCGCCTGCGCAACCTGGTCCGCGCCATCGGCGTTTTTGGTTTCCACCTGGCGCCGATCGATCTGCGCCAGAATTCCGAGGTGCATGCGCGTACGGTCGGCGAACTGCTGGCGCGGGCACAGCGTTGCGCTGCCTATGGTGAGCTCGACGAGGCGGCACGAATCGAGTTGCTGAGCGCCGAAATCGGCAACACAAGACCACTCTACTCGCCCTATCTCGAGTACTCGGCCGAAACCGTCGGCGAGCTGGCGATCTTCTTCGCCGCACGCGAACTGCGCCAGCGCTACGGTGACGCAGGCTTGCCGAACTGCATCATCTCGAAGACCGACGGCGTCTCCGACCTGCTCGAAGTCGCCCTGCTGCTCAAGGAAGCCGGGCTGCTCACGCCAGGCGAAGGGCCACAACTCGCAGTCAACATCATCCCCCTGTTCGAAACCATCGACGACCTGCAGCGCGCGCCCGAGGTCATGCGGCGACTGTTCGCGCTGCCCGCCTACCGCGCGCTGGTCGCCTCACGCCACGACGAACACGAGGTCATGCTTGGCTATTCGGACAGCAACAAGGACGGCGGCTTCCTGACTTCCGGTTGGGAGCTGTACAAGGCTGAAATCGGCTTGACGCAGGTATTTGCCGAACACGGCATTCGCCTGCGCCTCTTTCACGGCCGCGGCGGCAGCGTCGGCCGGGGCGGCGGACCGAGCTACGACGCGATCCTGGCCCAGCCACCAGGGGCGGTGGCCGGCCAGATCCGGATCACCGAGCAGGGCGAAGTGATCGCCTCCAAGTACGCCAACCCGGAAGTCGGCCGCCGCAACCTCGAAATCCTCGCCGCAGCGACCCTCGAAGAAACCCTGCTCGGCATCGACCGCGACGATCTGCCGACCGCCGATTTCCATCAGGCGATGGAAGAGCTATCGACGCTGGCCTTCCGCGCCTATCGCGAGCTGGTTTACGAGACGGACGGATTCACCCGCTACTTTCGCGAATCGACGCCGATCCTCGAAATCGCGACGCTCAACATCGGCAGCCGGCCGGCATCGCGCACGGCATCGGAACGGATCGAAGACCTGCGCGCGATTCCCTGGGTGTTCTCCTGGGCGCAATGCCGGCTGATGCTGCCCGGCTGGTACGGCTTCGGCAGCGCCGTCAAACGCTGGCGCGAGCAACAGCCCGGCGGCCTGGGACTGCTGCAGGAGATGCACCGGCACTGGCCGTTCTTCCGGACGCTGCTATCGAACATGGACATGGTGTTGGCCAAATCCGACCTCGCCATCGCCTCGCGTTACGCCGAACTGGTCAGCGATGCCGAACTGCGCACGAGCATCTTCGCGCGAATTCGTGAGGAATGGCACCTCACCCGCGACGCCCTGCTGGCGATCAACGGCCAGCATGAACTGCTCGCCGATAACCCGCTGCTGCAGCGCTCGATGCGCAACCGTTTTCCGTACATCGACCTGCTCAATCACCTGCAGGTCGAAACCCTGCACCGGCTGCGCGCCGGAGAAGACGACATCCGCCTGCAGCGGGGAAGCCTGATCACCATCAACGGCATCGCCGCCGGGCTGCGCAACAGCGGCTGACCTGACCGTGGCATCGCAGGCCATCGACACTCTCCCGCGCGAAGCTCAGCCCCGTGCAGCTCTGGCGGCAGGCATCGGCGCCGTTCGCCCTCGCCACAACAGCTCCACCGTTCGAGCAAGCAACCCGTTCAAGCATGCGTTGATGATGGCGGCGCAGCGGCGCTGCGCGGCAGTGTGAAGGTAAAGACGACGCCACCCCCGGGTGGGCTGTCGAGCTCGACCGTCCCGCCAAGCACGCCGGTCACCAGATTGTAGACAATGTGCAGCCCCAGACCACTGCCCCCCTGGCCCAGCCGGGTGGTAAAGAAGGGCTCGAAGACGCGCTTGGCGTGGTCTGGCGGAATACCTACCCCGTCATCGACATACTCCAGCCGGACGTGCGCGGGATCGACCGCGCGGGCGCGAATCCGAATGCATCCCGAGGCCACCCCTTGGAAGCCGTGGAGCAGGGAATTTTCTACCAGGTTGGCGATGACCTGCTCAAGCGGGCCAGGGTAGCTGTCCAGTTCCAGGTCGGGCGGGATGTCCAGCTCAATGCGATGGGCGGTCCGCTTGAACTGCGGTCGCAGCGCGATGACCAAACCCTCGACAGCTTCGTGCAGGTCGAAGCGCCGGCGGCGCACACTGGTCTGATCGACGGCAACCTGCTTGAAATTGGTGATCAAGTCGGCGGCGCGGGCGGTATTACGTTCCAGGAGATCGACCGCCTCTCGGCCCCGCTCCAGAAAAGTGCTCACCTGGGAGCGGCGAAGTGAGCCGCTTTGCGCAGCGACAGCGAAGCTGTTCAGCTCCTTGCCCAGTGCACTGGCAACCACGCGGGCGTTACCCAACGGCGTATTGAGCTCGTGGGCCACGCCGGCCACCAGGTGGCCGAGCGCCGCCAATTTTTCCGATTGCACCAATTTCTGCATCGCCTGACGCAGTTCGTCGGTGCGCTCGCTCACCAGTTCCTCGAGATGTTCCCGATGCTGCTGCAACTCCTCTTCCGCGTGCTTGCGTTCGGTAATGTCCGAACCAACGCTTAAGACTTCGACTCCCTTCCCGTGCTCGTCCAAGACCGCCTTGTTGGTCCAGGCAACCCAGACGCGCTCCCCGTCGCTACGCATGTTCTCGTTGACGTTGTAGGCGTAACTCTCCGGGTGCAGGCAAATATCGTCCATCAGCGTGCTTAGATCCGGACCCGTGCCGTCGTCTGATGGCACGATCGTTCCCACCACGTGGCGGCCAACAATTTGCTCCTGTGCATAGCCAAAGAACTTCAGACCAAATTCGTTAACGAAGGTAATCACGCCTTGTGGTGTCCAGCGCAGGATGATGCTGCTGGCGTTTTCGACCAGCTCTCGGTATTTGTGCTCACTCTCCCGGAGCGCCTTGTCAGCCTGTTCGCGTTCGCTCCGGAGGCGAAGCGTGGCGATACCAAAGGCGAGGTCACCGGCCAGTTCGCAAAGGAAACTGACCTCGTCGGGAGCAAATGCGTCGGGCACGGACGAGTAGATGGCCAGGGCCCCGAAGATGCGGTCGCCGGCCCTCAAGGGCAGCGCACATACGGCAGCATAAGCAAGCGCAGCCGCTTCGTCGCCGCGGGACCCGTGCCCTGAATCGTCGGAAGGATACCGAACGATACGGGGCTGTCCGCTACGAATGGCGCTGCCGACGGAAGCGCTGCCAGGCTCGTCGTCAGCGCGGCTGATGCTTGTCAATTGCAAGTAGCTGTCCTCGCATCCAGCATGGGCCACCGCCCGAACGCTTCGCGACTCGTCGTCCTCGGCGTAGGCCACCCACGCCATCCGGTAAGAACCCAAGCGCACGGCGATATCGCAGACTGCGGTCAGCAACTCGACTTCCTCGTCGATCCGAATCAAGGCCTGATTGCAGTCACTGAGCATGCGCAGTTGCCGGTTGCTGCGCTGGAGCGCCTCGTCTGCACGTTTGCGCTCGGTGATGTCCCTGCCGACGCCGACAACGGCGGTAATGTGACCGTCTTCGTCCACCACCGCCTTGTCGGCCCAGCCGAACCAGCGCCAACCCGCTTGTGTCAGCGCACGTTGCTCGTGGTAGTCGCGGTAGGGTGGCCGAAAAAGGTCGTCCATCGCCTTGGCCGTCGACTCCCGGTCGTCTTCATGAACCAGCGGCATGAAGGTCCTGCCCAGCAGTTCCTCTTCGCTCTTGCCGAAGGCCTGGCAATACGTCGGACTGACGAACAGGAAGCGGGATTCTGGATCGATCTTGACGATCAGGTCGGTCTGATGGTCAACCAGCAGGCGGTATTTCTCCTCGCTCAGGCGCACGGCTGCCTCGGCCCGCTTGCGCTCGGTAACGTCGAGGACGGCCCCAACCGTACGTACTGCGTGGCGCGCGGCGTCTTCGCCGGCAAAAAAGGTTCGCGAACGTCGGATCAACCAGTGGATCTCGCCATTCCGGATGATCCGATGCTCGACCTCGTATAGCCCATCACCGGCCGGGTCGTGGGCGCGGCGAAACGCAGCGCCGATGATCGCGCGATCGTCTGGATGCACGCTGGCGAGGAAGGCAGGCAAAGTCACCGGATCATTGGCGCCCAAACCGTGGAATTCCCGCAGTTCGGGCGACCAATAGATGACACCATTGACGTGGTCGTGATCGAGAATCCCCAGTTGGGCAACGCCGACGACCTGGCGCAAGCGCTCCTCGCTCTTCTCCAGCGCTTCCTCGGCCCGCTTGCGCTCGGTGTTATCCACCGCTACACCGGTCACCAGCCCCTGCTCACGGCCTTCCATCTGCGGCATGAAGTAGATGTCGAAAAAAATGTCGCCCACCCACGTGCTGAATTGCTGCGCCTGGCCGGCAATGGCGCGGCGAGCAGGCGCGCAGATCTCCGGATAGGCCCGGTAAAGCGTGAACAACGACTGGCCGACAGCTTCTCCCGCAGCCACCCCGATGCGTGCCAGGCCCTTGCCTTCACTGAGAGTGAAAATGCCTTGCGCGTCGATCTGGAAAATGACCAGCGGGGCGTTGCTGATCACCGACCGATAGCGCGCCTCGTTGCTTGCCAACTCCCGCTCGCGCTGGTGAATCGCCAGCGACATCCGTTCGAGGTCAGCCGCCAGATTGTCGAACTCCCGGATATTTGAAAGCGGCCACGGCTGATCGTAGTTGCCTTCGGTGATCGCATGCGCCTGATCCGCGTAGCGTCCGATGCGCCCGGCGAGACCGCGAGCCAGTGCCAAAGCGACGAAGAGGGTCAGCAACAAGGCCACCGCCGCGCCGACGGCCAACAGCCACAGAGTCGACCGAAACGGCCGGAAGGCCTTGGCCCGCGGCTGCGCAACGAGAACGACCCAGTCGACTTGGGGAACGCTGACCGGAGTACCCACAAAGGCCTCCCCGTCCACCTCGAAGCCGCGCGTCTCAAGGTGCCCGCGCAGGGCATCACGCACCATGGGCAGGTGGCCGAGACTGAGCTGCTGACCACTCAGACCCACTTGTGAATGGGCGACGATCTGTCCCTGGCGATCGAGAATCATCGTCAATATCCCCGACTCGGCGGGCAAGGTGCCGATGAATCGCGACAATTGGTTGAGCGCAATTTCGCCGACCAGCACTTGCCTGTCCACCGGGATCGCCAAGCTCACGGCCTGGTGGCCACTGACCGCGGAGAGAAAGGTATCCGACCACATCGCTTGATTCCGCTGGCGCGCCTCCAGCAGGGCTGCCGACCGGGAAAGGTCGAGCTTTAGCAGATCGCCACGCCGGCCGCGCTCCGCCTGTGGCAGGCCAACTGCCGAGACAAGGTCGTTGACGTCGGCAATGTAAATCGCTGCGAAAACGTCGCCCGTACCGGCGTGGGCGTCGAGCGGGCCGAACCAGTGCGCTGGCGGCTGATCGCCGCGCTCGCGCAGGTCCTCGGCAACGGCGCGCAGTTCGCGGCCCACGCCGAGCAGGTGGGCCTCGATTCGACCGGCGATCGAGTGCGCCAGCCCCTATCTCGGCTTTCGAGGTCAGCCTGCAGTTGCGGCAGAAGCACCAGCAGAATGAGCACTGCGACGACGGTCAGCGGCACCACTGCCACCAGAACGATTCGCTGCGCCAGCCAAAGCCGGAGCGCTCGCGCAGCAGGCATGGTTTACTCGACCATCACGAACTGGCCATCGCGCACGACAGTGATGGTGAGGCTTCGCGTCACGTCACCAAAGTCGTCGAAGACGATCGGCTCCTGGACTCCCTCGAAACGTCGCGCCGCGAGAACGGCGTCCTTGACACTCTGCCCCGCCAAGCGCTGGGCAAGGGCATCGAGCACCACGTTGGCGGCGTCAAAAGCGATGACGCCACCGAAGCCCGGTTCGCGATGAAAGCGATCGCGGTAGGCATGGGAGAAAGCCTGGTAGCCCGGCGCGCTACTGTTACGGTCGAAATTCTGCGCCACGATTACGCCCTCCACGGCCCTGCCTCCCAGTTCGATCAGCCGTTCCGTGGCTGCCCATTCAGAGGTGATGATTGGCACGCGACTATCCAGTTTGCGGAGTTGCTGGCAAAGCAATGCCGTATCCATCGAGTTGGCAACGATCAGCAGGCCGTCGGCTTGCGCTGCCAACAGTTCTTTCGCCAGAGGTAACAGAGCCAGATCTCCCGCCGACTCGAAGCCGACAAGCTTGACTATCTCGCCCCCGCCTTTGCCGTAGGCAGCGCGGAACCCGGCCAGCCAGCTTTCCGTATAGGACTTGTTGCGCAGATCATAGGCCACTGCCAGGCGTCGAGTCGTCTGCTGGCCGACGTGGTAGGACGCGAAGCGGCTTGCGTTGACCGGCGCCGCGGCATTGACTCGGAAAAAGTAGTCGTCGAGGCCGGAGAGATCGCTGGTCGAAGCGGTCGGACTCATCAGCAGAACCTTGGCCTCGCTGACGATGGGAACCACGGCGACGGCCATGGCGCTGGTCATCGGTCCGACGATGGCGAGCACGCCGGCAGCGATCAGTTCGCGTACGGCGCGCTGCGCCTCCTGCTCTTGCTGTTTGTCGTCTTTGACCAGCAGTCGTACCTGGCGCCCGGCGACGCCACCCGCCTGATTGCGAAGCTCAACTGCCAGCAGAACAGCGTCTCGCCCCGCGATACCGAGGTCGGAAACCCTGCCGGAGGTGCCACCGACAAAGCCGATGATGATCGGTTCCGGCGGTGCGCAACTCGCCAGCATCAACATACCGACGACGATCGTCGCAAGAGAGCGCAGGCTGGCTTGCACTCGTCCCACAAATCGTTCTCTGGTCACGGTTCGCTCCCCACGTTCACTACGCACCGCTACGCGGAAATCCACGGCGGGCGAACACGCGCGAAGAAGCAGATGCACTGACCACGCGCACAATCACGTCACCAACGGCCCAAGCTAGGTAACGGCCCTGACATAAAGAACCCTGGGGCTCGTTGCCTGCGCTGGCTTCTAGGCGCGCTGGCGCAGCCACGTCATGAGTTCTTCCGCGGGCATTGGACGCGCGTACAAATAGCCTTGCGCGGTGGTGCATCCCAGAGCGTGCAGGAAGGCTGCCTGTTCATCCGTTTCCACCCCTTCGGCCACCAGGGCGACGCCCAGCCTCTTGCCAAGACCGACAATGGTTTCTGCAAAGAGTCCGCCTTGACCGTCGTCGATTCTGCTAACGAACGAGCGGTCAATCTTCAAGCAGTCAAAGGGTAGCGCCTGCAATTGCCCCAGCGACGAGTACGAAGTACCGAAGTCGTCGATAGCGATCTGAATGCCCAGGCGCTTGAGTGCTTGCATGCTTTCCAGGACCACCTTGGGTTCGTCCATGGCGATGCTTTCGGTAATTTCCAGTTCCAACAGCGACGGTGGTACGCGATGGCTGGCGACGATATGTGCCACTTCGCCAACGAAGTCAGCTTTGCGAAACTGCGGCATGCTGACGTTGACCGCCATTCTGAGCTGCGCGAATCCCGCCGCCGCCAGCTCAACGTGCTGGGCACAAGCCTGGTCCAGCACCCAGGCACCAATCTGGACGATCAGGCCGGAGTATTCGGCAAGCGGGATGAAGACGTCCGGCCCATGGACGAAACCGCCGTCATCGTCGGGCCAGCGCACCAGGGCCTCGACGCCGCTGACCGTGCCACTGGCGAGCGAAATCTGTGGCTGATACCAGACCTGCAACTTGCGCAGCTCAAAGTCGCGACGCAGACTGCGAATGACCTCGAGCCGCCAGCGGGTGTTGTCTTCCATTTCCGCCAAATAGTACTCGTGGTACGTAGAGTGGCTGCGCTTCGCACGATTGAGGGCGATGTTGACCCGTTTGAGCAAGGCGACGCCGGAATCGGCGTCGCTCAACTGGCGACACAGGCCGACGGTGACGGTAACCGGGAGTTCATACTCCCGAACCGCGAACGGGACCAGGAACAAGGCGCGCAGCGCGCTGACGTTGACCGCGTGCTCGGGGCCGAGCACGCCGAAAACATCGGCACCAATGCGCGCCACTCGGCACCCCGGTTCCAGGGTGGCCTGCAGGCGCGTGGCCACTGCCCCCAGCAGCAGGTCGCCGGTATCCGGACCGAGGCCATCGTTGAGATCGGCGAAATGGTCGATGTCGACCAGGGCGACGACGGCGTCGGACGGCGCGCACCGGGCGCCATCGAGCTCGATGATGAATTGCTGACGGTTGGCCAGACCGGTCAGCGGATCGTGATAGGCTAGATGATGGAGGCGCTCGACCAGCCTGACATTGCGAAAGCAGGCGGCGATATTGGCCACGAAAATTTCCAGCAACGGGCGATCCAGGGTATTGAGTGCCTGCCCGGAGTCGAGGAAGATGGCCGCGTCCTGGTGGGGCGCCGCTTTGAGGTAAAGCACGGTGTAGTCAGGGCCAAAAACGTGTTGGCCACGGGTCACGCTGCTCATGATCGCCGAGACGATGCGTTCGTCGGGCAGCGTCTCCAGCGGCTGGGCGATATGGCGTGCATGCCGGCCAGCGGCGGCGACGACGAAGCAGCGCTCGCCCTCGCCGCCGAAGAGCCCGCCGCGCTGGGTGCAGACCACACCATCTACCGACAGTTTGAGCAGCGCAGCCAGTTGGGTGAGGATGCCTTCGGCGAGGCTGGTGACGGCGCGTTGTTCCATCAGATCGGCAGCGGCACCGACGATCAATTCGAGGCCTCGCCGGTGCTCCGCCAGCGAATGCAGCTGGTCGTAGGAGCGCAGGGCGGCGCTGACCATGGTAATCAGCCGGGTATGCGTCAGCTCGGCCTTGGTACGGTAGTCGTTGATGTCGTATTCGTGGATCACCGTCACTTCGGGCGCGTAGCCGGGTTGACCGGTGCGCAGGATGATTCGGCATTCGGACAGATCCATCTGGTCACGGATGAATCCCACCAGGTCCAGGCCGGCGCGCTCGGTTTCCATGACGACGTCCACCAGCGCCACCGCGACATCCTGATGCTTCCGCAACTGCTCCCGCGCCTGAAGTCCATCATGGGCGTGCAGCAGCTGCAGCGGCCGCCCGAGAACGTGCAGATCGTGCAAAACGAAGCGCGTGGTGCTGTGAACTTCAGGGTCGTCGTCAACGACCAGTAGCTTCCAGGGTAGCGGGGCCGTACCGGGGTGGCCTTCGGGCGGCTCAACGTCGTCTATCAGGGTGATCAACTCGTCGATCATTTCGGCTGTCCCAGGGCGGCGGTTCGCTTGCGCTGCAGCGTTGCGGGTGGAGGCACGGAAAAGCGGAAGGACAGCGCGCCCACAGCCAAGCTGCAAGTCCCCTTGTTGCATCAACCGCCGTCAAACGTGGCGCTGGACCCGCCAAAGCTCTGATTCCCCTGCACCGACCGGCCAGCTCAGCGCTGGCTGTCGAGCATTTTAGCAGAGCGTCGATTTCACTCTCAAGGAACTTCCGCGGCAGACATTCATTCCCCGGCGTCCACCCAACGAATCGCCTCGCTCATCGTTCGCAACTGGTCAATGGAGGTTATTCTCGCGGCGATTTGCCAAGGCAAATCATCGGCAGCCGGCCGGCATCGCGCACGGCATCGGAACGGATCGAAGACCTGCGCGCGATTCCCTGGGTGTTCTCCTGGGCGCAATGCCGGCTGATGCTGCCCGGCTGGTACGGCTTCGGCAGCGCCGTCAAACGCTGGCGCGAGCAACAGCCCGGCGGCCTGGGACTGCTGCAGGAGATGCACCGGCACTGGCCGTTCTTCCGGACGCTGCTATCGAACATGGACATGGTGTTGGCCAAATCCGACCTCGCCATCGCCTCGCGTTACGCCGAACTGGTCAGCGATGCCGAACTGCGCACGAGCATCTTCGCGCGAATTCGTGAGGAATGGCACCTCACCCGCGACGCCCTGCTGGCGATCAACGGCCAGCATGAACTGCTCGCCGATAACCCGCTGCTGCAGCGCTCGATGCGCAACCGTTTTCCGTACATCGACCTGCTCAATCACCTGCAGGTCGAAACCCTGCACCGGCTGCGCGCCGGAGAAGACGACATCCGCCTGCAGCGGGGAAGCCTGATCACCATCAACGGCATCGCCGCCGGGCTGCGCAACAGCGGCTGAAACGTACTGCGCGCCGGCGATGTGACGATGCCAGCGCGCTGTGGGCGTAGCCAGGATCTGGCGCCCAAACGCCGGAAGCCGCGTCCTCTTGTCGCCGCGATAGCGCGCCCCAACGAAACAAATTGCCGCCTCCAGACAGCCGTCAAGGTGCTGTTTACCTGACGGTATTAGTACCTGCTATCATTCTCGCCGCCTTCAGTGAGGTCCCTTGGGAGTGAGCATGGAAACGCTTGTCTGGAATACACCGATGCTGGTATCGGCCCTCATCCTCGCTACCACATTCGCGGGAATTTTTACCGAAGGCGTGCATCACATGCACCGCACCAAGGTCGGCATGGCAGGCGCCCTGGTCATGGTTTTGAGCGGACAGATTTTCGGCTTCTACGGGCCCGAGCAGGCGCTCCACGCCATCGACTGGAACGTCGTCTTTCTCCTCGGCTCGATGATGGTAATCATTGCCATCATGATCCCGACCGGCGGCTTCCAGGCCTTGGCCTTCTGGATCGCGCGCATCTCCGGAGGGCGCCAGTTTCCACTGATGGTGATGCTCGGAACCGCCGTGACGCTGCTGTCGCTAATCTTGGACAACGTCACGACGGTAGTCATCTTTGGGCCACTGATCATCCTGATCTGCCAGGTGCTCAAGATTTCTCCGATCCCATACCTGCTGGCAGCAGCCCTGCTGAGTGACACCGGTGGTGTCGCCACCCTGGTCGGCGACCCCCCCAACCTGATGATCGGCTCGGCAGCCAACATCGACTTCAACACCTTCTTTCTGCGCATGGGCGGGGTAGTGTTCGGCGCCTGGTTGGCGACGATCATCGCCCTGCGCTTCCTGTTCCGGAAGGAACTGGCGGTCAAGCCGGCCGACGTCAAGTTCGCCGAAGACATCAAGCTGGACGACCCCAAGACCTGGCGGCTGGCGTTGATCGTGCTCGGGCTGATGGTGGTGCTGTTCGTCTTCCACCGCCAGCTTCACTGGGAGGCCTGGGTGGTGGGGACGGTGGGTATGGTGACGCTGTTTCTGGTGGGCCGCCATCTGCAACTCGATCCTTACCTGGAAAAAGTCGAATATTCCCTGCTGCTGTTCTTCATGTCGCTGTTCGTGATGGTCGGTGGTGTGGAGCACAGTCATTTCCTTGAGTACATCGGCCAGCACATCGTGCCTTTCGTGCGCGACGATCTGCTGCTCGCCAGCTTGACACTGCTCTGGGGTTCCGCCCTGCTCTCGGCCGCCATCGACAACATCCCGTTCACCGCGGCGATGATCCCCATACTGCTGAGTATGGAAACACAGGGACTGAACGTCACGCCGCTGTGGTGGTGTCTGGCCATGGGCGTCGGCATGGGTGGAAACGGTACGCACATCGGCTCTACCGCCAACGTCTTCATCGTCACGCTCTCGGAGCGCCTGGCGCAGAAGGAGCGCGATCCGTCCCTGGCCATCACCCCAGGCCTGTGGTTCCGCAAGGGAACACCGGCGATGCTGGCGACGCTGTTGGTCTGCACCGTGCTGCTGGTGGTGTTTTTTGGTTTCTTCTCGGCCCCGATCCACTGAAGTGATACGCTGATCGATGCTCGCTTCGCTTTTCCGATCGGATCGCCACCCGGTTTCCACCATGAAGGGGGTCAAGCCATGCTCTGTCGCCATGCGATGATAACCAACGTCATCTCGGCGGGTCCGCAGCAAACCGTCGGAGACGCTCTGGAGCTTTTCACCAAGCACCGTATCCGCGCGATTCCCATCGTCGACGGGGAAGGTCGCCTGGTTGGGCGGTTTGCTCTCAAAGGCATTCTCTCCAGGCTGTTGCCTGCGGCACTGACCGTCGATCACCATGACCTCATGGACATCAGATTGCGCCTCGACTACCTGCTGAATGCCACGCCAGACGTGGCCAGGCATTTGCGCGACCTGCTGCCGGTGAAGATCGCCGAGCTGATGGACAGCGAGGTCCACGTAGTGCATCTGGATACACCGCTGTGGGAAGGCATCCGGCTCCTGGTCCAGCACGGCAGCCCGATTCCCGTCGTCGAAGAACAAAGCCACAAGCTGCTCGGCCTGGTGTCGATCCAGGCCGCGACGGGACGGCTGATGGAACTGGTGGGCGAGCTGGACTGATTCCCGGGCCCGAAAAGGCCCTGTCGGTTCCATGAAACTGCTGGCGGCCGTGCTGTTGGCCGGTCTTTTACCTGTCTTTGCAAAACCGCGACGGCACTTAACCTCGCAGTGGCGATAATGTCGGCCTGATCCCGAGGAACACCGTTCATGTTTGAGCTACGCTCTTACCCGACCAACCACGGTCGCGCCAAACACCGCCGGCCAGACGGCTCGCGGTGCCACCCCACCCTAGACGCCAGGGAGGCGGCTCTCGTCGCGCCACTCCGGACGAGCTGAATTCCGATGCCCGCAACCACTCCGACGTGCATACGCCTGCTGGTGCCATGCAGCGTGCTCGCACCCTTCGGCTGCGCCGCCGTCGGAGCCGACTATCGTGCGTAACGCGATCAAGGAAGTCGAGCAGGCGCTGGTCCGGCGCGA
>NZ_JAVTWB010000137.1:1283-4101 GCF_032229525.1 Accumulibacter sp. | reverse complement strand
CCGGCGCGAAGCTGACGCAGCCACCGCCGGCTTCGCCCTCTCCTTCAATGCTGACGCCAACTGGCGGGCCGGCGGCGTCAGCCTGCTGGCGCTGAAAATCGCCCGGCGCAACGCCAACAATGCCGAACGACGGCCGATTGCCCTGCCGCGCGACCGCGTGCAGGATTGGATTTCCCTCTACAAAGCACTTGGCGGCGGCTGGCAAGCCGGCGCCGGAGACCTCTCGTGAAACGCTCTCATCGCCTCATCATCTTGCTGCTCGTCACCGTTCTCGTGCTCGGCGGTGCTTTCTTCTTCAACCGCCAAAGGGCCGGCGCGACCAGCGAAGTCGCGCCAAAGCGCACCGCGCTGGCGGTCAGCATCGTGCCGCCACAACAGGCCAACTGGTCGCAGCAGCTGAGCGTCAGTGGCGGCATCTTCCCGTGGCAAGAGGCGGTGATCGCCGCCGAGACCAGCGGCCTGCGCGTAGTCGAGGTGGCAGTCGATGTCGGCAGCGTCGTCCGCCGCGGGCAGTTGCTTGCCGAACTCTCCACTGACGGTGTCGAGGCCAACCTTGCCCAACAACAGGCGAACCTGGCCAAGGCCAATGCCGCCCTCGCCGAAGCCCGCGCCAACGCCGACCGCACGCGCAAGGTCCAGGGCAGCGGCGTGTTCTCGGGCCAGCAGGTCAACCAGTACCTGATCGCCGAAAAGAGCGCCGCCGCATCCGTCGCCGCGGCGGCGGCAGCGCTCAAGAGCGAGCGCGTCCGGCTCGCGCAGACGCGCATTCTGGCACCCGACGATGGCGTCATCAGCAGCCGCAACGCGACGCTGGGCAGCGTCGTGCAGGCCGGCAACGAACTTTTTCGCATGGTCCGGCGTAGTCGGTTGGAATGGCGAGCAGAAGTCTCTGCCGAGCAACTGCCGCGCGTCGCTCCAGGCCAGAGTGCCCGTCTGCGCCTGGCCGACGGATCACAGGTCGACGGCAGCGTACGCATTCTGGCGCCGACGCTCGACCCGACCACCCGCAAGGCGCTGATCTACGTCGACTTGCCCGCGAGCAGTGCTGCGCGCGCCGGCATGTTCGCCAGCGGCGAGATCCTCACCGGCAGCAAGGCGGCAGTGGTGCTGCCGTCTTCAGCGGTGATCCTGCGCGACGGCCACAGCTACGTGTTCCGGGTTGGCGAGCACGATATCGTCAGTCAGATCAAGGTCGACAGCGGCCGCCGCGAGGGAAATCAGGTCGAAATCCTGACGCCCCTGCCGACCGACGCGCGCATCGTTGCCAGCGGCGGCGCCTTCCTCAATGATGGCGACGCGGTGCGTGTCGAGAGCGCGCCGGCGGCAGCGTCGCAGGCGGAGCCGGCGAGATGAACTTCTCCACCTGGTCGATCCGCAACCCGGTGCCGGCGCTGCTGCTTTTTGGCCTGCTGACCTTCCTCGGCATCAGCAGCTTCCGCTCGCTGGGCATCCAGAACTTCCCGGACATCGAGCTGCCGACGATCACCGTTGCCGCCACCTACGAGGGTGTTGCGCCGACCCAGATGGAAACCGAGGTGGCGCGCAAGATCGAGGATCAGGTCGCCTCGCTGGGTGGCATCGAACACATCACCACCACGCTCACCGACGGCTCGGCGTCGATCAAGGTGGCTTTCAACATCGACAAGAACGCCGAGGTGGCGCTCAACGAAGTGCGCAACGCAATCGACACGGTGCGTGCCGACCTGCCGCCAGCGATGCGCGACCCGGTGGTTTCCAAGGTCACCACCTCGGGCAGCGCGATCCTCACCTACGCCGTGCGTTCCGAGCGCATCGACGAGGAGGGGCTGTCGTGGTTCGTCGACAACGACGTCGCCAAGGCCATGCTGGCGGTCAAGGGTGTCGGCAAAATCAGCCGCATCGGCGGGGTCGACCGCGAGGTGCAGGTCGACCTGGACACCGCGCGCCTGGCGGCGCTGGGCGTCACCGCCGCTGACGTGTCGAGCCTGCTGCGGCAGGTGCAGCAGGACGCTTCCGGCGGTCGCGGTGATATCGGCAACGGCATCCAGTCGGTACGCACCCTGGCGGCGGTGGGCACGGTCGCCGACATTGCCGCACTCGAGATGCCGCTGTCGGGCGGGCGCAGCATCCGCCTCAGCGAAGTGGCAAAAGTCCGCGACGGCGTCGCCGAACGCGGCAGCATCACCCTGCTCGACGGCCAACCCGTGGTCAGCTTCGAGATCACCCGCATCAAGGGGGCCAGCGAGGTAGCGGTGGCCAAGGCGGTACGCAAGGCGGTGGCGCAACTACAGGCGAAGCACCCGCAGGTGCACATCGAGGAGGCGTTCAACACCGTCGCGCCGGTGCAGGACAACTTCGACGGTTCGATGGAGCTGCTCTACGAAGGCGCTTTCCTGGCCATTCTGGTGGTCTGGTGGTTCCTGCGCGACTGGCGCGCGACGCTGGTTGCGGCGACGGCGCTGCCGCTGTCGATCATCCCCACCTTCGCCGCCATGTACTACTTCGACTTCAGCCTCAACACGCTGACCTTGCTGGCACTGGCGCTGGTGGTCGGCATCCTGGTCGACGACGCGATCGTCGAGATCGAGAACATCGTCCGCCACCTGCGCATGGGCAAGACGCCGGTCGAGGCAGCCACCGAAGCTGCCGACGAGATCGGCCTGGCGGTGATCGCCACCACTTTCACCCTGGTCGCCGTCTTCCTGCCGACCGCCTTCATGGGCGGTGTACCGGGCAAGTTCTTCAAGCAGTTCGGGATTACGGCGGCGGTGTCGGTACTCGCCTCGCTGCTGGTGGCGCGCCTGCTGACGCCGATGATGGCCGCCTACTTCCTCAAGGC
>NZ_JAVTWB010000137.1:0-1183 GCF_032229525.1 Accumulibacter sp. | reverse complement strand
GCGACGTGCGCAAGGCAACGCTGACCGTGGACCTCATCTCGCGTCACGACCGCGCCAAGCAGAGCGTCGTCGAAGCCGACATCCGCCGGCGCATGGCCGCCCTGCCCGGTGCCCGGGTGTCGGTCGGCGCCGGCCAGACCGGCGAAAAGCTCAAGCTGGTGCTCGCCGGCGAGGACCCGGAAGCGCTGCGCCTGGCCAGTCAGGCCGTCACCTCCGAGCTGCGTACGCTCAAGGGCATCGGCAACGTCACCTCGGGGGCCAGCCTGCAGCGCCCGGAAATCCACATCACGCCGGACTTCGCCCGCGCCGCCGATCTCGGCGTCACGGCAGCCGCCATGGCCGGCGTCATTCGCGTCGCCACCGCCGGCGATTACGATGCCACCCTGCCCAAGCTCAACCTCTCCCAGCGGCAGATTCCGATCCGCGTCCGCCTCGACGAAGGCCTGCGCCACGACCTCGACGCGGTGCGCCAGTTGCGCGTGCCGGCCAACAAGGGCGCGGTGCCACTCGATACGGTCGCCGACATCCGCATCGGCAGCGGCCCGGCGCAGATCGACCGCCTGGACCGCCAGCGCAACGTCAGCATCGACGTCGAACTCGGCAGCCGCGACCTCGGCGCGGTGGTTGCCGAGGCCAACGACCTACCCGCGCTCAAGGGCCTGCCGCCGGGAATCAGTCGCCCACCGTCGGGCGACGCCGAGCGCATGGCCGAGTTGTTCGGCAGCTTCGGCTCGGCGATGCTGATCGGCGTGCTGTGCATCTACGTCGTGCTGGTGCTGCTGTTCCACGACTTCCTGCAACCGGCGACCATACTCGCCGCGTTGCCGCTGTCGGTCGGCGGCGCCTTCTTCGCCCTGCTGGTCACCCACAACAGCTTCTCCATGCCGTCGGTAATCGGCCTGCTGATGCTGATGGGCATCGTCACCAAGAACTCGATCCTGCTCGTCGAATACGCGGTGATGGCCCGGCGCGAGCACGGCATGGCGCGCTTCGACGCGCTGATCGACGCCTGCCACAAGCGCGCCAAACCGATCCTGATGACCACCATCGCCATGGTCGCCGGCATGACGCCGATCGCGTTGGGAATCGGCGCGGAGCCGAGTTTCCGCTCGCCGATGGCGATTGCGGTGATCGGAGGCTTGCTGACGTCTACCGTCTTGAGCCTGCTGGTGATTCCGGTGGT
>NZ_JAVTWB010000136.1:49982-58527 GCF_032229525.1 Accumulibacter sp. | reverse complement strand
GATCTGCCGGGATGATCGAACACTCAAAACACCTCACGTCCTTGCTGTTTTCCGCTGGGCTCGTCGCCGGTTTGGGTGGCTGTTCAACACTGGAAAAGCACATCCCGGGCATCGGTGGGGCGACGTCGGAGACGAGCGGGTCGGCAGCCGTGGAAGGCGTCTACTACGCCGCCTCGCCCGATCTGCCCCTGTACCGGAGCCCCGGCGGTGTCATCATCACGCGTCTGCCAGAGTACACGAAACTCTATCGGGATCAACTGGACAGGGGCTTTGCCCACGTGCGCGTCGAATCGACTGGCGAAACGGGATGGGTAGAAAACGCGCAGCTACTCTGGCGTCCGCCGAAGTATAGGCCACCGCAACAAGCTCACGGACCCGAGCGCCAACCGGCCGCGGAGTTGCCTTTGCCGTCAGCGGTGGAGGCGCCGCAGTCGTCGGCACCGCAAGCGGTCGAACCGTCGCCCTCGCCGTCGAGCGCGCCTGCGAAGGGTACCGTCGCGCCGTCGATTTTCAACCCCTACTAGCGAGCCGCAGCTGCCATCATGAATAGCAACAGCGCAGCGACGGACCCGGTCCGCCCCGACCCGAGTTCGAAGCGCACGGACCTGGATGTGCCGCTGGTTGCCTTGTGGTCCGTATCGCAACAACGCAAGGCGGCGGTGATCGACGATATCGCGCACGGCTCGATACCAAGGCCGCTGTACTATGTGCTGCTGCTGGCGTCAGCGGGCATCGCTGCCTTCGGCTTGCTCGCCAACAGCGCGGCGGTGGTCATCGGCGCCATGCTGGTCTCGCCGCTGATGGCGCCGATTTTCGGCATTGCCCTGGCACTTTCCCGCGGCGACCTGCGTTTGTTGCGCAACGCCATGGTCGCCGAGTTCGGCGGCGTACTGTTAATCGTCGCGTTTGCCCTGATCCTGGGTCTGTTGCCGTTCGCCCTGGAAGTGACGCCGGAAATGCTGGCGCGCACCAAGCCATCCTTGCTCGATCTGTTCGTGGCAGCCCTGGCTGGCCTCGCCGGTGGCCTGGCACTGGTCGATGAGCGGACCAGTCCGGCGCTGCCGGGAGTGGCGATTGCCACCTCGTTGACGCCGCCACTCGCCACCTCCGGTCTGTCTTTGGCGTTCGGGGCTTTCGATGGCGCCTGGGGAGCCTTCCTGCTGTTCTTTGCCAACTTCCTTACGATACTCGCGGTCTCCGCCGCCATCTTCATTCTGGCCGGGTTCGTCACCCGCGCGGAGATTGGCACGCGAATCGACTTGTTGAAGCGCTTCGCCGCCGCCGGCATCGGCCTGCTCGCCGTCGCCGCCATCCTCACCCGTCAACTCGTCACCACCATCGACGACTGGCGCCTCAACCAGTCGATCGTCGCGACCATCGAGCACGCCCTGGCGGATGATGCCGGTGCCCGGCTTTCGAGGGTTATCTATGATCAGACCGCGGACGGCTCGGTCAATGTGCTGGCGACGGTCAATACGCCGCGATCGTTCTCCCCGCAGAAGGTCAAGGCCATGCAGCAAGCCATCTCGGAAAAGGTCAATCGGCAGATCAGCTTGTTCGTCAGGTGCGCCATCACTCAGGATGTGGCGGCAGCGGGTTCGGCAAACCTGCTGCCGACGGTCAACCTTGACGGCCACTTCATCGCGGCCGACGTGACAGCCAATGTACGAATGACGGAAACTGCCGAGCAGACGCTTCGGGAACTACTTGTGACCTATGGTCAGACCTTTGAGTTGGAAGGCGTGCAGCTCATCCACTTGCCGATCGGCCCGGTGATCGTTGCCACAGTGTCCGGTGCCCGTCCACCTGTTCCCTCACAGGTCAGGTTTGTCGAAGAAACGATTCGCAAGCGGCTCGGCGATCCAACCGCCACTCTGCTGGTGCGCGCGACGACCACCAGCGACATCACTGCGAAGGGGCGCGTGTTGCTTGGTGACGCGCTGTTCGCACCGATGACAGCGGCCGATCGAGCCGTTCAGGAGGACCTTGAAACGCGTGGGAAGAGCGAGCTGGAGCAGGTCGCGAACACCTTCGTCAACAGCATTGCTGCGGCGAAGTCTGCAAACGGATGGGAAGTGCGGGCGGAAGTGGTCAGCGCCGAGGTGCTGCGGCCGGCCAACGTGGACAGGGTGGAAAAGAGCCTTGCCAAGATTGCCGGTACTTCCCTCACTCTTTCCGTACTCACACCAAACGGCCTGATAGTCGGGCCCAAGGGTTTCACCACGGTGCAACGATCAATCGAGCAGGAACTAGCCCGCCGGCGTGCCACTGTCGATCCGACCGAACGGGGCGACCAGTCGAGGTAAGCGAAGCCGCCATTCGGCGGCGGCATGGCACGCGACCGCTTGCCCCGGCACGCCTGCGACTGTAGTCACCCGGAAGACCGCTCCCGCGCTGCGGGTGAGCGACGCGTCTCAGTGCTCCCGAAGGCGCCCAAGACCACGGTGATGGCTGTCCTGGATCGGCTGGACTGCCAGTTCCTTGAACTCGATCGTCTATGCCTGTTTCGCGATCTTCATTTTTCACCTGCCAAAAGCGACGTCAATTCCAGGTTGCCCTTGGCAGACGGCACCTCGGGGGAAGCTCGGTCGAGGCGGGCTCCGTGCTCCGCTCCCCGGCGCTTGTCGAGGACAGGCTTCCCGTCAGTGTCCGCAAAAAGGCTCAACCCCATCCCCAGCGCCCAGATTCGGGTGCTGTCCGGTCGAATGCACAAGGCCGCTAGTCGCGTCGAACATCACGTCGAAGAATTCCTGAACGTTCCAGTCGTTGCAGAACAGCCATGACCAGGCGAGTTGATTGCTCCTCGAGTAATACTGGGTCCACATGGGTCCCGACGGACCGAGGATGCGCAGCACTTCATCCTTGCTCAGTCCCGCGTGGACGCGAGCAAAATGCGCCACGTCCAGCACCTTTTCGATGCTTTGCAGTCTTCCATCCGGCCCGACGTACGCCATGAAAGTCTGCGTGCCAAATGGGCCGTGTGGGTAAGCCAGCTGTTCACTCCCATCGCGATTCTTCCAGACCATCGTCGGCTGGCCCATCGCGGCAAAGATTTCGGGCCGAGTCGACACCCCCGGCTTGAGCTTGCTGCCGCTGTAAGCGGCGCAGGCGGAAACCAGGAGGGCACCGAGAATCAACAGCCCGCGTAACCATGTTGAAGAGTTGCGGTCCATTTCGCCTCCATGTCCGATCAAAGTCGAGGGCATTCTCACACGCTCCCATGCCCTGTATGAAGGCCAAGGCTATGGGCAGAGGGCGGGCCCGTGCAAAGGCGCCGCAAACCGCGTGCTCAAGCGCGGCCAGGCGCAGTGGCAGCAGCGACCGTCGTTGGCAGGTGTCGCACGAACCAGTGCGCGGTTTCGCGAGCGACCGACTCGAAATCCTCGCCAGAGTCGGGTGAATCGGCGCTTGCCGGCAGCAACTGCAGTTCGTTGGGGCAGGCCAGTTCGTGTAGCGCGCGCCGGGTGCTTGCCACCAGGCGTTCGTCGTCCTGGCCGACCAGCACCAGAAGTGGCGACGCAAGCAAGTGCAGATACATCATGCCGGCCAGGTCAATCAGGCCACCCCGGCAGACGATGGCGAAGATGTCGTGGTCACGCTGGGCGGCAACACGCAGCACCACCGGCGAGCAGTCGCCGGCGGCACAGAGGCCGATCGGTAGCTTCGGCAGTTCGTCGGTGAGCATCCGCTGCTTGATCAGCAACAAGCCGTCGAGCAGGCGTTTGGCGAGCTGCGGGACGTTGTGGTGGTTGTCGTCGAAACGTTCTTCACTGGGCGTCAGCAGGTCGAGTGTCAGTGTCCCGATACGGGCGTGGCGCAGGATCACTGCGAGCGCTTCGTCACGGGCTTCGGGGCTTGGGCCGGCGTGAGCCAGGACGACCAGCGCCGAGGCCTGGTCGGGCAGGGTGAGCAGACCGTGCAGCGGGCCGTGCCCGCTGTCGATCGAGACTGCCATTTGCCTGACAGACGGGGTGGCGGCGCTCATCGACGGACCAGCCTGACCGGCACGCGATGCCGACCGAAGGGCTTGCCGAAGCTGGCGAAGTGGCCGGCGAGCTGGGTGGTGCAGTGCGGACAACGACCGTCGGCCGGCAGATCGTAATGGCGGATGTTGTACCAGTCACGCTCGATCAACGCCGCCTGGCAGCCCGGGCAGAAGGTGGTGCCGCCCTCGGTGTCATGCACGTTACCGGTGTAGACGTAGTGCAGGCCGGCGTCCAGCGCGATGCGCCGAGCCCTGGTCAGGGTGGACGGCGGGGTCGCTGGCAGTTCGCTCATTTTCCAGTCCGGGTGGAAGGCAGTGAAGTGCAGCGGCACGTCCGGCCCCAGTTCGCCGGCCACCCAGTCCGACAGCGCCTTGATCTCGGCCAGTGAATCGTTGCGCCCGGGAATCAGGAGGGTGGTAATTTCCAGCCAGCAGGTCGTTTCATGGTGGATGTAGGCGAGGATGTCGAGTACAGGTTGCAGATGGCCACCGCAGAGCTTGAAGTAGAAGTCGTCGGTGAACGCCTTGAGGTCGACGTTGGCGCCGTCCATCACCGCGAAGAACTCGCGCGCCGGCTCGGGATGAATATAGGCGGCGGTGACGGCGACGGTCTTGATGCCGCTTTCCCGGCAGGCGATGGCGGTGTCGATGGCGTACTCGGCAAAGATCACCGGGTCGTTGTAGGTGAACGCCACCGACTGTGCGCCGTAGGCGGCGGCCGCCGCGGCGATGCCTTCCGGGCTGGCGGCATCGAGCAGGCGGTCCATGTCCTTCGATTTCGAGATGTCCCAGTTCTGGCAGAACTTGCAGGCCAGGTTGCAGCCGGCGGTGCCGAAGGAAAGGATCGACGAGCCGGGATAGAAGTGATTGAGCGGCTTCTTTTCGATCGGGTCGATGCAAAAGCCCGACGAGCGCCCATAGGTGGTCAGCACCATCTCGCCGCCGAGGTTCTGGCGGACGAAGCAGGCGCCGCGCTGGCCGTCGTGCAACTTGCAGTCGCGTGGGCAGAGGTCGCACTGAATGCGTTCACCGGCGATGGCATGCCACCAGCGACCCGGGTGAGTGGATTCCGGCGTTTTCAGCGAGTGGTTCACTTCTCTTTCCATTTTTTTGCTCCGTAACGCGCCAGGGCGAGCTCTTCGTGCCAGAAATCGGCGGGTAGGCCGGCTTTCTGCTTGAGTTCGGCCAGAAACTCTCGTGGATCGGCGAGCGACTCCCAAACCTGCGGCAGGAAGGTGGCGCGGTGGCGGGCATAGGTCAGGATCAGGCCATCAATCCCGGGTCGCAGGCGGGCCAGGGCGTCGGCCTCGCTGGTCACCGGGAAAGGCTCGGCGGGCGTCAGCAGCGACACCTCGACGCGCGCGTCGGCAAACTCCTGCTCGCCGAGCGGCGCAAAGCGTGGGTCGCGAAAGGCGGCGGCGAACGCGTTCTCGGCGACATCCCTAGCCAGCGGCCGCTGCGCTTCCAGGCTGCCGATGCAGCCGCGCAAGCGACCGCCCCGCGTCAGCGTGACGAAGCTTGCCCCCGCTTGGTCGAGTTCCGGAAGCGGGTCGACGGCTTGCGCTGCGCCGCCGAAATGCTTGGCGATGGCGTTGCGAGCAATCACCAGCAAGGCACTGCCCAGGGGATCAGTGGACATCGGCAGTCTCCGCGGTGAAGGCGAAAGCGCCGTAGCCGACCACCCGTGAGCGGTCACCGGCGGTGTCGCCCGAATTGCGCAGATCGATCAGTTGCGCCTTCAAGGCATGCCGGCGCGCCGCCAGCAACAGGCCATTGACCGGCGTGGCGCCACAGGCCTGTTGGTGATCAATGTGGGCATCGAGCGCGACGATGTGGCGTGCGGTCTCGGCGTCGGTCTGCCGCGCCAGCGCGTAGGGAAGGTAATGCGACAGATCGGAGCTGATCACGATCAGCGTCTCGTCGCCGCCCCACAGGCACTCGAGGACTTCGGCGACCTGTGCGGCCGATGCGCGGCCGACGGCGAGTGGCACCAGGGTGAAGCGGTCGAGCACCGTCTGCAGAAACGGCAGTTGCACTTCGAGCGAGTGTTCGAGAGCGTGCGCGTCGTCGCTGACGACCACCTGTGGCAGATGCGCGATGGTGGCGATGGCCTCCGCGTCAACCGGAACGACGCCGAGCGGCGTGGCGAAGGCGGTGGACGCGGGAGCCGCCAGGCCATTGACCGCCACGCGGTGCGTCGGGCCGAGCAGGACGACCCGTCGGATGCTGTCGCGCAGCGCGTGCAACGGCGCATAGACGCTGGCGGCAATCGGGCCGGAATAGATATAGCCTGCATGCGGCGCAATGATCGCCTTGGCTCGTCGGCCGGGCGCCGGCGAGGTGTCGGTCAGCAGCAGGCGAACATCGCGGGCCAGAACGGCTGGCGATCCAGGATAGAACATGCCGGCGACGGCGGCCGGACGAACGTCGGGTGTCGGTTGGCTCACCTGCTTGCTCCTCGATGGATCTGGCTGCGGTCAGCAAGACGGTACAGCAAGCGCTGCCCGGTGGTGCTTGCCTGGCGCGAACGCTGCGCTCTCATTTCGTCATCCCCTGACCGTATGTGGTTAAAATTACGCCATGCAACGCCACTACGCAATCGTCCCCGCCGCCGGCAGCGGATCGCGCTTCGGTGGCGAGACGCCAAAGCAGTACCAGTCCCTCGCCGGCCGACCCCTGATTTACTACAGCGTAGCCGCCTTGTGCCGTTGCCAGGCCATCGATCGCGTCTGGGTGGTGCTCTCTCCAGACGATAGATGGTGGCGGCAGTACGATTGGACAAGCCTCGGCCACAAGCTGGAGACCGTCTATTGTGGCGGGGCGAGCCGATCCGAAAGCGTCGCCAATGGGCTGGCCGCCGCCGCGACAGCTGCTCACGACGACGACTGGGTTCTGGTGCACGATGCGGCGCGCCCCTGTCTGTCGCAAGCGAACCTGGCCGCCCTCTGTGAGCAACTGGCCGACGATCCGGTCGGCGGCATTCTCGCCGTACCGGTGGCCGATACGCTGAAGCGCGCCGACGATGAGCAGCGCGTGGCACGCACCGAGTCGCGAGACGGCTTGTGGCAGGCACAGACACCGCAAATGTTTCGCTATGGCTTGTTGTGTCGGGTGCTGGCTGAACACACGGACGGCACCGACGAAGCGTCGGCAATCGAGGCTGCCGGTTTCAACCCCCGGCTGGTCGCTGGTGACATCAGCAACTTCAAGGTGACTTTCCCGGCCGACCTGCGCCTGGCCGAGCTGATCCTGCAGGGCAGGGCGCGGGTGGACGAATGATCCGCGTCGGCCAGGGTGGTGACGTCCACGCGCTGGTTCCGGGACGCAAGATGATCCTCGGCGGGGTCGACATCGCGCATGGGTCTGGCCTGCTCGGCCATTCCGACGCCGATGCCCTGCTGCACGCGATCACCGACGCCCTGCTCGGCGCCGCGGCCTTGGGCGACATCGGCCGCCACTTCCCCGATACCGACGAGCGCTATCGCGGTGCCGACAGCCGCCAGCTGCTGCGGGCGACGATGGTGCTGCTGGCGCAGACAGGCTGGCAGGTCGGCAATGTGGACGCGACGATCATCGCCCAGCAGCCGAAGATGGCGCCCTATCTGCCGCAGATGGTCGCCAATATCGCCGCCGACCTGCAGGTGGCGGTGGACTGCGTCAACGTCAAGGCGAAAACCGGTGAGCGGTTGGGTTTTGTCGGGCGTGGTGAGGGGGTTGCTACGGAGGCGGTGGTGCTGATCTTCCGGGACCCCTGATTTCCTGGCGTGCCGGCCATAGCCGGCGGGCGGGATGCGTAGCCGCTGCGTCGGCATCGGTGGATCCGACACCGCGCGTCCCGAGTGCAGAAAGCCGCTTCTCGAAAGCTCAATTCGCTTTCGGTGTCCGCTCCAGGCGTAGCGGGCGTTCGGCCTGCTTGCTGTTGAGCCAAAGGGTGCCAGCCATGCGGGTACCTTCCGGGTTGAGCGTGGCGTGCAGGTTGCCAGAGTCGACCAGGGTGTCGCCAGGACTGCTGACGATCTGCAGTGCGACGTCGATCACCAGATCGTCACCCGGACGACTGCTGGCGCTCCCCTGGCCGCGGTAGGTGATGAAGTCCAGTTCGCTACCGAAGCGCTCGCGCCAGAAACGGCGGTAGTCGGCCCAGTCCGCACGCTGACTGATCGGCACCGGCCGACTGTTCAGCTCGACCTGTTCGCCTGACTGCCGTAGTGACAGTGAGAGGGTCTCATCAGGGGCGAGGGTGGCCAGCCACGTGCCGCTGACGTCGGCGGGGTAATTGGTCGAAGGTTTTGCGGCGCTCACCGTTGTTGATGGCGGCTGGGGGGCCGGCGTTGTCGGCGCTATCGGCTGCAGGGCGTACCAGCCGACCCCCAGAGCCATCAGCAGCGCCGCGGCCGCGGCCGGCAGCAGCCAGCGTCGACGCGCAGCGGGATCGGGATCGCTAGTCGCCGCGTCATTTGGTGCCCCTTGCTCCGCCGGGGCGATGCCGAGCGCGCGCAGATCGTCCACCAGACGCTGGACATCGTGCGCCCAGTCGTAGGCACGCAACTGACGCCAGGT
>NZ_JAVTWB010000136.1:0-49882 GCF_032229525.1 Accumulibacter sp. | reverse complement strand
CCACCAGACGCTGGACATCGTGCGCCCAGTCGTAGGCACGCAACTGACGCCAGGTGAACTCGCCGAGACGGTTGAACGGCGCTGGCAGATCGGCGGCTTGCGGTGGCGCCACCAGTCCGTCGCAGAGCAGCGGAATCAGGTGCGCGCCGCCGGCCAGCGCGTCGGTGAGTTCGCGCCGCACCGGATCGGCCGGATCGGCGATGCGCAATTGCCCGTGATCGTCGGTGGCGGCCAGCAGCTGCGGCGTGAGCAAAAGCAGAAGCACCGGTTGGGTCCGGAGCGTTCGCGCAATTTCGTCGCGCCAGCGGACGCCGGCGCGCAAATCGTCCTTGTCGAGGAAGACCTGTTGGTCGCCAAACAGGGCGCCGAGATCGCGCGCCAGGGCGGTTGCCTTGTCCTTGCCATCGGAGGTCCGGTAGCTGATGAACAGCTGGGCCACTGACGTGCCGCTGTCGGTCTTCGGTCAGCGGTAACGCGGGGCCGCGACACTGGCGCCAGTGCCTGACGGACTAGGCATTGTCCGACTCGGCATGGAGCTTTTGCGCCCGGCGCGCCTTTTTCGCTGCCTTGCCCTTGCCGGCACCTTTTTTCAGCCTGGTGGGGGCGAAGGTCGGATCGGTGGAGGCCGGTCCGGCAACCGTGAACCTCGGGACGGCAGCGTCTCGGCCGCCGTCGATCGGTGCGATGTAGGCGTTGCTCACCCAGCCCTCGACCTCGGGGTCGGCGACAACTTCCACCAGACTCCATCGGTCACGCGCTTCGAGCAGTAGCAGCTCGGTTCCCTTCTTCAGCGCTGTGGTGACGCGTTCGGAACTGGCATCGGGTCCCTGGCGAATGTTCAGGCTGCTGGCAATGACCACATAGTGCTGCGGTTCGTCCTGTTCGCGACCGAGCACCCGGCTGCGCACCGCGGCAAGCGGGAAAGCAGGTCCCGGGTCGGTCTTGCGGCCGGGGGCGATATCCTCGTGCCCGAGTACGTCCTGCAGGCCGTAATGGTCTACCAGCAGATCGGCGAGTTCCATCGCCCGCGCAATTTGCACTTCCGTGTAGGCGTGCCACGGCGACACCGGGCCGCCGTTGCGATGCGCGGCGAGCATCACTTCCTCGTCCGGATAGACCTTGGCAAACCAGGCCTGGTACTGGCTGCCGACCCGCCGGAGCAGGCCGGCATTGTCCATTTCGATACCGATCGAGTGGGAATTGAGCCCTACCAGCCCGGCCCACTGGCTGACGCCGGCGTGCCAGGTGACGACGTTGAAGGGCGCCAGTTGAACGATCTGCCCGTCGCGCCCGAGAACGACATGCGCCGAGGCATTGCCCTGCGGCTTGCGGGTGCACAGCGACTGTACCGAGCTGTCGACCGAGCGGCCGGCAGTGTAATGCATGATCAGGTAGCTGGGGGCCATGATGCCGCCGCAGTTTGGCGTGTCGCGATGACTGACCTGGTCACCGACCAGTTTGTGGTTTTCGATTCTCAGAGTCATGTGCGTTTTCCTCGCTGTGCTTGAGTAGGGTCGAACACGGCGCATTGGGGAGGCGCCATAGAAGGCAAGCTCGTGTTTTGCGGAATGCTAGCACCATCCTTCGTTGACGCTCCGACTTTGCTCACCAGCAATCGTTCGCCCGCGCGTCGGCAAGGACCTCATGGCGCTCCACGGCGGTGGCCGTTGACACGCGACGCCGTTGCGCAGGGCCCAGGCAAGGGGGAAAAACAGACCTCGAACGCGGCAGGGTGCACGGCTGCCGACAATGCTTTAGACTCGCCGCTGACGTCAATCGCCGGAGCGGCGATTGACGAACGCGCTTTGGCAATTAATTACCAACATGGTGGGGGTGTGATATGAATCAGAAGAAGCAATCTCCGGCAGCGACGTCTGCAGATGCGGCGCCGCTGGTAGGACTCGACAATCGACGCATGGGGCTCAGCGTGGACGCGCTGAAGCGCGCTTTCCTGGATAAGCTGGTGTATTCGCAGGCGCGTTTCCCGGAAGTTGCGACGCGCCACGACTGCTTCCAGGCGCTGGCGCGCGCTGTGCGCGACCGCCTGCTGCAACGCTGGGTGCAGACTGCGCGCACCTACCGCGACCAGGGCAGTCGCACCGTCTGCTACATGTCGGCCGAATTCCTGATCGGTCCGCAGCTGGGCAACAACCTGATCAATCTCGGTATTTTTGACAATGCCAAACAGGCGATGAGTGAACTCGGACTCGACCTGGAGGTGCTTCTGGATCAGGAGGAAGAGCCGGGTTTGGGCAATGGCGGTCTGGGGCGGCTGGCCGCTTGCTACCTCGACTCGCTGGCGACCTTGGAGATTCCGGCGATTGGCTATGGCATCCGCTACGAGTTCGGCATCTTCACGCAGGCCATTCGTGACGGCTGGCAAGTCGAATTGACCGACAAATGGTTGCGTTCCGGAAGTCCGTGGTTGATCCACCGTCCGAGCATCGCCTTCGATATCAAGCTTGGCGGTCATACCGAACATCAGTATGAGGCGTCCGTCAATCGGCGCTTGCGGGTGCAATGGATGCCAGCCAAGGTGGTACGCGGTACGGCCTGGGACATGCCGGTGCTCGGTTACGGCGTCAACACGCCAAACCGGCTCAGGCTGTGGAGCTCAGAGGCGCCGGAGTCATTTGATTTCGCCGCCTTCAACGCCGGCAACTATTATCAGGCGGTGGACGCGCAGGTACTGTCGGAAACACTGACCAAGATACTCTATCCGAACGATGAAATGGAAGCGGGCCAGACCCTGCGTCTCGAGCAACAGTACTTCTTCGTTTCGTGTTCCCTGCAGGACATGATTCGCCTGCAACTGCAGCGCGAGAAGAACCTCGATCGATTTGATGAGAAATTCGTCGTTCAACTCAACGACACGCACCCGTCGATTGCCGTCGCCGAACTGATGCGCCTGCTGGTGGACGACTACGGCATGGTCTGGGACCAGGCCTGGGGGATCACCCAGCGGACCTTCGCCTATACCAATCACACCCTGTTGCCCGAGGCGCTCGAGAAATGGCCGCTGAAGTTGTTCAGGAAGGTGCTGCCGCGGCATTACGAGATCATTTGCGAGATTAACGAGCGTTTCCTCGACGAAGTGCGCATCCACTTTCCGGGTGACGATGAGCGGCTCCGGCGGATGTCGCTGATCGATGAAGACGGTGCACGCTACGTGCGTATGGCGCACCTGGCGGTGGTCGGCAGTTTCGCTGTCAATGGTGTCGCCGCGCTGCACAGCGAACTGGTCAAGTCCGATATCCTCAAGGACTTCTACGAGATGTGGCCGGAGAAGTTCCGCAACAAAACCAACGGCGTCACGCCGCGCCGCTTCGTTCTACTGTCGAATCCGTCGATGTCACGACTGATCGACGAGACCATCGGGCGCGGTTGGGTAACCGACATGGGGCGCCTGCGCGAGCTCGAACCGTATGCCGAAGAACCCGCATTTCGCGAAGCCTGGCGCAACATCAAACGGCGGAACAAGGAGCACCTGGTCCACGAGATCAAGCGTTTCGCCCACGTTGACGTTGATCCGACGTCGATGTTCGACATCCAGGTCAAGCGCATTCATGAGTACAAGCGACAACACCTCAACCTGCTGCATGTGATCTGGCTCTACAAGCGCCTGAAAGACAATCCGGGTCTGGTGGTGGCGCCTCGCACGGTGATCTTCGGTGGCAAGGCGGCGCCGGGTTACCGGATGGCCAAACTGATGATCAGACTGGTCACCGCGGTGGCCGATATCATCGGCCGCGATCCGGCGATGCGGGGCAAGCTGCAGGTGGTCTTCTTCCCGAACTACAACGTCAAGAGCGGTCAATCGATCTTCCCCGCGGCCGATCTGTCCGAGCAGATTTCGCTGGCCGGCAAGGAGGCGTCGGGGACCGGCAACATGAAATTCCAGATGAATGGCGCGCTGACCATCGGCACACTGGACGGCGCCAACGTCGAGATTCGCGAGCAGGTAGGCGACGACAACTTCTTCCTGTTCGGAATGACTACACCAGAGGTCAAGGAGCTGCGGAACGCCGGTTATCGACCACGTACCTACTACGACGCCAACCCGCAACTTCGCGAAGTGATCGACCTGATCGCCTCCGGCTTCTTCACCAGGGGCGACCGGGATGTCTTCCGGCCACTCGTGGATCACCTGCTGAATCATGACGATTACATGCTTCTCGCCGACTTTCAGTCGTACATCGACTGCCAGGAACGGGTGTCCGAGGCTTACCTCGACTACGAGCGTTGGTCCCGGATGTCGATCCTCAACGTCGCGCGTTCAGGCTTCTTTTCGTCTGACCGGGCGATTCAGGAGTACTGCACGGAGATCTGGAAGGTGCAACCGGTGCGCATCGAACTCAGCGATCTCTCGCAGGATGACATGCAGTTCAAGCGCGCCGCGGCAGGCGGTGACTGAGCAGCAGGGGCCGGGCGGGGCGGCCTCGCCGCTCTCCACCGGCCCCCGGCTCTCCGCCTGACTGACCCCTTTCGGTCGATCGCCTACCAGCGGCGAATTTTGATGATGTGCGCCATGGTGGTGTGGGGGCTGAGTTCGACGTAAGCGGTCGGACCGCTCCAGCGATAGCTCTGATCGGTGAGCAGGTCGTGCGCCTGATACTGCTCGTCCCAGGCGATGTCGAAGGTGCCGAGCGGGATCTGGATGGTCGACACCTGTTTGTGGAAAGGGTCGAGGTTGACCACGCAGACGATGATGTCCGATCGATCGTCGGTCATCTTGGCGTAGGCGATGATGTTGGCGTTGTCGGTGGCCAGGAACAGTACGTTGTTGTAGCGGTGCAGGGCAGGAGAGTCACGCCGGGCCTGATTGATCCGGGTGATGATGTCGACAATATTGCCCGGCGCCCGCCAGTCGCGTACCTTGATTTCGTATTTCTCCGAGTCCAGGTATTCTTCCTTGCCCGCAATCGCCTCGTTTTCGCACAGCTCGTAACCGCTGTAGATACCGTAGACCGAGGACAGGGTTGCCGCCAGCACGGCGCGCATGATGAACGCCGGCCGGCCGCCGATTTGCAGCAGCGGCGGCAGGATGTCCGGCGTATTGGCAAAAAAGTTGCCGGTGTAGTATTCCTTCATCGGGCCATTGGCCAGTTCACTGACGTACTCGGTGAGCTCCTCCTTGGTGTTGCGCCAGGTGAAGTAAGTGTACGACTGCGCGTAGCCGGCTTTGGCCAGTAGCCGCATCATCTTCGGCTTGGTGAAGGCTTCGGCGAGGAAGATCACCTCCGGGTGTTTCTTGTGCACCTGGCCGATCACCCATTCCCAGAACGCGACCGGCTTGGTATGCGGATTGTCGACGCGGAAAGTGGTCACCCCCTTGTCGATCCAGAACAGGAAAACCCTGAGCATTTCCTGCCAAAGGCCTTCGCGGTCGCTGGTTCCGAAGTTCAGCGGGTACACGTCCTGGTATTTCTTTGGCGGGTTCTCGGCGTACTTGATCGACCCGTCCGGGCGGTGGAAAAACCACTCCGGATGCTCGGTGACGTAGGGATGATCCGGCGAGCAGTTCATCACGTAATCGAGCGCAATCTCGATGTCCAGCTCGCGACAGGTCGCCACGAACTGATCCCAGTCCTCCCAGGTGCCGAGTTTGGGCTCGAGCCCGGTGTGGCCACCGTGTTCGTTGCCGATCGCCCACGGGCTGCCGACGTCGTCGGGGCCGGCTTCGAGGCTGTTGTTCTTGCCTTTCCGGAAGCTGTGGCCGATCGGGTGGATCGGCGGCAGGTAGATGACATCGAAGCCCATCGCCTTGATCCCGTGCAGGCGCTGGATGCTGTCCTGCAGCGTGCCGTGCCGGAAGGGCGTAGTGCTTTGCGAACGGGGAAAAAATTCGTACCAGGCGGCAAAACGGGTGATCGGCCGGACGACCGTTATCTTCAGTGTCGGTGCCAGTTCGTAGCCCTCGCTACGATCGGGATAGCTGGCCATCAGGTTGCGCAGCACACCGCCGATCCCGAGATCGACCGCTCCCTGCTGCTCATCGGCGGCCATCGCACTCTCGATGGCGTTGATGATGCCGTTGATGCGCGTGCGGTCTTCGCCTTTCGCCATCGCTACCGACTTTCTGATGATCGCCAGCCCCTCGAGCAGTTCGCTCTGAAGTTTGGCGCCGGGCACGTTCTTTTTGCTGATTTCCTCCACCCACGACAGGTAGTGATCGGCGTAGGCCTCGATGGTGTATTCCCATGGGCCGATCTCGGTGACCGTGAAGCCGCCGGTCCAGTCGTCGTTGAGAGCCAGCGTCATCGGGCTTTCCTGCCATTTCTTGTCGCCCACCTTGCGCGTTTTGACCACGGCTGCCAGCTTGTCGTGTCCTTCCTTGTAGATGTCGGCACTGACGGCAACGCTTTCGCCGACGACGCGCTTGATCGGGTAGCGGCCGCAGTCGATCTGCGGCTGAACGGCTTCGATGTTTACACGTGGGTAGTCTTGAGGAATCATTTCTGGGGCTCCTTAGTACTGAACCGGTGGGGCCGGAACAAAGACGATCTGATCTGAATGGCGACGGCGGTGAGGGCCGTCAGTGCGTGGCCCGCTCGATCCGGGGTGCGTTGACCCTGCGGATCGGACGAGGGCAAGGGGGTCCCTAGCGCAGCAGCGAATCGTAGAGCTGCTTGGTTTGTTCGGCGATGCTCGACCAACTGAACACTTCGCGCGCTCGTTGCTGGCCGGCAACGGCCATCGACTCGGCGAGTTGCGGGTCGTCGAGAACCTTGTTGATCGCCACCGCGAGGTCGCGCGAAAATCGGTCCGGGTCCACCGGTTCGAACGGCGCCACGTGTAGTTGCTCGAGCGGTACCAGGTAGCCGGTGACGCCATCGACGACGACTTCCTTGATGCCGCCGACCGCACTCGCCACCACGGCGGTGCCGCAGGCCATGGCTTCGAGGTTGATGATCCCGAAAGGTTCATAAATGGACGGGCAGCAGAACACCCTGGCGTGCGAATAGAGCTGGATGACTTCGGGCTTGCTGAGCATCTCCTGAATCCAGATCAGGTTCTTGAACCCCTCGTGTCGCACGGCCTTGACCGCCGCTTCCATCTCGGCACGCACTTCCGCAGTGTCGGGAGAGCCGGCGCAGAGGACGATCTGAGCGTCAGGGTTGATGTACCTGACCGCGTTGACCAGGTGCAGGATACCTTTCTGGCGGGTGATCCGGCCGACGAACAGAACGAAGGGCTGGTCCGGATCGACGCCGTACTTCTCAAGGGTGTCGGTATCCATCGTCGGATGGTATTGCTCGACCTTGATGCCGTTGTAGATCACCGAGATCTTGTCCGGGTCGATGTCGAAATGCTCGAGGATGTCGGCCTTGGTTCCCTGCGAAACGGCGATCACCGCATCCGCCATGTTGAGCGAGGTGCGTTCGATCCACGACGACATGTCGTAGCCGCAGCCGAGCTGTTCGCGTTTCCACGGTCGCAGGGGTTCCAGCGAGTGCACGGTATGGACCAGCGGGATGCCGTAGAGGTTCTTCGCCAGGATGCCGCCTAGGTGCGCGTACCAGGTGTGCACGTGCACCAGATCGGCGTCGACCTGCTCGCTCAAGGTCTCCAGATTGGTTTCGAAGGTGTCCAGCGCGCCACTGAGCTTTTTGTCCACATGTGCGAAACTTCCCTTGCCGAACGGGTAACCCTTGACCCGCACGCCGCCGCTGACCGTGTCCTGGTTACCAAAACAGCGGACTTCGACGTGCATCAGCCTGGCGAGTTCGTCGGCCAGGTACTCAACGTGAACGCCCGCTCCACCGTATACGTTGGGCGGATATTCTCGGGTCAGTAGCATCACTTTCATCGCGGCACTTTCTATCCAGTGGTTGTGAAATCGAGGGCGATGTCATCGCCTCGACGGCTTCGCCATTGTATCGGCAAAGGTCCGGGCGGCCAAACCAGAGGCACGGGTGGACGCCGTCGTCAGCGTCTGGTGGGCACCCCGCCGTGGTGAGAAACAGCGGCCGGCGCCAGCGTTTCCGGCACCGTCGAGGTGGCCTGTCGCCATGTCCGGCAAAGGAGGCCACGGACGACGCCGGCGACAAGGGCGAGTAGAATACGGCGCATGAATCTGCTTGCCATCGAGACTTCGACCGAACTGGGGAGCATTGCTCTGTGGTGCGACGGTGCGGTGACGCGGCGTGCTTGCCCGGCAGGTGTTTCACATTCGGAAACCCTGCTGCCACTGATTCGGGCGACCATGCGCGAAGCCGGGCTCGGCTTCGCCGACCTCAACGCCGTCGCCTTTGCTGCCGGCCCGGGTTCGTTTACCGGCCTGCGTGTCGCCTGCGGTGTTGCCCAGGGTCTGGCCTTTGCCCACGACCTGCCGGTGATTCCGGTCGGCACCCTTGATGCCATGGCTCTGGCCAGCGGTGGCGAACAGGTGATCGTGGCACTTGACGCGCGCATGGGTGAAGTCTACTACGGCTGCTATGCGGCGGCCCGTCTGCTCGGTCCGGTGGGCGTCTATCACCCATCGGCAGTGCCGATTCCCGACTCCTCTGGCTGGCTGGCCTGCGGTAACGGGCTGGCCGCCTACGCGGCCCTGCGTGAGCGGCTCTCGGGGTGCGTGCAGGAGTGGCAGCCTGAAAGGATGCCGGATGCGGGCTCCGTCGCCATCCTGGCGGCGTCATGGCTGGCGCGCGGCGAGACCGTTGATGTCGCCGAGGCGGTGCCGCTGTACGTGCGTGACAAAGTGGCGCTCACCGTTGCCGAGCGCTTGGCCAAAGGGGGCAAGGCGTGAGCGCCGTGCTGCGACCGCGGATCGAGATGCTGCCACTGGGCCATCGGGACATCGACGAGATGCTGGAAGTGGAGCAGGCGATCTATCCTTTTCCGTGGACCCGTGGCAATTTCGTCGATTCGATCGCCTCCGGTTACAGCGCCTGGGGTTGCCGTGTGGCCGGCGAACTGGTGGGCTATTTTGTGCTGATGCTGGCGCTCGATGAAGCGCACCTGCTTAACCTGAGCGTCGCCGAAAGGCACCAGGGACTGGGTTACGGCGCCCGTCTGTTGCGCCATGCGATGCGGGTTGCGCGTCAGGGAGGTGCCAAAACGCTTCTGCTTGAGGTGCGTCCATCGAACCGCAAAGGGCTGGTGCTCTACCGGCATTTCGGTTTTCAGCAGATAGGGGCGCGGCGTGGCTACTACGCGGCAGAGGCAGGCCGCGAAGACGCGCTGGTGCTGCAGCATGCGCTGGAAGAGTTTTCGGCATGAGTGCTGGTACCCCCCCCGACGAAACGGCTTTGACGCGTGCACAACTGCTGCGCGAGATGGGTCTGTCGCCGCAGTGGAAACTGCGTGCGCAGCCGTCAGTCGGGCGAATGACGCCGGTGCTGATCGCCGAGGCGTCGGTCGAGCAGGGTTCGCCGCCGGTCGCGGCAGTCACGGCCAGTTTTGCCACGCCAGGCGTTAGCGCAAGCGGAGCTTCGGTGACCGATCGCGAGCAACAGATCGCTGACCTCGACTGGGATGGACTACGGCAAGGCGTCGCCGACTGTCGTGCCTGCGGCCTCTGCCAGGAGCGCCGGCAGGCAGTGCTTGGCGTCGGTGACACCAGTGCCGACTGGCTGTTCATCGGCGAAGGGCCGGGGGCCGAAGAGGATGCCCGCGGCGAGCCTTTCGTCGGAGCGGCGGGCAAGTTGCTCGATGCCATGCTCACGGCAATCGATCTGAAGCGTGGCAGCGACGTCTACATCGCCAATGCCGTGAAATGCCGCCCGCCAGGCAACCGCACGCCGGAGGCTGCCGAGATGGCCGTTTGCGCGCCTTATCTGAGGCGCCAGATCGCCTTGATCCGGCCCAGACTGATCGTTCTGCTCGGTCGGGCGGCGGTACATGCCGTGCTCGGTGAGCTGGGTTCGCTGGCCAGCTTACGCGGCAAGCCTTTCGTTTATCCGGCAGCGGAAAGCGACGGCCAGGCGATTCCGGTGGTGGTGACCTATCATCCGGCCTATCTCCTGCGCAGCATGCCGGACAAGGCCAAGGCCTGGGAGGATCTGTGCCGCGCCCGCACGCTGATGCGTACCGCGAAGGCAGTCCCTTCGCTGCCGATGTGAGCGGGCGACACCCTTGAGAAAGCCCTGAACGTCGCCATTTCTCGCTTGCTCTGTTCATCTCCCGGAAAGGAAACCGTCATGCGCATTCGCCTGGTCGCCATCGTCGTCCTGCTTGCCAGCCTGCTCTCCGGCTGCGGCTACAACGCCTTTCAGGCCGGCGACGAAGCAGTCAAATCGGCCTGGTCGGAGGTGCTCAACCAGTACCAGAGGCGAGCCGATCTGGTGCCCAATCTGGTCCGTACCGTGCAGGGCTATGCCAGTCACGAGAAGGAAGTGTTTACCCAGGTCACACAGGCACGCGCGCAGGTCGGTGCCATCCAGGCGACAGCGGAACTGGCCAACGATCCAGCCGCTCTGGCCCGCTTCCAGCAGGCACAGGCCGGACTCTCGAGCGCCCTGTCGCGACTGTTGGTGGTCGCCGAGAACTATCCGCAACTGAAAGCGGACGCCGCCTTTCGCGACCTGCAGGCGCAACTCGAGGGCACCGAGAACCGGATTACGGTAGCCCGCAACCGCTACATCAAGTCGGTCGAAAGCTACAACGTCTCGGTGCGCACGTTCCCGAACAATCTGACGGCGATGGTCTTCGGCTACGCGGTGAAACCGAATTTCACGGTCGACGACGAGAAAGCAATCTCGACGGCGCCGAAAGTTGACTTTTCGGCACCCGCTGGCGGCGGCACGAGCGCGCCGGCAGCCGCCTACTAGCCGATGCCCAAGTTTCCTGCCCGGCCGGTGGCTTGGCTGTTTTCCCTGCTGCTGCTGCTCGGCGGTAGCTTTGCCTCTGGCGCCGAGCAGCAGGCGGTGCCGCCTCTTGAAGCCCGGGTCACCGACCTGACGGGTACGCTGTCGAGCGCGCAAAAGGCGGCGATCGAGGCGAAGCTGGCTGCCTTCGAGCGCGAAAAAGGGTCGCAGATCGCGGTTCTGATCGTCGCGACCGTCCGGCCCGAAGCCATTGAGCAGTACGCGCTGCGCGTCGTCGAGGCATGGAAGCTGGGTCGGCAGGGCGTCGACGACGGCGCACTGCTGCTGGTCGCCAGGGATGATCGGCGCCTGCGCATCGAAGTGGGCTATGGCCTTGAGGGCGCGCTCAACGATGCCACCGCCAAACGCATCATCAGCGAGACGATCACCCCGCGCTTCAAGCAGGGCGACTTCTACGGCGGTATCGACGCCGGCGTCGACGCGATGACCAAGGTCGTTGCCGACGAGCCACTGCCGGCACCGCGCAGCGAGGGACGCCAGCAGGCCCGGGTCGGAGACGCCTTCGACACGCTGCTGTTCGCCGGAATCTTCCTGGTTTTCGTCGTTGGCCGCGTGCTGCGAGCCGTTTTCGGACGTCTGCTGGCAGCGGGCATCGTTGCCGTCGCCGCTGCGGTGATTGCGTCGCTGCTGCTGTCGTCGCTGCTGCTGGCGGCGATCCTTGGTCTGGTCGCGTTCGTCGTTTCGCTGTTTGCCGGCGCCCTGAGTGCGGGCCGCGGAACTTCGCGCGGTGGTCCGTGGGGCGGTGGGGGTGGTCGTTCGGGTGGGTTTTCAGGGGGCGGTGGCGGCTTTGGCGGTGGTGGCGCTTCGGGACGATGGTGATGCCATTGAAGCGACTGCTACGCCACATGGTCCTGCCCGACTGGTGGGTGCGGCGCGCATTTTCGCCGCAACTACTGCGCCGGATTGCACAGGCGGTTGCCGCTTCCGAGGCGGTGCACCTTGGCGAGTTGCGGCTGGTGGTCGAAGCCAGCCTGCCGCTGTCGGGCTTGTTACGCGGCGCGTCCCCGCGCCTGCGTGCGATCGACCTGTTTTCACAGCTGGGCGTGTGGGACACGGAGCACAACAGCGGCGTGCTGATTTACCTACAACTGGTCGACCGGCGGGTGGAGATTGTGGCGGATCGAGGAATCGATGCCAAGGTCGGCCAGGAGTTCTGGGACAGTGTCTGCCAGAAAATGGAAGCCGCTTTCGCGGCCGGAGATTTCGAGAACGGGACCTTGCTTGCGCTGCGCACCATTACCAACACCTTGCGTGAGCACTTCCCGGCGTCCACAGAAAATCCGGACGAACTGCCAAATGCTCCGCTCCTTCTCTAATCTTCGGCGAAGCGCACCCGCTGCCGGGGCTTGCTGGGCTGGGTCAGGTGCCCGGTGGGCAGCATATGCGTTTGCTTTACCGTTTGCAGAGCGATGCTGGTCTTGATGCGGGCGACGCCCGGCAGACGCAGCAGACGCTTCATCATCAGTTCCGAGAACTCGCCCAGATCGGGCGCAACGATCCTCAGCATGTAGTCGGCATCACCACTGATCGAGAAGCAATCCAGCACTTCCGGCATCGCGGCGACAGCGCTTTCGAAGGTTTCGCTGGCCGTGTCGCCGTGACTTTCGAGGATCACCTGGGCGAATGCGGTAACCCCCAGGCCCAGCGCCGAGGGAGCGAGCAAAGCCACGTAGCCGGCAATGACGCCATCCTCTTCAAGCCGCTGGATGCGACGGCTGATCTGTGACGCTGAAAGGCGGATCTGCTCGCCGAGCACCGCGTTGGTCGCGTTACCCTTGCGCTGCAACGCATCAAGAAGTGCAAGATCATAGCGATCAATGGTGATCTTTGACATTATTTGCCCAATCCGCGCATGAAATGTGCGCAGTATAAGGATGGTTGGCGGTTTTTCCAACACCTTCTGCGCGCGATTGCTGGCATTATGGTCTCTTTCAGAGAAACTGGGGAGGGGCACCAATGAAGCTGACAGAGTCCTTGCTGCAAGCCTTGAAAGCGCACGGTGCGCGCCAGATTTTCGGCATTCCCGGCGACTTCGCGCTGCCCTTTTTCAAGATCATCGAGGAATCGCAGATCCTGCCGCTGTACACGCTGTCGCACGAGCCCGGTGTCGGTTTCGCTGCCGACGCCGCAGCACGGATGGTCGGCGGACTCGGCGTCGCTGCGGTGACCTATGGCGCCGGTGCGTTGAACATGATCAACCCGGTCGCCGCCGCCTATGCCGAGAAATCGCCGCTGGTAGTGCTGTCGGGCGGACCGGGCAAGAACGAGTCGCGAGCCGGGCTGCTGCTGCATCATCAGGCCAAGACGCTCGACTCGCAGTTCCAGATCTTCAGGGAAATCACCTGCGACCAGGTGCGGCTCGACGACGCCGGCCGAGCGCCCAGCGACATCGCTCGCGTGCTCGGCAACTGTCGACGCCTTTCGCGGCCGGTGTATATCGAGCTGCCGCGTGACATGGTCGGTGCGCCTTGTCAGGCAGTGCGCGCCGAACCAGCGCCGGCAGTCGATCAGGACGCGCTCGATGCCTGCGTAGACGAGATTCGCGAGCGCCTGAAACGGGCTGCCCGGCCGGCGCTGATGGTCGGCGTCGAGGTCCGTCGCTTTGGCCTTGAGCAGCGGGTGGCCGAACTCGCCCGCCGCCTTGGTCTGCCGGTGGTCACCAGCTTCATGGGACGCGGCCTGCTGGCTGATGCCGATGTCCCCTTGATCGGTACCTACATGGGCGTTGCCGGTCTGCCCGAGGTGACCGAACTGGTCGAGAACTCGGACGGCCTCTTCCTGCTCGGGGTGATCATCTGCGACACCAACTTCGGCGTCTCGGCCAGCAAGATCGACCTGCGCAAGACCATTCAGGCACTCGATGGGCAGGTGAGCATGGGCTACCATAGCTATCCGCAGATTCCGCTCACGGCGCTGGTCGATCGCCTGCTGGAAGGTGCGCCGGCGGGCGACAGCGCCTATGCGATGACGCCGCGAATCTTCCCGCGTGGCATGGTCGCCGATCAGGCAACGCTGACCCCGACCGACATCGCGGCGGCGGTCAACGACCTGATGGCCGAGCACGGCAAGCTGCCGATCGCTTCGGATATCGGCGACTGCCTGTTCACGGCCATGGACATCGAGCACACCGCGCTGGTGGCGCCAGGCTACTACGCGACGATGGGCTTCGGGGTGCCGGCCGGTCTGGGTGTGCAGGCCGCCACCGGACAGCGGCCGTTGATCCTGGTAGGAGACGGAGCGTTCCAGATGACCGGCTGGGAACTCGGCAACTGCCAGCGCTATGGCTGGGATCCGATCGTCCTGGTGTTCAACAACGCCAGCTGGGAAATGCTGCGCACCTTCCAGCCGGAATCGTCGTTCAACGACCTCGGCCACTGGGGTTTCGCCGAAATGGCTGGCGGATTGGGTGGCGATGGCATTCGGGTGGCGACCCGCGCGGAGCTCAAGGCGGCCCTCGACTCGGCGGTGGCGAAGCGCGGCCGCTTCCAGCTGATCGAAATGTCGATCCCGCGTGGCGTCCTGTCGGCTACGCTGGCACGCTTCGTCGCTGGCGTCAAGCAGCTCAACGCGGCCAGGTAAGCACCCAAGCGCGCGGTGACTGCGCTTCAGTGCTTGCTGTCATCGAGGTGGATCACGTCATCGCGGTGCCGCTGGTTGGCTTCGTGGCGGCGTTTGACGAGGAACATCGAGCTGCTGAGAAACAGGCCGAACAGCGTAATCACCAGGTAGATCGACATCTCGCAGCGGACCATCACGAAATAGGCGCCGGTCATCGCCAGGATCGACAGATTCTCGTTGAAGTTCTGCACCGCAATCGAATGGCCGGCACCCATCAGGATGTGGCCGCGGTGCTGCAGCAGGGCGTTCATGGGCACCACGAAGAAGCCGGAGAGCGCGCCGATCAGTACCAGCAACGGGACCGCGAGCCAGGTGTGATGGACGAAGTTCATCGCCAGAACGATAATTCCCATCGCGATACCGAGCGGAATGACGCGCACCGACTTGCGCAGGGTGATAATCCGTGCGGCGCCAACGGCACCGAGTGCCACACCAAGGGCGACGACCCCCTGCAGCATGCTGGACTTCGACAGGTCGAAGTTTAGCGAGGCTTCGGCCCACTTGATGACGATGAACTGGAGGGTGGCGCCAGCGCCCCAGAAGAGCGTCGTCACGGCCAGGGAAATCTGGCCCAGACGGTCACGCCAGAGCAGCCAGAGGCAATGATTGAACTCGCGCAGCAGGTACCAGGGGTTCTTGTGCAGCACGCGGTGATCGACCCCGGTGTCGGGAATACGAAGATTGAACAGTCCGGCCAGCAGGTAGAAAACGGCAACAAAAGAAATGGCCATTTCGCCGACCGTATCGACACCCGTGTCAATCAACGGGAAATCGAAGCCCAGCAGAGCCTCGGCGATGTCGGGTCTGATCAGCAAGCCGCCGACGACGACGCCAAGGATGATCGCGCCGACCGTCAATCCTTCGATCCAGCCGTTGGCGACGACCAGCAGGCGGTGCGGCAGGTACTCGGTCAGGATGCCGTACTTGGCCGGCGAATAGGCTGCGGCGCCTAGACCGACCACCGCATAGGCCAGCAAGGGGTGGACATCCCAGAACATCATCGCGCAGCCCAGGATCTTGATGCCGTTGCTGATGAACATCACCCGCCACTTGGGCATCGAGTCGGCGAAGGCACCGACAAAGGCGGCCAGAACGACGTAGGAGACGGTGAAAAAGGTTTTCAGCAGTGGCTCATACTCACTCGGCGCCTGCATGTCTCGCAGGATCGAGATGGCGACAATGAGTAGCACGTTGTCGGCCAGCGCGGAAAAAAATTGCGCTGCCATAATGATGTAGAAGCCGAAAGGCATGGAGCACTCTGGATGCGGCTATTTTTGATAAGCTGGGCTTATACCATGAAAGGCCGTAACTTGTTAGCAACGCCAGCCGTCACCGGGGGCGAGTCTGGCCTGTGTCTCGCTGTCCGCTGCCGTGGTTTTGTGTTTGAATATGAAGAGAAGTCGAAACAGGGAGAGGGCTGATGGCCGATCGTCGCTTGCAGGTGTTTCACGCCGTGGCCAAGCACCTATCATTCACCAAGGCTGGTGAGGCGCTGCACATGACCCAACCGGCGGTGACCTTTCAGATCAAGCAACTCGAAGAACGCTTCAATACCCGCCTTTTCGACCGTGGTGGCGGGCGCATCTCGCTCACCGCAGCCGGCGAACTGGTGCTCGACTACGCTGAGCGGATCCTGGGACTGTCGGCCGAACTCGACATCCGCGTCGCCGAGATGACCGGGCAGATGAGTGGCAGCCTGCTGGTTGGCGCGAGCACGACGATTGCCGAGTTCATGCTGCCGCCGATCCTCGGCGAGTTCAACGTGCGCTATCCGCAGGTTCGCGCCCGGCTGACGGTCGCCAACTCGGAGGTGATCAGCAACGCCATCGCCGCCCATACCCTCGACATCGGCCTGATCGAATCGCCGGTGAGCCAGCCAAACCTGCAATACGAGGTCTGCGGCGACGACGAATTGCAGGTGGTCTGCACACCGGATCATCCCCTGGCACGCCATGCCGAGATCGAGGCTCGCAGCCTGTTGGCGTATGACTTCATTGCCCGCGAACCCGGCTCGAGTACGCGGGAAGTCACCGACAGCTATTTGCGGGCCTGCGGCGTCGAGCCAGAACAACTCAGGGTGGTGATGGAGTTGTCCAGTCTGGAAGTGCTGAAGGGCGTGGTGGCCACCGGCCTGGGATTCTCCATCGTCTCGCGGGCGAGCTTCGAGAAGGAGCGCCAACTGGGGACTCTGGTTGCCGTCCCGCTGCGGCCGGCCCTGAAGCGGACCTTGTCGCTGGTCTATCCAAAGGAAAGATTCCGCTCGCAGGTGGTACTCAGCTTCGTCGAGTTCGCCAGGAACAAGCTCAAGGAGTTGTCTGCCTGATGCCGCGTCCGATCGAGGCCCGCATCGACCTGGCGGCGCTGCGTCACAACTATCTGGTCGCCAGGAAGCACGCTACCCGCCACGCGCGTGCGGCGAAGGCGTGGGCAGTGGTCAAAGCCAACGCCTACGGTCATGGCCTGCGGCGGGCTGCGCTTGCGCTGGGCGACGTTGCCGACGGTTTCGCACTGCTCGATCTCGAGGAGGCGATTACCCTGCGCGAGGCGGGCATCCGTCAGCCGATCCTGCTGCTCGAGGGCTTTTTCGAGGCGGCCGATCTGACCGTCTGCGCTGAGCGCGGGTTAACCGTCGTCGTGCATTGCCTCGAGCAACTGCAGATGTTGCGTCAGGCAGCCCTGCCGGTTCGCCTGCCGATCTATCTGAAGCTCAACAGCGGCATGCACCGGCTCGGCCTGACGGCCGAGCAGTTGCCAGCGGCCAGACGTGAACTCGCGGTGTCACCCTCCGTCGGCACGGTAACGCTGATGACGCACTTCGCCGAAGCAGACGGCGATGGCGGTCAGCGCTGCATCGCCTGGCAACTGGAACGTTTTGCGGAAATGACCGCCGGCTGGGCCGCGGCAGCGGCATTTCCGGTCTCGCTGGCCAACTCGGCTGCCATCCTGCGCTATCCGCAGACGGCCCATGACTGGGTGCGGCCCGGCATCATGCTCTATGGCGGCAGTCCGTTTGCCGACCAGGATGCGGCCAGCTTCGATCTGAAACCGGTGATGACGCTCGCCAGCCGGATCCTCGCAGTGCAGGAAATCGCCGTCGGCGAACGCGTCGGCTACGGAGGCACCTTTGTCGCGCAACGGCCGACCCGGGTCGGTATCGTTGCCTGCGGTTATGCCGACGGCTACCCCCGTCACGCGCCCGGTGGCACGCCGATCGTCGTTGCCGGCCGGCGAACGCAGACACTCGGTCGGGTGTCGATGGACATGCTGGCCTGTAATCTCACCGATCTGCCCGATGCCGGTGTGCATAGCCCGGTGGTGCTCTGGGGCGATGGCCTGCCCGCCGACGAGGTGGCGACTGCGGCGGGCACCATCAGCTATGAGCTGTTCTGTGCGCTGGCCCGCCGCGTGCCGGTGCGCGAAGTCTGAGCATGGCCAGGTCAGTGGGTACACCGAAGACCATTTTCTCGTGCACCGAGTGTGGTGCCAGTGCCGCCAAATGGCAGGGACAGTGCCCCGGCTGTGGCGTATGGAATACCCTGGTCGAAACCATTGCCGAAGCCCCTGCCGGTAGCCCGCAGCGACGTTTTGCAGCGCTGGGGGGTACTGCCGGTCTGCAGACGCTTTCGGAAATCGAAGCCCGCGAAGAAGACCGTTTGCCGACCGGAATCGGCGAGTTCGATCGCGCGCTGGGCGGTGGACTGGTGGCCGGCGGCGTCGTGCTGATCGGTGGCGACCCGGGGATCGGCAAGAGCACCTTGCTGCTGCAGGCGCTGGCGGCGCTCGCGCCAGCGCGCAATGTGCTCTACGTCAGCGGCGAAGAGTCGGGCCAGCAAATTGCGATGCGCGCCCGTCGTCTGTCGCTCGAGACGCGCGGGCTCCGCTTGCTCGCCGAGATCAACCTCGAGAAAATCCTCGCCACCCTGCAGCACGCGAAGCCGCAGGTGGCGGTGATCGACTCGATCCAGACCCTGTGGTCGGATCAGCTCAACTCCGCACCTGGCTCGGTCGCGCAGGTTCGCGAATGTGCGGCGCAACTGACCCGACTGGCCAAACAGACCGGAATCACGGTCATCCTGGTTGGCCATGTGACCAAGGAGGGCGCTTTGGCCGGGCCGCGGGTGCTCGAACATATCGTCGACACGGTGCTCTATTTCGAGGGCGACACGCACTCCAGCTTTCGCCTGATCCGCGCCGTCAAGAATCGCTACGGCGCGGTCAACGAGATCGGCGTCTTCGCCATGACCGACCGTGGCCTGAAAGGGGTGAGCAATCCCTCGGCGATCTTTCTCTCGCAGCATGGCCACGACGTTCCCGGTTCCTGCGTGCTGGTCACCCAGGAAGGCACGCGGCCGATGCTGGTCGAGATCCAGGCACTGGTCGATCAGGCGCACGGTAATCCTCGACGGCTGACGGTGGGTGTCGATGCGCAACGTTTGGCGATGCTGCTGGCGGTCCTGCATCGTCACGCCGGCGTGGTTTGCTTTGATCAGGACGTCTTCGTCAACGCCGTTGGCGGCGTCAAGATCGCCGAGCCTGCAGGCGATCTGGCGGTTCTCTTGGCGATAGTTTCGTCTCTAAAAAACAAAGCACTACCAGATAAACTTATTGTGTTTGGCGAAATTGGCCTGGCCGGCGAAATTCGCCCGGCGCCGCGCGGCCAGGAGCGTCTGCGTGAAGCCGCCAAGCTCGGGTTCACGCGCGCCCTGATTCCCGAAGCCAACCAGCCCCGGCAGAGTATCGCCGGCATCGAGGTGATCCCCGTGCGGCGGGTCGAAGAGGCGGTACAAGCCCTGCGAGACCTTGAGTAAGGCTTTCGGCAGGGCCGGGCCGGGCTCTTTTGCGTTGCCGCCGCGAAGCTTTTCTTCTTGTACCGTGGTCGGTCTACCCTGTACCTTCTGGCAATGAACTGGTGGTCCTTTTCCTGGCGGATGCTGCGCCGCGACGCGCGCGGCGGCGAGTTGCGCTTGCTGGCGGCGGCGCTGGTCGTTGCGGTGGCTGCGTTGACGGCCGTTGGCTTCTTTACCGACCGCGTGCGACAGGCACTCGAGCGGGAGTCGCACCAGCTACTCGGTGCCGATCTGCTGCTGGTGGCGGATCATCCATGGCCGGCGAGCTTTGCCGACGAGGCGCGCGCGCGCGGCTTGCAAGTGGCGGAGACGCAAACTTTCCCGAGCATGGTGATGCGCGGCGAGGGCGCCGACCTGCATGCCCAACTGGCCGAGGTCAAGGCCGTCAGTGCCGCTTATCCGCTGCGCGGCGCCTTGCGCATCGCGCCGGCGCGAAATATGCCGGATGAGCTTGCCGAAGGGATCCCCGCACGTGGCGCGATCTGGATCGACGAGCGTCTGGCGTCGACGCTGGCGGCAGGCGTTGGCGACCGGGTCACCGTCGGGCAGTCATCACTGCGCGTTGATGCCGTCCTGACCCTGGAACCGGATCGCGGCATCAATTTCTTCAGCGTCGCACCACGCCTACTGATGAATCTCGACGATCTGCCGGCAACGGCCTTGCTGCAGGTCGGCAGCCGAGTCGGCTATCGCCTTCTGCTGGCCGGCGATGCGCTGCTTGTCACGCGCTTTCAGCGCGACATCGAGCCGCGCCTGGCGCATGGCGAGCGCATAGAAGACGCGCAGAATGGCCGACCGGAGATCCGCACCGCACTCGACCGGGCGCAGAAATTCCTCGGTCTTTCGGCCTTGTTGACGGTGGTCCTGGCGGCGGTGGCCGTGGCGCTCGCCGCACGGCGCTATGCACAGCGCCACCTCGATCCCTGTGCGGTAATGCGCTGCCTCGGTGCGACGCAGGCTCTCCTGTTACGCCTCTATCTGGGGCAGTTTGCCGCGCTGGGTGTGCTCGCCGTCAGCCTTGGCTGCGCCCTGGGTTACCTTGCCCATTTCGTGTTGCACGCGTGGCTAGCGCAGTTGCTGGCGACGCCGCTGCCAGCGCCGGGTCTGCTGCCAGTGGTGCAGGGCGCGGCGGTGGGCATGCTCTTGCTCTTTGGTTTTGCCGTGCCGCCGCTGCTTCAGCTCAAGAGGGTGCCAACCCTGCGCGTCCTGCGTGGCGAACTGGGCACCCCGCAGGCCGGTTTGCTCGCTGGTTATCTGCTGGGCTTTTTGGCACTGGCCGGCCTGATGTTCTGGGTGGCCGGCGAGATCGCGCTGGGTGCGTACGTGGTGCTGGCCTTCAGTATCGCGCTGGTGGTGTTTTCGCTGATTGCTCGTCTGATGGTCAGGCTGGCGGCGGCCGCGCGTGGCGGCGCCGGCAGGAGCGGTGGCGTTGGCTGGCGCTACGGGCTGGCCAGCCTCGAACGACGAGCGGTCGCCAGCGTCGTTCAGATCGTTGCCCTCGCGCTGGGCTTCATGGCCCTGCTGCTACTGACGGTAACCCGAGGCGATCTGCTCGACGCCTGGCAGCGCGCCGTTCCGCCAGAGGCACCGAACCGCTTCGTGGTCAATATCCAGCCTGAACAGGTGGCGCCGGTTGGCGCGGCGCTGGCAGCGGAGGGCTTGTCGCCCGAGCTGGCGCCGATGGTTCGCGGCCGCCTGACCCGCATTAACGGCGTCGAGGTCAGCGCTGCCAGCTATACCGAGGAGCGGGCGCAGCACCTGATCGAACGCGAGTTCAATCTGTCGACGCGTGTCGACCTGCCCGCAGGCAACAGCGTCAGCGCCGGGCACTGGTTCTCGTCTGCCGATCTTGGCGGCGCAGGCACTGCCGGTGCGGCCTCGGTGGAAGCAGGGCTGGCGAAGACCCTTGGCCTGGCTGTCGGTGACCACATCGACTTCGTCGTTGCCGGCGAAAACATCGGCATGCAGGTCGTCGGTCTACGCAAAGTCGACTGGGACAATATGCAGGCGAACTTCTACGTGCTGACGCCACCGGCGGTCCTCCGGGGCTATCCGACAAGCTGGATTACCAGTTTCTACCTGTCGCCCGAGAAGGCCGAGTTCGCCAACCGCCTGGTTCGCGACTTTCCCAATCTGACGATCATCGATGTCGCTGCGATCCTGCGCCAGTTGCAGGCGATCATGGACCAGGTGGCGCAGGCAGTGCAGTTCATCTTCCTGTTCACGCTGGCCGCTGGCGTCATCGTCCTCTATGCGGCATTGGCTTCGGCGGCTCAGGAGCGTCGCTATGAACTGGCGGTGATGCGGGCGCTGGGTGCCCGTCGAGATCAGCTACGGCGGGCTTTGCTTGCCGAGTTCGCCGCGATCGGCGCGCTGTCTGGCCTGATCGCTGCGCTCGGTGCAATCGGCATTGGGCAGTTCCTGGCCCGCGAGGTTTTCCAATTTGAGGTGACAATCAATCTTTGGCTGGCGCCGGCGGCGGTGTTCTGTGGCGCGGCGCTGGTCACCGGCGCCGGATGGTTTGCCGCGTCCAGATTGCTGCACACCGCGCCGCTCGAGGCGCTACGGGGTGGCAGCGCCTAGCCGACGGGTGTTGCGGCAAACCCGGCTTTGGTTATCATAAGCACCTGCCAAGGGAATATTGCGAGCGTGACCCTATCCCGGCATCGCTCCGCGGGTTTGGCTCACCAGCTCTTGTGGGCGGGAGGATTCACGAAATGAAGAACAAGACTTTGCTGGTATTGCGGCACGGGAAATCGGACTGGACCACCGGCGAAGCGGACTTCGATCGCCCGCTGGTCAGTCGGGGTCGTCTGGGCAGCCGAAAAATGGGAGCCTGGATCAAGCACCGGAAGCGCTTGCCGGACGCCGTGCTCAGTTCGCCGGCCGAACGCGCACGAGCTACCACCGAGGCCGCCTGCAAGGCGATGGGCCTGCCGATGAAAAAAGTACGCTGGGACCAGCGCATCTATGCAGCTCCGCTGGACTATTTGTTGGCGGCACTGGCCGACTGCCCAAATGGCACCCGCCGCGTGATGCTGGTCGGACACAATCCGGGACTGGAAGATCTGATCGAGTTTCTGCTTGGCGGCAGTCTCGAAATTCCTGCCGATGGCAAGATCCTGCCGACATCGGCGCTGGCGGAACTGGAGTTGGCGCAGGACTGGCAGAAGCTGACGCGCGGTTGCGCAACGCTGATTTCGGTCACCCGGCCGGGCGAAGTGCCTGACGATCTGGCGGTCGAGGCGGCGACCGATAACGAGGACAAGGGTTCGGTGCCGGACTACTTTTTCACCCAGTCGGCTGTTTTGCCGTATCGCCGAATCAACGGCAAACTGCAGATCATGGTCATCGCCTCGCGCAAGGGCACTCGGTGGGTGATTCCCAAGGGCGTCAAGGAGCCGGAGCTGTCCTTGCGTGACTCGGCCAGCAAGGAGGCGCTGGAGGAGGCTGGGGTGCGCGGTCTGCTTGACGCTGAGCCGATCGGCCATTACGACTACCCAAAATGGGGCGGTATCTGCAATGTCGCCGTCTTTCCGATGGCAGTCAGCGAAAGCGTTGCCGAGGAACTGTGGGAGGAAAGCCATCGCGAACGGCGCTGGATCGAGCCGCAAAAAGCCCGGCGTCTGCTTGATGAATCGGCTTTGCGCAAGCTCATCGACAAGTTGGCAAGACGCTTGGGCAATGACTGAGTTTGGACAGCTATCCCGGGCCAGCGGATAGCTGTCCGCCGGCCATGGATTTCACCGCTCCGCGGTGGCGCGTCATGCGGGCGAGGCTGCAGGCCGCCAGTTGCGCTAGAATTCTGTTTTCTCGTGGGCCAAAGTACCTATCAATTCCAGGTAATCCCTCTGGTTTTGACGGATGACCAGGAAAAATACCAGCCCCAGGAGCACTACGAAGATCAGGATCGGCAACTCGTTCCAACTGAGACTTTCGAGCAGGTGGAGGTTCATGTTTTTCCCATTCATCGAGGGTTCAATTACCGGGCGGCGCCTTCTTGCCTGCAAGCTCCTCGTCGTTTGACTCACATCGGACGGCCACGTTCTCCGGTCAGGGGACGCCAGATCTCTTTCGCCCGGCTACTGGGAGGGTGGTGGGCGACCCGCGAAGGGTCGCCATTGTCAGATCACCCGCACCCGAATCACGTGCTCTACAGCGCTGATCGCGTCAACCACTTCGGCGCAAGGCACTTTGTCGACGTCCACGATGTTGAAAGCCAGCTCGGCACGGCTCTTGTTCATCATGTCGACCACGTTGACTTTCTTGTCGGCCAGTACTGAGAGAACCTGGCCGAGCACTCCGGAAACGTTGTCGTTAGAAAAAGTGATCCGCGACGTGCCCGGGCTGCGCTCCATGCCGAGCGTCGGGAAGTTGACCGAATTGACGATGTTGCCGCTCTCCAGATAGCCGATCAGTTGATTGGCGGCCATCACCGCGCAGTTTTCCTCCGATTCCTCGGTGCTGGCGCCGATGTGCGGCATGGCAATGATCTTCTCGTGCCCTAACAGCGCGGGCTCCGGGAAGTCGCAGACGTATTTCCCCAGCCTGCCGGCTTCGAGACTTTGCAGAATGGCGGCCGAGTCAACGATCGCGTCGCGAGCGAAGTTGAGCAACACCGCGCCTGGCTTGATCACCGCCAGGGTGTCGCTGTTGATCATGTGGCGCGTCGCTTCGATCGACGGCACGTGCAAGGAGATGTAGTCGGCGCGGGCGAGCAGTGCCTGCAGGTTCTCCATGCGGCTGACCTCGTTCGACAGACGCCAGGCAGCATCGATCGATAACACCGGGTCGAAGCCGACGACTTTCATGCCCATCGCCAGCGCCATCTCGGCGACCATCGAACCGATCGCGCCGAGGCCGACGATGCCGAGGGTCTTGCCGCGGAGCTCGTTGCCGGCAAAGCGCGATTTCTCTTTCTCCACGCGCGGTGACATTTCCGCCGGATCCTTGAGGTCAGCCAGCGACTGCACGAAGTTCATGCTGGCGACGATCCCGCGCGCGCTCAGCAACATGCCGGCCATCACCAGTTCCTTGACCGCGTTGGCATTCGCACCCGGGGTGTTGAAGACGACGATGCCTTGCTTGCCGTACTCGGCCACCGGGACGTTGTTTACGCCAGCACCAGCGCGGGCTACGGCCAGCAAGGACGCGGGTATGTCAATCCCGTGCAGCTTCTGGCTGCGCAGAAGGAAGGCGTCGGGATGGGCGATATCGCTACCGACTTCGTAGGCTTGACGCGGGAAGCAATCGAGGCCGGCGACCGCGATCTGATTGTAGGTTCTTACCTTGTACATGGAGATGTCGCTCAAATAGGGGGTGGAAGGAGGTTGCGCGATCAGCTATTGACCTGCGCATAGGCCCAGGCCAGCCATGGCATCAGGGCCTGCAGATCGGCAGCCTCGACAGTCGCGCCACACCAGATGCGGATACCGGCCGGGGCGTCCTTGTAGGAGCCGATGTCAAAAGCCACGCCTTCGCTGTCGAGCAGTTTGACCATTTTCTTGACCTTGTCGGCATCGAGTTCAAGACTCAGGCAGACGCTGGTATTCGAGCGCGTCGCCGGGTCCTTGGCCAGGAAAGCAATCCACTCATTGGCGGCGACAAAATCGGCGATCACGGCCAGATTGGCTTCGCTGCGCGCGATCGCTGCCTTGACGCCGCCGATGGAGTCTACCCACTGCAAGGCGTCGAGATAGTCTGCAACGCACAACATCGATGGCGTGTTGATCGTTTCGCCGCGGAAAATGCCTTCGATGAGCTTGCCGCCCGAGGTCAGCCGGAAGACCTTGGGCATTGGCCACGGGGGGCTGTAACTCTCGAGGCGGGCGACGGCGCGAGGACCGAGGATGAGCATGCCGTGAGCACCTTCGCCGCCGAGCACTTTCTGCCAGGAAAAGGTCACCACGTCGAGCTTGTCCCACGGCAGGTCCATGGCAAAAACGGCAGAGGTCGCGTCGCAGATCGTCAGGCCGGCACGGTCGGCCGGGATCCAGTTACCGTCCGGTACCTTGACGCCGGAGGTGGTGCCATTCCAGGTAAACACCACGTCGTTGGCAAAGTTGACCTGCGACAGATCGACAATGTCGCCGTAATCGGCCTTGAGCGTGTTGACATCGGAAAGTTTCAGTTGCTTGACCACGTCAGTGACCCAGCCCGAACCAAAAGATTCCCAGGCCAGCACGTCGACGCCGCGGGCACCGAGCAGCGACCACAGCGCCATCTCCACCGCGCCGGTATCCGAACCCGGAACGACGCCGGCGCGGTAGCCTTCCGGCAGGCCGAGGATGCGCGCCGTCTCCGAACACGCCAGCGCCAGTACTTTCTTGCCGAGCGCCGAACGATGCGAGCGGCCGAGGGTGTCGAGTTGCAGGGTCTTGACGTCGTAGCCCGGGCGTTTGCTGCACGGTCCAGACGAAAAATTGGGATTCTTGGTTTTTGCTGTGGGTTGCATGATCGCCTCGGTCGGGGAGCAAGAAAACGCCGGCTGTGGCGTTCCCGGAGGTCCGCCGGAGCATGCGTCGATGAAGAGCGAGATTGTAACAGAGTGCGTTTTCTCGGACAGCACGCGGACAGCCGTCTTGGCACTGGCGAGAGCCGTCTTCAGACGCCTTCGGGCTGTGGTTCCACGGCGCCGGGCGGTCGCCACGAGGGTCTTGTCGATGACGCCAGGAGCAGGCGTCCATCAAGCGCACTGCTTTTGCGGCGGTGCTCACGCTGGCGCGTCAGCAACATCACAAAGCACTGCAAGGATAAGATGTAACAGGCGGTATTAATGTATTTGTACACCGCAAGTGCGGGGCCTTGAAGGAGCCTGGGGCATCAGGTCATGGGCAGCGGATGGCGGCACGATTCGTCGCCCGGGCGTTCCAAGCTCCGCTGTTGTGAAGTCCCGTGCCACGCAACCACAGGGCTAACAAAACACATGCAAAATACTCGCTACTACAAGGATAATTAAAATGAAATGTGGATTCGCGGCGGTCTGCTCTCGGTGGTGCCGTGAAAAAAATTGACTCCGAGCACATTACAGCCCTCAAGTCCTCCAATTTGCTGCCGTAATAGCCAATCAGGGGTCGTGCAATCCTGGCGCACGGCTTGACGATGCGCGCTGCCAGCCGGAGCGGTTCGCGCCGCCCCGGCGGAGCCGTTGACAGCCGCCGACAGCGACGAGCCGGGGGGCAGCCCGTGGAGCGAGAGGAGAAGCGGCCTATCAAAACGGTCACCAAAACAAGTGTGCGCTCCACCGGCGCCGACATCGCGGTCGCTGTCACGCGCCTTTACGCTGACCGACGCGGCGAACCCGACAGCGGTGCTTCTGCTGTCGCCTGGCTTCGCACGCCGGCGCACTTCGATCAGGAAGTTTGGCGATGAGCGATACGATCGACGATCCGGACCTGTTTTCGCTCATGCCTGCTGCCGGGCAGGTAGAAACGCTCGCTTCCGCCGCAGCCAAGCCGTGGAAGGTGTTGCTGGTGGACGACGAAGCGGACGTCCACGCCGTTCTCCGTCTGGCGCTGCACGATGTCGTCATCGAGGGCCGTGGGTTGCTGTTGCTCGACGCACTATCGGCGAAGGCGGCGAAGGTTGCGCTCGCCAGTCATCCTGACATCGCCCTGGTTCTGCTTGACGTGGTGATGGAAACCGATCGGGCAGGTCTCGACCTGGTGCGCTACATCCGCGATGAGTTGGCCAACCGTAGCGTGCAGATCGTCCTCATCACCGGACAACCGGGCTATGCACCGCAGCGGGAGGTCGTCAGCAAGTACCAGATCGACGGCTACCGGCACAAGTCGGAACTGAGTGCCGACCGGATCTTCGTTTCGGTATGCTCAGCGATCCGCACCCATCGCTTGATGCGCGAGCACGAGATGCTCCAGGACGACCTGCAGCAGAAGGTGACAGAACTCGATGACACCTTGCAGGTCCTTCGCGAGAGCGAGACCAAGCTGATCCGTGCGCAGTCTGTCGCGCATGTCGGGAGCTGGACCTATGAACTGGCAAGTGACGAAATTCGGCTGTCGGCGGAAACCTGCCGCATCTTTGGGCTGCCGGAAGGGACGACCGGCAGCTACCGGACCTATCTCTCTCGTGTCTATCCGGACGACCGCGGTGCCCTGGAACAAGCGTGGAAATCGGCTCTCAGCACAGGAGAACGTTTCGAACACGAGCACCGGATCAGGATCGGTGACGCGATTCGCCAAGTCCGTCAGCAGGCAGACCTGACCCGAGCCGCCGACGGCACGCCCTTGCGTAGCCTGGGCACCACACAGGACATTACCGAGCGCAAACAGGCGGAAGAGGAGCTCAAGCGTTCGAATGCCGAACTGGAACAGTTCAGTTACGCCATTTCGCACGATTTGCGCCAGCCTTTGCGGATGATCTCCAGCTATCTGCAACTGCTCGGCATGAGCCTTGGCGACCAGTTCGACGACGAGCAACGCGAGTACTTCAAGTTTGCCGTTGACGGCGCCAGCCGCCTTGACCGGATGCTCGTCGCCCTGCTCGAGTATTCGCGGGTCGGTCGTATGGGTGAGCCTCCGTCCTGGGTGGCAAGTCGGGCCATCGTTGACGAAGCGCTTCTCTTCCTGCAGCCGGCGATTGCCGAGGCGCAGGCGAAGATCAGCGTCCGCGGTCGCTGGCCGCGTGCTTGGGTTCGCCCGGATGAGATGCTGCGGCTGATCCAGAACCTGATTGCCAACGCTGCGAAATTCCGCGTGCCGGGAAGGCGACCAGAGATCAGCGTGTCCAGCAGGATAGCGGGCGGTCACTGGCACCTGACCATCGCTGACAACGGTGTCGGCATTCACCCAGGGCAACTTGGCCGCCTGTTTCAGGTGTTCCAGCGTTTGCAGAGCCGAGCCAGCTATGAGGGCAGTGGTGTCGGGCTGGCGCTTTGCCGCAAGATTGCCGAGCATCATGGTGGCCGAATCTGGGTCGAGTCGGCGGGTGAAGGGCAGGGTAGCAGCTTCCGCGTGTCCATGCCGCTGCCGCGGGAGGGTGCGTGACCAAGGAGTACGTTGATTCACTGGCGCCAGGCGACGGTGCAGCTGACTCGCGGCCAAATGGCCGCGGCGGGTTGCTCTCGCGGCCGGCGTATGTGGCAGCGATTGCCTTCGTGGTGGCGGCATCACTGGCCGCTGGTCTGATCTGGCGGCAGGAGCAGGATCGTCTTCGGGACGCCCGCAGCCTGGCCGCCGATCTGGCAGCAGAGCGCGCATACGATATACAGACCGGTATCGATCATGCGCTGACGGCGACCTATGCTTTGGCGGCGATGCTGCAGCAGGGCCGGGGAAAAATAGCGAACTTCGAGGTGACGGCGGGCCGACTGCTGCGCTATTACCCGGGAGCTGCCGCGCTGCAGCTCGCCCCCGATGGAATTGTCAGACAAATCGCTCCGTTGCAAGGTAACGAAAAGGCGATTGGTCACGACCTGCTACACGATCCGCAACGGGACAAGGCCGCGCTGCTCACCCGCGATCGTGGTCAGCTGTTGCTGGCGGGGCCGTTCGAGCTGGTTCAGGGTGGCCTGGCTGCGGCCGGCCGCTTGCCGGTCTTTCTTAAGGATGACCAGGGAGAAGAGGCATTCTGGGGCCTGGTGATCGTTCTGATCTCCTTCCCGGATGTCCTCACGCCAGCCAAACTAACGCAGCTGGTCGACCGTGGTTACGCCTACCAGTTGTCGCGCGTGCCACCTGGCAGCGACGAGAAGCAGGTGATCGCCGCCTCGTCCAAAGGTGACTTGATTGACCCCGTCGAACGAACGCTGCAAGTACCCAACGCGACCTGGACCTTACGCATTGCTCCGGCCAGGGGCTGGAACGATGGCGCCGGGCTGTGGTGGAAGTCGGCACTGGGGCTTCTCTTCAGTCTTTTGCTGGCGTGGCAGGCGGCGTGGCAAGCCGCCCTGATGGCCCGGGCGAGAGCCCATGAACGAACCCTCGAACTGCGTGTCGCGCAGCGAACGGCCGATCTGCAGCGCTTTGCCGAAGTCACCGCCCATCACTTGCGGGAGCCAGCGCGCCGGGTAGCCAGCTATGCCGGCCGCCTGCGCTGCCAACTGGCCGGCCGGCTGGAAGATGGCGAAGTGCAGCTGTCGCTCGACTTCATTGGTCAGCAGGCACGCCGATTGCAGGATCTGCTGCGTGATGTGGAACTTTACCTCGCAGCCGATCAAGCACGCGGCAAGGTCGAGCCGTGCGATGTCAAGCCGGCGTTGACCGCCTTGCTGGCGGCGCTCGCTGACCAGATTTCCGGGGCGGGTGCGACGGTCAGCGTGGGCGAGTTGCCCGCTGTTTTGGTCGACAGGCCTCGCCTGGTCGACCTGTTCAGGGTCGCGCTGGAGAACGCCCTGCGGCATGGCTCCAGCGAACGGCCGCTACGCATCGATATCAGCGGCGAGCGGCTGGGCGGATTTGTCCGCTACCACGTCAGCGACAACGGGCCAGGAATCGAGCTTGCCTATCGAGAGCGCGTATTCCGCGTTTTCGAGCGGCTGTCGTCGAGTAGTGCAGGGACCGGCGTCGGTCTGGCCATCTTGCGACGCATTACGGAAAGCGCTGGCGGTCGTACCTGGCTCGAAGCAAGCCCCGGTGGTGGCTGCCGGGTAGTCATTGAATTGCCGGCAGCCGAGCGTCCGACGCTAGCCGGCCAATCCACCTTCCCGGCCGCGACGACGCTGGGGAAAGCGAGACCATGAGCAAGCATTTGCAGCCTTTCGTGATTCTGCTGGCCGAGGACGAACCGGCCGATGCACATCTGGTCAAGCTGGCATTGAGCGAAAATCGGATCGACGCCGTGGTGCAACACCTGGTCGACGGCCGCGAGGCGCTCGAGTACCTGCGGCGTCAGGGCGAGCGCTTTGCCACCGCCATTCGTCCCGACCTGATCCTGCTCGACCTCAATATGCCACGCATGGATGGCCGGGAATTTCTGCTGGCGATCAAACAGGACCCGGCGCTACGTGATATCCCGGTAGTCGTCCTGAGCACCTCCGAAGTGGATCGTGACGTGCGCGATGCTTACCGGCTCGGGGCAGCCGGCTTTATCTCGAAACCGCTGGACGTCACCGAATTCATCGCCGAGATCCGTCAACTGACGGACTACTGGCTGTCTCTGGTAAGGTTGCCTGAATACCGCTGAGTGACCAGAGATGGAAGCGCCACCACACCGGCTGCTGCGTCCTGATCGTCTGGGACGAAGGCGGCCATCCCCGGCTGTCGGTGCTGACGTGGCCCGGAAAGGCCTGCACTATCGACGCTTGCGACGCCTTGCGGCAGCCATCGCGTCAGCCGCCGCACCCTTCGCGTGCGGCCGCATGCCCGGTCATGATTCTGCTCGACCTCTCGCTTCCCGATGCGAGTGGTTTCGACTTTCTTGCGCTGGTGAAGCACGACGAGAATCTGAGTACCACTGCGGTCGTCGTCATTTCGCGACCGCTCACAGCCGATGTGCACGCGGCATGCCGGATCGCGCCGCAGCGTACCTGCACAGACCTGCGGATTGGCAGTCACGCACCAGGATTGTGCGCCCTGGCGGGCGCGTCCGGGTTCAAACTGGTACGATCAGCGGACGACAGTCGGCGGGGCCCCGCACCGAATGAGCTCAGAATGACCTCAGTTGGCGGGAAACCAGCGGCGCGAGCGCGCGACCATCGTCTCACGAGTGGGCCGAACAGGCATTCTCGACGGCAATCTGCGATGGTGCATCCTGTAATTTCTCGCGAAACGCCTGCTTTGGCTGCAGAATAGTCAGCAGGCACCGAAGATGGTTAGTGCTTGCCAAGCGTGTGACAGGGGGCCGGCAAGTCATCCGAAGACGCGATGGAGAATAGTGCATGAACAACTCGATCCGACAGCGACTTTCGATTCTGGTGATCGAGGACGATCCGGGCGATGTGGGCCTGATCCGGACGAATGTTCGCCTGGCCGGCCTACGGCGAATGGGCGAGACGGATCCCGTGGTCGTGGCGCCAACCCTGGCCAAGGGGCTGCTTGCTGCCACCACAAGCAAACCCGACGTGGTGCTGCTCGACCTGTCGCTGCCCGATTCGGCCGGCATCGCCACGGTGGAAGCGATGCGTGCCGTGCTGCCCGATGTGCCGATCATCGTCCTCACCGGTCGGGACGACCATCAGCTTGCCGAGGCAGCTCTGCATGCCGGTGCGCAAGACTATCTGCTCAAGGGGCAACTGTTTCAGCAAGATGCGCTTGGTCGGGCGATACGCCATGCGCTGGTTCGCCAGAAGCTCGAGTCGCGCCTGCGCCTGTTCGAGGCGGCGCTGAGTTCAGTGGGCAATGGTATCGTTGTTACCGACGTCGGTGCCGCGATCGAATGGGTCAATCCAGCGTTTACAAGGATAACCGGCTTTGAGTTGTCGGAAGTCCTGGGGCGCAATCCGGGTGAAGTGCTCAACTCCGGGCAGCAGGACCGGCGCTTCTACGAGAACATGTGGGAGACCATTCTGGCTGGCCGGGTGTGGAGCGGTGAGCTGGTCAACCGACGCCGCGACGGTAGCCTGTTCGATGCGGCACTGACCATCTCCCCGGTGACCGACGTCGACGGGCGGATTCAGCACTTTGTCGCCGTCCAGGAGGACATCTCCGAGCGCAAGGCCAGCGAAGAGCGCGTCCAGCACCTTGCCCATCATGACCAACTGACCGACCTGCCCAACCGCATGCTGCTCAGCGACCGCTTGTTCCAGTCTCTGGCGCAGGTGCGTCGAGAGCGAGGGACCCTGGCGGTGATGTTTCTCGATCTGGACAACTTCAAACCGGTCAACGATTCCCTCGGGCACGACATTGGCGATTTGTTGCTCAAGGAGGTGTCGCTTCGCCTGCGTGGCTGCGCGCCCAGGAGTTCGGACACGGTTGCTCGCCTGGGTGGTGACGAGTTCGTGATCCTTCTGGCACAGATCGACAAGGCGGCCGATGCCGTGATGGTGGCTGGCAAGGTCCTTGCCACGATCAATCGCCCCTTCATCATCGGGCCGCACCAGATCGATATCTCGACCAGTATCGGCATCGCCGTCTATCCGCAGCACGGTGAGGACGTCGCGCTGCTGTTGAAGAACGCCGATACCGCCATGTACCACGCCAAGAAGGCGGGCCGCAACTGCTACCGGTTTTTCCGGGAGCTCACGGAAACCGCAGGAGCCTGACTTGGCGGACTCCCCGCGGCAGGCGGCCAGCCCTGGCAAGCAGAACGCCGCATTGGGAACCGACAGCCAGCGATTACGGCGGGAATCACCTGACCGTAGGGGGCTTTTCCACGGTCGCGTCCGAGGCGCTTGCGCCAATCCCGCGGAGTTATCGCCGCTGGCTGGCGACTCGGCGGAGTTGAGCAGCAAGGGCCGGCGCCGGGCATCTGCCATGAACGGCGAAGAGCCGCCTGAAACAGACGAGGCGGCGTCACTGGCGATGGAGCAAGGCGACCCGCCGCGTTTCCGCTCACCTTCTCTGGCGTTTCTCAAGTACACCGCCTGGGCGATGTTGATCACGGCCATTGGTGCGCTGGTGATCATTTTCCTCAGACTGCCCGATCAACCGTGGCGGACGGCCGGCCCGGCAGCCATGATACTGGTGGCGGTGACCGCCTTGCGCCTGTTGGCGAGTGACCGCGTAGCAACGTCCCTGGCGGTGCTGGTCTGGGGAACGTGGTTGGTAGCGACCGGGATTTCGACCTTCTTCGGGGGCGTGCGGGGGCTGCCGATCATCGTCTACCCCTTGCTGATCCTTACCGGCGGCTGGCTGCTTGGCACGCGCACGGCGATCGTTCTTGCGGCGCTGACGGTGGCCGCAATTCTCGGCTTCGCGGCTGCGGATTTCTGGGCTTTGCTACCTCCACGACCACCCACGCCGGCGCTGATGTATGCCCTGGTAGAGATCGCCTGCGTCATCGTCGCTTGGCTCTTGATCACTTTCCTGGTGCGCTCGTACCAGGAGCGGATCACCGATCTGCGCCACTTGCGCAGGAATCTTGCGCAGCGCAGGAAAGAAGTTCGGGCTCGGGAAGCCGATCTCAACCGCGCGCAGGCGGTTGCCCATGTCGGCACCTGGTTCGTCGACCTGGTCAGCGGCAAGATTCAGATGTCGACCGAAACCTGCCGCATCTGTGGCGTTCCGGAAGGCAGCGAGGGTAGCGTCGGTGGCTTCCTGGCGCTGGTGCATGGCGATGATCGCAAGGCGCTGCTACGGGCCATTGACGCAGCGCTTGCCGGAGAGCCGTTCGATATCGAACTGCGCATCGTGGTCGGTAAATCGGTTCGCTGGATCGCGCAGCGTGCAGAGATGGAGTTCGACGAACGCGGGCGGCGGCTACGTGCCGTTGGCACCACCCAGGATATTACTGCCCGCAAGGAGCTGGAAGCCCGCCTCCAGGAACAGCGGGAGTTCTTCCGACTGATTCCCGAGTCCATCGGTGAGCACGTCGCAGTTCTCGACCTGGAGGGGCGGCGGCTGTACAACAGCCCTTCCTATGGGCAGCTGTTCGGCGAGGAGAGGCAACTGAAAGGCTCCGATTCGTTCGCCGATATCCATCCTGACGACCGCCAGCGGGTGAGCGAGGTGTTCAAGCAAACAGCGCGAACCGGCGTCGGTCAGGAAATCGAGTATCGCCTGCTGCGTCAGGATGGAAGCGTTCGCCTGATAGCATCGGCCGGAAAGGTGATCCACGACAGCAACGGTCAGGCGACCCGTGTGGTCGTCGTTTCGCAGGATATTACCGATAGAAAACAGGCGGAGCAGTGGGAGCGCATCGCCACCACCACCTTCGAGTGTCAGCAGGGGATGTTCATCACCGACGCCGATGGCATCATCTTGCGGATCAACCAGGCGTTCACCGAGATCACCGGCTACAGCGCCGACGAATGCGTCGGCCAGACGCCGAAACTGCTCCGTTCGGGACGCCACGACGCCGCTTTCTATGCGGCCATGCGCGCCAGTCTGGCGAGTGCGGGAACCTGGCAGGGTGAAATCTGGAACCGCCGCAAGAACGACGAGATCTACCCGGAATGGCTGACGATCTCCGCCGTCAAGGACAGCGAGGGCATGGTTACCCACTACGTGTCTACGCTGACCGACATCAGCATGCGCAAGGCGGCCCAGGAAGAGATCAGGCATCTGGCCTTCTACGACGCGCTGACCGGCCTGCCCAACCGCCGCTTGCTACATGACCGGCTGCGACTGGCGCTCGTGGCCAGCGCCCGCCGGGGGCGTCAGGGCGCTTTGCTGTTCATCGATCTCGACAACTTCAAGACGCTCAACGACACCCTCGGACACGATATGGGCGACCGCTTGCTGCAGCAGGTCGGCAAGCGGCTGGCTACTTGCGTGCGTGAACGCGATACCGTCGCCCGTCTGGGCGGCGACGAGTTCGTGGTGATGCTCGAAGATCTCGGCCGGCGACCAGAGGTGGCCGCGGCCCAGTGCCGCACCATCAGCAAGAAGATCCTCGCAGTGCTCAATCAACCCTACGACCTGGCCGGTCACGAGTATCACAACACGCCCAGCATCGGTATTGCCGTGTTTGGCGACGGCAAGGACGGTATCGACGAGCTGATGAAGCGGGCAGACCTGGCGATGTACGAGGCCAAAGGCGCCGGCCGCAATACCTTGCGCTTCTTCGATCCACAAATGGAGGCGGTGGTGACCGCACGGGCCAATCTCGAAAAGGATCTCCGCAAAGCGCTGCAGGAGAAACAGTTCATCCTCTTCTACCAGCCGCAAATCGACCGCGGTGGCCGCGTCATCGGCGCCGAGGCCCTGGTCCGCTGGCAGCACCAGGGGCGCGGCATGGTTTCACCCGCCGAGTTCATTCCCCTGGCCGAGGAAACCGGATTGATCCTGCCCTTGGGTCTGTGGGTGCTCGAAACGGCCTGTGTCCAGCTGGCAGTGTGGGCAGCGCGGCCCGGGCGAGAGGGGTTCACCGTTTCGGTCAATGTCAGCGCTCGTCAGTTTCTTCAGGCAAACTTTGTCGAGCAGGTGCTGACGGCCCTGTCCAGCAGCGGTGCGAACCCGCACAACCTCAAACTGGAACTGACCGAGAGCATGTTGCTCGACAACATCCAGGAAATGATCGCCAAGATGAGCGCCCTGAAAGACCACGGCGTCGGCTTCTCGCTGGACGATTTTGGCACCGGCTATTCGTCGCTGTCATACCTGAAGCGATTGCCGCTCGATCAGTTGAAGATCGACCAGAGCTTTGTGCGCGATTTGCTTACCGATCCCAATGACGAAGTGATCGCCCGTACGATCATCGCCCTGGCCAGTACACTCGGACTGTCGGTCATCGCCGAAGGGGTGGAAACCGTCGAACAGCGAGACGCGCTGGCGTCCCAGGGCTGCAACGCTTACCAGGGCTATCTGTTCAGCCAGCCGCTGCCGGTCGCCGAATTTGACTCGTTTCTGCAGACGCTTTAACGCACGCGGCTGTCGCAGTGGGGGTCAATGTCCTTCGCCACGTGCCGCCAGATAGATCCCGAACAGCAGCAGCACAAACCCTATGCCCTGCAAGAAAGCGAAGGACTCGCCGAAGAAGAGCCATGCCAGCGCTGCGCTGCCAACCGGCTCGCCCAAGGTCACCACGGCGATGAAGGTGGCGGAAACATGTCGCAACGACCAGTTGTACGAGGTATGACCCAGCAGCTGCGGGCCGACCGCCATGCCCAGTGCGATCAGGTAGGCGGCGTTGGCGTAACCCGTCAGCGCCGTGGCACTGGCCTGACAAGCGAAGAGCAGAAAGAGCGATGCACTGCCGTAGGCCAGCCAGACATAGGCCGGTAGGGGCAGATTGGCGCGCAGGCGGCGGCCGATCAGCAGGTAGGCGGAAAAACACCAGCTGCCGACGATGGCCAGGAAGTTGCCAAGTAACGGATCGCTGCCGGCAACGCTGCTCTGGCTGTCGCTCCAGAAAATCAGCAGGCTGCCGGACAGTGAAACGACGATACCGATGGCCATCAGGCGGCCCGGTTTCTCGCCGAAGAGCAGAAACGAGGCGATGCCGACCCACAGCAGGTTGGTGGTCACCAGCGCCGTGCTGCTGGCCACCGAGGTGTACTCGAGCGAACTGATCCAGGTAGCGAAATGCAGCGCCAGGAAAAAGCCGGCGCCGCAGGTCAGCAGGATCTGGCGGCCGCTCAGGGCGAGCAACACCCTTCCCGACTGCCAAAGCGCGAGCGGCGTGATGATCAACGCCGCCAGCCCAAGGCGCAGCGTGGCGATGGCCAGCGAGGGCAGGCCGTGCCCCTGCGCCAGGCGCGCCAGAATGGCGCCAAAGGAAATCGCCAGCAGCCCGATGCCGAGAATGACGAAGGGTAACCAGCGCGGCGGCGCCTCGCTTGTTGCCATGTTGTGCGCGACTGACGGCTTAGGCAGTGGTGGTTTCGGCCTGGCCGCCTTCAAGATAGGCGGCGCGGACCTCGGGACTGGCCAGCAGCTCGCTACCGGTTCCGGAGAGGATGATCTGGCCATGCTGCAGCACGTAGCCGCGATGGGCCACGCGCAAGGCGTGGTGCGCGTTCTGCTCGACCAGCAGGATGGTCATGCCGTGCTCGCGGTTCAATTCGCGAATGATTTGGAAAATCTTCTTGATATACAGCGGCGCCAATCCCAGCGAGGGTTCGTCGAGCAGCAGCAATTGCGGGCGGCTCATCAACGCGCGCGCGATGGCCAGCATCTGCTGCTCGCCACCTGATAGCGTACCGGCACTCTGTGTGCAACGCTCTTCGAGAATCGGAAAGAGTGTGTACATCCGCTTGAGGTCGACCTCGAAGTTCATTGCTTCGCCGAGCACGGCGCCCATCTGCAGGTTCTCGATCACCGTCATGCGCGGAAAGATGCGTCGACCTTCGGGTACCAGGGCGATGCCGCGGCGGGCGATTTCGTGCGTCGGCAGGGCGGTGATGTCCTCGCCGTCAAAGACGATACGCCCGGCCGAGGCGCGTGGCTGACCGAAGATCGACATCATCAGGGTCGACTTGCCAGCGCCGTTGGCGCCGATCAGCGTCACCACCTCGCCGACCTGCACTGCCACATCCACACCGTGCAGGGCGTGGATGCTTCCATAGTGGGCATGGACACCCGACAGTTGCAGCATCATTGGCCGACCTCCGCATGCAGTTGTTCATCGGCATCGTCCTCACCCAGGTAAGCTTTGATGACGTTGGGGTCCCGCTGGATATGCGCCGGCGTACCTTCGGCGATCTTGCGCCCGTAGTTGAGCACACAGATATGGTCCGAGACGTTCATGACCACGCTCATGTCATGCTCGATGAGCAGGATGGCGATGCCTTCGTCACGGGCCAGATGCTTCAGCAGCTCGTTGAGCTCTGCCGATTCGCGCGGATTGAGGCCGGCCGCCGGTTCGTCCAGGCAGAGCAGCAGCGGATCGACGCACAGTGCCCTGGCGATCTCGATCCGTCGCTGCATGCCGTAGGGCAGGTCGCCGGCGGCGGTATTGGCCTTGTCGATCAGGTCCAGACGCTTGAGCCAGCCGATCGCCTTGTCGATCGCCTTCTGTTCCGCCTGGCGATAGCCGGACAGGCCGAACAGGCCGGCCAGCGAGAAACGCGACGCGTGTTGCAGGGCGTTGTGCTGGGCCACCATCAGGTTCTCGAGCACGGTCATTTTGGGGAACAGGCGAATGTTCTGAAAGGTGCGCACGACCTGTGCCTTGTGCGCCACCTGATGGCTGGGCAGAACCTCCAGGCGCATCAGGCCGCGTTGCGGGTGATTCAGGCGAACACTGCCCTCGGTCGGCTTGTAGAAGCCGGTCAGACAGTTGAAGAAGGTCGTCTTGCCGGCGCCGTTCGGTCCGATCACGCCGGTGATCTGGCGTGCGGCGACGTCCAGCGACATGTCGTCGATGGCCAGCAGACCACCGAAGCGCATGGTCAGGCGCTCGACGCTGAGCAAGGGGGCGGTGGCGGTGCTCATCGGCTTTCTCCGTCGGCGACATAGCGCATCGTCGGTTCGCGGTGGGAAAGAATGCCGCCCGGCCTCCAGACCATGATCATGACCATCGCTGCTCCGAAGAGCAGCATCCGGTATTCGGCAAAATCCCGTCCGAGTTCGGGCAGCAGGACCAGCACCAGGGCTGCGAGAACGACGCCGAGTTGGCTGCCCATGCCGCCGAGAACGACGATCGCCAGAATGATCGCCGACTCGCTGAACGTGAACGATTCCGGCGAAATGAAGCCCATGCGGGCGGCGAAGAAGACGCCAGCGAATCCGCCGAGCATGGCGCCAATGGCGAAAGCCGAGAGCTTGACGTTGCGGGCGTTGATGCCCATCGCCTTGCAGGCGATCTCGTCTTCGCGCATTGCTTCCCAGGCGCGCCCGATCGGCAGCTTGCGCATCCGCGAGACGAAGACATTGGTGATCAGTGCCAAGGCCAGAATCAGGTAGTAGAGAAAGATGATCCGATGGCTGGGCGAGTACTCGATAGCGAAAAAAGAGGCAAAGGTCGGATCGTCGCCGGGTGGCTTGAGTTCCAGACCGAAGAACGTCGGGCGGGGGATCGACGCGATCCCGTTGGGGCCGCCGGAGAGCTCGGTCCAGTTCACCAGGATGACGCGGACGATCTCGCCGAACCCGAGGGTCACGATGGCCAGGTAGTCGCCACGCAGACGTAGCGTCGGCCAGCCGAGGATGACGCCGAAGGTTGCCGCCATGCCGCCGGCGACCGGCAGCGCCTCCCAGAAGCTCCAGCCGAATTGTGTCCCCAGGATACCGTAGGTGTAGGCACCGACGGCGTAGAAGGCAACGTACCCAAGGTCGAGCAGACCGGCCAGCCCGACGACGACGTTGAGACCCCAGCCGAGCATGACGTAGATCAGCACGGTGGTTGCGGTGTCGACGACGTAACGATTGTCGGCAAAGAAGATCGGCAAGGTCAGCGCGACGCCGAGCGCCGCCCAGCCGACCCAGGTCAGCAGTGGGCTACTGGCTCGACCACTGTCCGCCAGCGTTGCCGCTGCCGTTGCGGCCGTTGAGCGCTCGCGGGTCAGTTGGTGCGCCTTGAAGCGGTCGATGCCGTAGCGCAGGACCAGGCGGCCGGCGAAAGCGACGGCGACGAATGCGAACAGGGTCGGCCAGCGGGTGGCAATCTGCAGCGCACCCCCCCGGTCGACGGTGGTCAGGCCGATCATTGGAATGCCCAGTAGCAGGGCGATGAAGGCGACCGCCACGGCGTCCTTGAAGCGCGCCGCTGGCGAGATGGTGTGCGTGGCGAGAACCAGGGTGGCCATCAGACTTTCTCCACTTCAGGACGACCAAGGAGGCCGGAAGGGCGGAACATCAGCACCAGGATCAAAATGCTGAAAGTTGCCACGTCCTTGTACTCCGCCGACAGATAAGCGGCCCAGAAGGCTTCGATCAGGCCGATCAGCAAGCCGCCGAGCATCGCTCCCGGCAGCGAGCCGATGCCGCCGAGGACGGCGGCGGTGAAGGCCTTGATACCGGCGACGAAGCCGATGAAGAAATCGACGACCCCGTAATACACCGTCACCATGACACCAGCGACTGCAGCCAGCGCCGCGCCGAGCATGAAGGTCAGCGAAATCGTCCGGTCGACGTTGATGCCGAGCAGGGCGGTCATCGTCCGGTCCTGCTCGCAGGAGCGCTGCTGTCGTCCGAAGGACGTCTTTGTAATCAGCCAGGTGAAGCCGGCCATCAGCGCGACGGTGACGATGACGATGAGGATCTGCGTGTAGGCCAGGCGGACCGTGAAGCCGTCCACGGTCATCAGGTCGATGCCGCCAACCAGTACCGGTGGGATCGGCTTGACGCGCGCGCCTTGTGTCAACTGCACGAAGTTCTGCAGGAAGATCGACATGCCGATCGCCGAGATCAAGGGCGCCAGGCGGGTGGCACCGCGTAGGGGGCGGTAGGCAATGCGTTCGACCGCCCAGCCATAAACCGAGGTGAACAGCACGGCGACGATCAGCACCAGCACCACGCCCAGCGCCACCGAACTGATGCCAAAAGTGGCGAGCATGGTGAACACGGTGATGGCGATGAAGGCGCTGACCATGTAGATATCGCCGTGGGCGAAATTGATCATCCCGATGATGCCGTACACCATCGTGTAGCCGATGGCGATCAGGCCATAGACGGCGCCAAGTGTCAGGCCGTTGATCAGTTGCTGGAGTGCGAGAGCCATCACCTTCCTCCTTTGCGGCTGGCGCGAAATGCGCTGATTGTTATGCTTGCGTCAGGCCGCCAAGCGTCTGCAGCGGCGGCAGTGTCAGAATCTTCCAGGCTCCGGAATGCCGAGGTCACGGCAGATCTTGATGGCCAGGTAATTGCTGATTTCGTTATGCCTTGGAACGGCGCTTCGCCTGTTCGTAGTTGAATGGCACCACCAGGAATGACTACCACCCTCACGCAGTAAGGCACAACCATGCGTCATGAGGTGTGATAGCAAGTCGCGCCGTTTCACAGGGCAATTGGCAGTTCTTCGAATCGATTTCCTGCCGCATCGAGTGCTTCCGCTCGATTGAGGTCAATGGCTTCGATCAGGGTCTCGCGAAGGGACTGCAACAGGGCTTCCCGTGACGATTCCTGGCAGTTTACGCCCGGCACTTCTTCGATCCAGCCAATCCACCAGTCGGCATCCTGCTTGACTACGGCGGTGTACGTTTGATTCATGGTTCGTCCTCCTTTGCTCACGTTCGAGCAGCATCAAGAGCTGCAGCCTGGTCATTGGTAGCTTGGGGTGGGGCAGCAATCCCAACATGAGGGGCGCCGTCCCTCGTCAAAAAACGCCTTTGCTATTTGCCAATGGGCTGAAATAAGCCAGCCCTCGCCATCAAGTCCGCTATCGTCATTTGACTTCTCCAATACGTACAACCCAACGCTACCGGGGCGCTGCGCGCTTCCGACGCGTTCCCGGGAGCACCCTACTGGGCAACTCACTGATCGCTTTCTTGGGATCCTGACCATAATTCGACAACAGGGTGTAATCAATCGCGTAGGTCTTCGCCGGCAGCAGGCCGAATTCATGCGCTTCGAGCAACTCGATCAGACGATCCCCGTCGATCAATTCGATCGGTTTGCAGCCCGGACGGCGTGCTGCGTCCCGCGCGCTGTCAGTAAAGTACCCAGTGGTAAAGAAGATCCCCTTTTCTGCGTCACCTATTGCGCCTTGAAAGGCCTGTACCTCACTTGGAGAGACAGAGCCGGAGTAACGTTTGCATTGGAAGGCGATCTTGGCAGTGACGATCGGCCCCAGCGGAAGGTAGCCCTCGCCATCAATGCCTTTGTCGCCCTTGCCGCCAGTGACTCTCACTCTTTCCAGCCCCAGATGTTTCAAGAGGTCGGCACAGAACTGCTCAAACGATTCGGGTGAAAGCGCTTGCAGTTGAAGGAGCAGTTCTTCGCCGTAGCCGTTGGACGGGCTGGTCAGAGAGGGTTGAGCTGTTGCCACTTCCAGCGACGACTGCTGTGCCTGTGGTGATTGAGCCCGTTTCTCGGCATGAATGGCAACCCACTTCCTGACGATTTCGCGGGCCTGTTCAAGAGTTAGGTGGCGCTCCCTGCTGGACGGCGTGAGCATCCAGATTCCATGTTTCGGCGATGAGAGCAGCCCCTCCCAAACAAGATATTGGCGGCCCCAGGCGACCTGATTCGGGAAGCGCAGGCTGCCACTCTCGAGCCTCGCGAAGCGTTTCTCATCTGGAACATGGGCCAGCCTGGCCACGGCGTCGCAAACCTCTCTGGGTGTCGCCGATCCTCCAAATTCCCGCAACGCGTCGAGGATGTGAGGAATCCACTGCACGAATTCGGCATGCTTTTTCGTCGTCACAGATTGGCTCATCGCATTGCCCGACCGTGATCGCGCGCGACACTGCTGTCGTGCAACGTCGCGCTCGGGATCCTGGATCGCGCAACGCACGCACGCTGGGACGTTGCCGTGCTGATGGCTCTCGGATGAATACTCCGTGGCGAATCAGCGACCATGGAGCAAGCGTATCGAATCATTCGTCCACCGCGTCGAGCGCCATCAGGCTGGCGTTGCCGCCGGCAGCCGTGGTGTCGATCGACAGCGTGCGTTCGCTGGCAAAACGGTAGAGGTAGTGCGGGCCACCGGCCTTCGGCCCGGTGCCGGAGAGACCTTCGCCGCCGAACGGCTGCACGCCGACCACGGCACCGATGACGTTGCGGTTGACGTAGGTGTTGCCGACGTGCAGGCGGGCGGTGATCCGCCGCACGGTGTCCTCGATACGGCTGTGGATGCCCAGCGTCAGGCCATAGCCGGTGCTGGCGATGGCGTCGCAGACCTTGTCGAGATCCTCGCCGCGCCAGCGCACGATGTGCAGGATGGGCCCGAAGACTTCGCGTTCGAGGCGCGACAGCTTGTCGATTTCGTAGGCGCTCGGGGCGAAGAAGGTGCCGTGGCGGGTCGCCTGCTCGTCGAGAGGGCAGGTGTAGAGCGGCGTGGCGAAACTGTCCAGCCAGCTGGCGTGCGCGAGCAGCACCTTGCGCGCTGCTTCGTCGATCACTGGCCCGACGTCGGTACGCAGGTCGGACGGATCGCCGATGCGCAGTTCCTGCATGGCGCCGGCGAGCATCTTGCTGACGCGGTCGGCAATGTCGGACTGGACGAAGAGCACGCGCAGGGCCGAGCAACGCTGACCGGCCGAGTTGAACGCCGAGGCGACGACGTCGCGGACGATCTGCTCGGGTAGCGCGGACGAATCGGCGATCAGCGCATTCTGCCCGCCGGTTTCGGCGATTAGCGGCACCAGCGGGCCATCCTTGCCGGCCAGCGTGCGGGCGATGATGCGCGCCACCTCGGTCGAGCCGGTGAAGGCGACGCCGGCGCATTCACGCCCGGCGACCATCGCCGCACCAACGCGGCCATCGCCGGGCAGGAAAGCGAGCACATTGGCCGGAATGCCGGCGCTGTGCAGCATGCTCACGGCCAGCGCCGCGACCAGCGGCGTCTGCTCGGCGGGTTTGGCGAGCACGGTGTTGCCGGCGGCCAGCGCAGCGGCGACCTGGCCAACAAAAATCGCCAGCGGGAAGTTCCACGGACTGATGCAGACGAATACCCCGCGGCCGTGCAGCGACAGGCTGTTGCGCTCGCCTGTCGGGCCGGGCAGCTCGATCGGCGCCGCGAACTTCTCTTTCGCCTGGGCGGCGTAGTAACGGCAGAAATCGATCGCCTCGCGCACCTCGGAAACGGCGTCGACCTGTATCCGGCCGCCTTCGCGAACGATCAGCGCGACCAGCTCGGGGAGGCGTTCCTGCATCAGGTCAGCGGCGCGTTCGAGAGCGGCCGCACGGGTGGCGGCGGGTGTGTTTTCCCAGGCCGGGAAGGCCGCCTGCGCGACAGCCAGCGCGGTGCTGACGTCGGCGACGCTGGCCTCGATCACCTGCCCGATGACTTCGCGCTGATCGGCCGGCGAGCAGACCGGCCGGCTGCTGGCGCCCAAACCCTGCTTGCCGCCAATCAGCGGTGCGGCAAGGTATTTGACGCTTCGACTCTGCTTGATGGCGTTGGCGAGGTCCTGGAGTGCGGCTTTGTCGTTCATGTCCGGTCCTTCACTATTGGTGCGTTCTTCACCGAAGAGGTCACGTGGCAGCGGGATGCGTGGCTGGCGTTTGACCGCCAGGGAGGCAAGTTTTTCGACCGGATCGGCGATCAGCGAATCGATCGGCAGCTCGGCATCGGCGATGCGGTTGACGAACGACGAGTTGGCGCCGTTCTCGAGCAGACGACGGACGAGGTAGGCGAGCAGATCCTCATGGCTGCCGACCGGCGCGTAGACGCGGCACGGACGCCCCCACTTCTTCTCCCCGACGATCTGGTCGTAGAGCTCTTCGCCCATGCCGTGCAGGCGCTGGTATTCCCATTCGTCGCTGCCACCAGCACTGATCGCAATTTCGGCGACCGCGGCGAGGGTGTGCGCGTTGTGCGTCGCAAACGCCGGGTAGAAAGCATGCGGGTCGGCAAACAGACGTCTGGCGCAAGCCAGGTAGGACACGTCGCTGGTCACCTTGCGGGTAAACACCGGGTAGTCGGTGTGCCCACGCTCCTGCGCGATCTTGATCTCGGCGTCCCAGTAGGCACCCTTGCACAGGCGCACCAGCAGGCGCCGCTGGCCGCGGTGGGCGACGTCGGCGAGCCAGTCGAGCAGGGGCAGGGCGCGCTTCTGATAGGCCTGGATGGCCAGACCGAGGCCGTTCCAGCCGACCAGTTCGTGGTCGGTGGCCAGGGCTTCGATCAGCCCCATCGACAGTTCGAGTCGCTCGGCTTCCTCGGCGTCGATGGTCAGGCCGATATTCTTGGCCTTGGCTCTGACCGCCAATGCCTTGATGGCCGGCAGCAGTTCGCGGCGCACGCGGTCTTCGTTGGCCACTTCGTAGCGCGGATGCAGCGCCGAGAGCTTGATCGAGATCGAGGGCGCGATGAAGGGCGGGCGGCCACTGGCCGCGTCGCCGATGGCGGCGATCGCCTTGCTGTAGGAATCAAAATAGCGCAGCGCGTCGGCGCTGGTTCGCGCCGCCTCGCCGAGCATGTCGTAGGAGTGGCGGTAGCCGGCTTTTTCGGCGCTGCGCGCGCGCTCCAGCGCCTCATGAATATTGCGGCCCATGACGAACTGCTTGCCGAGAATACGCATCGCAGTGGTCACCGCCTGGCGGATGACCGGTTCGCCGGTACGCGAAACCAGGCGTTTGAGGATGCCGCTGACGTTACGCTCGGCGGTCTCGAGATTGACGATCTGGCCGGTGAGCATCAGGGCCCAGGTGCCGGCATTGACGAAGGTGCTGTGCGAGGCGCCGAGTCGTTTTTGCCACTCGGTGCTGCCGATCTTGTCGCGGATCAGGCGATCAACGGTGTCGGCATCGGGGATGCGCAGTAGCGCTTCGGCCAGACACATCAGGACCACTCCCTCGCGGGAGGAGAGGTCGTAGGTGGTCAGGAAGGCATCGATACCGCCGGTCTTCAGGCGACGGTCGCGGACCGTCTGGACCAACGGCGTCGCGCGCTGGCGGATGCCCTGCTGCTCTGATTCGGTGAACCGCGCTTTGGCGATCAGCTCCTCAACGAGCTGTTCCTCGTCGATCCGGTGATAGTCACGCAGACGCTGGCGTAGTGTTTGGGTTGTGGCCACGCTCATCCTGCCTTCCAGTCGATGGGACACGACGTGCTGGGTCGCACCCGATTGTCGAAAAGTCCGCCGCCGGGGCAGACGCCGAAATTTGTTCGCAGTCCAAACGAGCGCTTGAGCGGCAACGCCGCCCAAGCGAGACTTTCGATTACATCTTCACGTAGTCGTACTTGCCACCTTTCCACTGGTAGACCCTGAAGCCGGGGAGTTTGTTGTCGCCCTTGGCGTCGAAGGTCAGCGTGCCGATCACCGTGTCGAAGCTACCCGAGCGCAAGGCCTTCTCCATATCCTTGTACTTGGTGCTCTTGGCAGCGTTGGCCGCCTCCGCGAACAGTTGCATGGCCGCGTAGGCGTACATCACATAGCCCTCGGGCTCGACCTTGGCATCACGGAACTTCTTGACGATGGCGGCCGCGCTCGGGTTCTTGCGCGGGTCCGGGGAGAAGGTGAACAGCACGTTGTCGGCGGCAGGGCCGGCAGCAGTCACCAGTTCCGAATTGGTCATCGTGTCGCCACCCATCACTGTCAGCTTGAGGCCGGCCTGCTGGGCCTGGCGCAGAATCAACGCCACCTCGGTGTGGTAGCCGCCGAAGGCCATCACCTCGACGCCTGCGGACTTGAGCTTGCTGACCAGGCCCGAATAGTCCTTCTCGCCAGCAGTGATCGACTCGCGCAGTGCCGGCTTGACGCCCTTGGCTTCCATCGCCTTGGCAATCTCGTCGGCGAGGCCCTTGCCGTAGGCGCTCTTGTCGTCAACCACCGCAATCTTCTTGCCCTTGAAATGCGCAGCCAGATAATCGCCGGCCACCAGGCCCTGCTGGTCATCACGGCCCATGATGCGGAAAACGTTCTTCAAGCCGCGCTCGGTGACCTGCGGGTTGGTCGACACGGTAGCCATTGGAATCTGCGATTCGTTGTACACGTCCGAGGCCGGGATCGTCGAACTGGAGCACCAGTGGCCGTGCATGAAGACGATCTGCTTGTTGACCATCGTGTTGGCCACTGAAACGGCCTGTTTCGGGTCGCACGCGTCGTCACCGACTTCAAGCTGCAGCTTCTGGCCGAGGACACCGCCCTTGGCATTGATGTCGGCGACGGCCATTTCGGCGCCCTTGCGGATCTGGTCACCCGCCGAGGCATACTGACCGGTCATCGGGCCGGCGATGCCCACCAGAATATCGGCGTAGGCGCTGCCGCCAGCGAGAGCCAGCAGACTGAAGCTGGCCATCAGGATCGATTTTTTCATTTGTTTCCTCCTTTGCTACGGTGGTAATTGAGATAGTGGACAAGTGACGCACCCGCATCGAGCACATGTGCCCGCGTGAGTTCTGCCGCCGCGTCCGGGTCCCGGCGGGCGAACGCGTCGAGAATCTCGGCGTGTTCGTGCAGGGTCTTGGGCAGTTCGGTGGTGATAGACAACAGCGCGCGTACGTAGCGTTCGACCTTGTTGTACAGCGAGCGGATTTCGGCGAGCAGGATCGGGCGGCCGGCAGCAGCATAAAGCGTCGAGTGAAACAGCCAGTTCAACTCGCCCCAGCGGCCAGCGTCGGTGGCCAGCTCAAACTGATCGAGGTGGTGACGCGCCTGTTCGAGAGTCTCGTCGCTGACCAGGGGCGCCGAAAGGCGAGCAGCCCGCGCTTCGAGCATCGCCCGGATGTCCATGTACTCGCCGATCTCGGCCACCGAAAGCGAAGCCACGACAGCGCCGCGATTAGGCAGGAAAGTCACCAGACCTTTGGCCTCAAGATGCTTCAGCGCTTCACGAACGGGGATCTTGCTGACGTGGAAATGGCTGGCGATCTCGTCCTGCCGGAGCAACTCGCCGGCCGGCAGCAGGCCGTCGACAATCGCCTTCTTGAGCGTCTGGGCCACGTGATCCGACGCGCTGAGGCGCGGCATCTTCTGGGCGGTGATCTGGTCAAGAATCGATGACATGGGCGAGGATGGACGCTCCGAATATCGTATACGATATAAACATCATACGAGACCCTAATGCCAGATTCGCCTGATGGCAAGCTGCAGTGCAACAATTGCACTGCCTGCCGAGACTTGGCGTTTCGCGAGTCACTGCGACGGGGCACGTGCTGAGCGTGCCTTATCCCCAGTGCGTCCCGGTCGACAGAATGCGCGCCGCCAACAACAAAAATCACTTTGGCTCCGCTTGGTAAGTAGATCTGTGTTTTGGCCTTGATTGTTCGGCAACGAACGGCCTCGCTTCGGTCTTCACCGCTCCCGCCCCGCTTCATGCCACGCCTTACGCACCGGCGAGAGCAGGTACTCCGCCACCGTTCGGGTACCCAACAAAATCTCGGCGCGCGACTGCATGCCGGCAGCGAGCACGAACTTTTCGCCGTCCATTTCCAGTTGCATGGCCTTGAGATGCACCAAGGCCTTGTAGAGAAGCGGCTGATTGTTGCTCGCTGCCGGGTCGCTCGGATCGCTGCCATTGCCGGCACTGCTGTCGGCTGAGTCGGCGCTGACGTACTCCACCGCCCCTTCGAGCATGCCGTATTTCTGGAACGGGAAGGCAGCGAACTTGAGCTTCACTGGCTGCCCCTGGCGCACGAAGCCAATGTCTTCGTTGCTCACCCAAACTTCGGCACGCAGCATCTCGTCCTTCGGCACCAGGGTCAGGAGCACCGTCCCGGGCTGGACGACGGTGCCGACCGAGTGGGTCGCCAAATCCTTCACCACGCTCGCCTGCGTTGCCCTGAGTTCGAGCAGCTCTTGCCGGTGCCTTTGTTTGACGACCTCCTGTACCAGTTTGTCGAAAGCGGCCTGAGCCTCGTTCTGCTCGGCGTAGAGCTCGCGTCGGTAGTCCGATTCGATCTGCGCGAGTTTCTTCTCCGACTGGGCAATGCTGGCGCGTGCCGATTCGATCTCGTAGCCCTGCGTCTTGAGTTCCTGTTCCTTTTCAATGCGCTCACGTTTCTTGTCGCCGGCCATGATGTGGCCGGCGAAGCCGCCCTTGGCGAGTTTCTCGAAAGCTTTGTCCTGCTCCCGGTAGTGCGGCAGGATTTCACCGAGCTTGGCCGCGACCTGCTGGGCAGAGGCGAGCTCGGCGCGGGCCTTGCTCAGACGACTGCGTTCTTCGGCCAGCGCCGCGTCCAGGGCGTTGCGGTTGGCGTGATATTGGGCGGCGACTTCGCCGGCCAGGGCAGCGGGGTCGCCGGTCGCCCTGGCGAACGGCTTGCCGCCGAGCTCGGCGTCGATGCGGCGCAGGGTCAGCCGCTTGCGCTGGTAGTCCGCTTCGAGCGACCTGGTGTCCGCTTCGCTGATCAAGGTATCCATGCGCATGAGGACCTGCCCGGCCTGCACGGTCTCGCCTTCGCGCACCAGGATCTCCTTGACGATGCCGGCTTCGGCTGGCTGCACGATCTTCAGGTAGCTATGCGGCACGAGCTTGCCTTCGGCGACGGCCACGATGTCGAGGCGGCCGATCAGCGCCCACAGCACGAGCAGTACCAGCATGCCAACCAGCAGCCACAGCACCTTGCGCCCGAGGGGATTGGGCGAAGCCTCCTGCAAGCGCAGGAGGGGAGGGGAGAACTCGTGGTAGTCGGGTTCGGCGACGTTGAAGGAGGGTAGTTTCATCTCTCGCTCGGCAGAAGTCGGGCAGGGCGGCGACTACACGCGCCGCGATGCGCGTTTCTCATTGGCCATCGATCAGGATAGTCGTGCGCCCTCCTGTAGCCCCGCCAGCGGCCTCAGGACCTGGGCTTGCGTGCCGAAACCCGCCTCGCCGATCACCTGCCTGGCCGAGGTGGCACCGATTCCGGCCAGCGTTCCGTTCTGGCCGTACTGGTAAGCCAGATCGCCACCGAGGGCCGCAGTGTCCGAAGCCGCCAGGTGGAAAGTGCTCAGGCCATTGATCAGCGCCCAGCTGGTCAGGCCTGGCGTCGCCTCCCGTGCGGCATCGAAAGCGGCGGCCAGCCCGGTGAAATCGAACTCCTGCACCTTCTGGTTGAGCAGCGGGTCAGCCGATCCGGCATCGAAATCGGCCATCGCTTCGGCGACGATCTGCAGATTGAGAACGGTCTGGTTGGCCGTGCCGACATACCAGTTCTTGAACGCCATGCCTTGGCGAGCGCCGGTGTCGAGCACCAGGTCGTTGCCGCTTTTCCTCAACCGGAGGTCGCTGTAGGCAAGGCTGCCACCCAGCGAAAGGGTCTTGCTGCCGGCGCCCAGCGTCACGCTGTCGTAGCCGTCGCCCTTGTTGAAGGCGATGACGTCATTGCCATTGCCGGAGAACAGCGCGTCGTTGCCGGCCCCGCCGACCAGCAGGCTGTTGCCAGCACCGTCGCTCAGCGTGTCGTTGCTCAGACCACCGTCGAGCAGGTTGCTACCGGCGACATCGTTGAGCGTGTCGTTACCATCTCCACCTTGCAGGATGTCGATGCCGCCAAGGCCCCTGAGGGTGTCCGAACCGGCGCCGCCAATGATGAAGTCGTCGCCGGCGCTGCCGGTGATGA
>NZ_JAVTWB010000135.1:28489-59014 GCF_032229525.1 Accumulibacter sp. | reverse complement strand
GTTGGAGGAGGTCTTGTAGTTTCCACGGTGCCACGCGTCTTTCTCGCTGTGAGTCAGCAAGTCACGGTGCAGCTGCTTGATGTGGTTCTCGGTCAGGGTGATGTCCGGCCAGGAGGAGAACACTCGCTCCATCACCTCGGCGTAGCCCGCGACCTCCTGCTCATCGCGCGTGGTGAACGACTTGATCTGCAGCCGGGAGAGCAGGCGTTCGACCTCGCGATCCGAAAGTTGGCTGCCCTCGATGCGCGTCGATGAGCCGATGCCTTCGATGGTGGCCACGCGCCGCAGCGCCGCGAGCCGATCCGGGGCCAAGGTGCCGAGCGCGCGCCACGAGCCTTTGAACTCATCGATGCCAGCGATGAGACTGAGGATCTCCGGAGTGATCTGGAGGGTGTCGGCGCGCATCATGACGCCCAATAATACATCCATTTACACCCGTTTTAGCGGATGATGGCCTGCCAACGAAGCGGCGGCTTTTGCTCCTGCCCCGGCGTCGCCCACGCGCAGCCGTGACGAACTTCAGGCACTGCGCCGCTACCTTGGTCCACCGACACTGCCGTGCTGACCATGTCGCTCCGGAACGCCTCCGCCAGGCACCTGCTCAGAACCAGCTTTCGACCTTGCTGCGCGTCGGGACGCCACCGGCATGAACCACCTGGCCGTCGATCACCACGCCTGGCGTGGACATCACCCCGTAGCCGATGATCTCGGGCAGGTCTTCGATCTTTTCGAGCGCTATCGGCACGCCTTTGGCCTTGGCGACTGTTTCTATCAGGTCGACCGTGCTGCGGCAGTTGGCGCAGCCGGTGCCGAGAACCTTGACGTTTTTCATGCGTGCTCCTTGGGGTTGGGGTTTGAGGATGGCGGCTGAAGCCGGGCGCCGGCCTTAGAGCACCAGGTTGAAGACGTAGCCGACGAGCAGAATGCCGGCGGCGACAATGCCGACGAAGGTGGCGATCAGCCGGGGTTTCAGCGCTTTGCGCAGGATGATCATCTCCGGTGCCGAGAGGGCGATCACGCTCATCATGAAGGCCAGCACGGTACCGAGCGCGGCACCCTTGCCGATCAGCGCCTCGACGATCGGGATCACGCCGGCGGCGTTGGTGTACATCGGTACGCCGAGCAGCACCGCCACCGGGACCGCCCACCAAGCATCCCGGCCCATGATCGAGGCCATGAAGTCCTCCGGCACGTAGCCGTGGATGCCGGCGCCGAGCGCGATGCCGGCGAGGATATAGGGCCAGACCTTGCCGACAATCTCGCGCACATGGGCGGTGCCGGCCTCGAAGCGCTCGACCCATGCCATGCCGTCGTGCGCCGCCTGGCCCACCTCACCGGCCTGAATCTTCTGTACCCAGTCTTCGAGATGGCGCTCCATGTGCAGCTTGCCGATCACCATCCCGCCGACGATCGCCACCAGCAGGCCGAGGCCGAGGTAGAGCGCGGCGACCTTCCAGCCGAACATGCCGAAGAGCAGCACCAGAGCCACCTCGTTAACCATTGGCGCCGAGATCAGGAAGGAGAAGGTGACCCCGAGCGGCACGCCGGCGGAGAGAAAGCCGATGAACAGCGGCACCGCCGAGCACGAGCAGAACGGCGTGACGATACCAAGTGTCGCGGCGAGCACATTGCCGATCCCCTCCCGCTTGCCGGAGAGCAGCGCTCGCGTCCGCTCGGGCGAGAAAAAGGTCTGCACGATGCCCATCACGAAGACGATGCCGGTGAGCAGCAGCAGCACCTTCGGGGTGTCGTAGAAGAAGAAATGCAGGGCTTCGCCGACCTGGGTCTGACGGCTCATTGCCAATGCGTTGAGCAGCCAGTCGGCGAAGGCCGTCAGTTGGCTGTAGGCGAACAGCCAGGCGCCCGTAGCGATGAAAATGCCGAGCAGCCAGCGGCCGAGTTTGCCGCGGGAGCTGGGGGTAAGGGAAAGAGTATCCATTCTGACGTCTCCGGCAAGAGGGTGTTGAACTCGGCGCCAACGGCGTCACGGCCCTGATCTTAAAGAAGACGAAGAGCGACGGCAAAAGACGCTGCTTTCCCCCAAAAAAATCTCGCTGGCCAATGTGCAACCTTCTGGAAACGCTGGCCGTCGTTAATCGGCCCTGCCATTTCCTTTCTGGCGGCAATATTGGCCGGTTTGTCGGCAAATACGCTTGCCGGGACTGCCCGGATTCAAGCCATCTTCCGCCACTTCGGCTCCCAGGCAGTCCTGGAGCCCTTCAGCCCCGGCGTGCGAAGGCTGGCCCGAATATTGCTCCTTTTTAGGCATGTCTGCCCCTTTCAGCAGGAGTCACCATGTCAGCTTTCGCAATCGCCAGCAGCTTGTTCGGACACGTTCAGTCGATCGGGAGCGGCAGCGGCACTCAATCAAACCCAACGGGCGCGAAGCGAATTGACGCTACGGAGAGCAGCGATTTTTCTTCGGCGCTGGCCTTGCGCATGGCCGGGATTCAGGCCAAAACCTTCAATACCTTGCTCGGCGCCGCATTCGGCGGAAACAAGGTCTCTTCGGGTATGGATTTTCTGACCCGCTTGTCTGGCGCTCAATCAGGATCACAGCCCGGGGCGAGCGACCCGCTTTCACTGCTTGACTTGTCGACTGCAGCACAGGGACTTTCACCGTCCGGCCGCAATCTGTCGCTTTTCGACCCGGAATCCGCCTATCGCATGATGAGCGCCATCAATACCAGGGATATCACCTACAAAGCCCAGTTTTCAGAGCTGAGTGAAATGAAAACCCTGGTTTCGGGTATGCAACAAGCTGGCCAGTCGCTAGGTGGCGTCAGCGCATTGCTGGACAACGATGCCATCAAGACACAGCTCCAGGCGTTCGCCGCAGAATACAACGACTGGGTAACACGCTTTGACGGCACGGTGAAGAACAATGGCCTGCTGGCCGGAACGCAGGCTGCCGAGGTCTCGCTTTACGAACTCGAACAGAGCGTCAAGAACATTTTCAATGGTGCGAAGGATGGCTTCCATGGCATACGCGATCTGGGCCTGAACATCGACCCGAACACGAAACTCGCCACACTTGACACGAGCATGCTGTCTGCAGCACTGGAAAAAAACAAGGCGGGAGCGATCAGCACCCTGCAAGAGTTCAGCGCAAATTTTGCCCGATCCGCCGAATTGCTCAATTCCGCCAACAACTTCATCCCCAACCGCTTGGGCAATCTGGATCGGGTGATCGACTTCATTGCCGATCATAAACCCTCGCTACAGGCCGAATTCGGGTTGGGCGACCCGGCCAAGCCTTCACCGCAGGTTGCCAGGGCGCTTGCCGCCTACAATCAGATTGTGAAAACCTGAATCCGCGGCGGCAGGCCGGGCGCCTGCGTGTCGATTCACCTGCCCACACTGTGGCGGCGAGATGCGAATCGTCGCCTCGGCAAGGTACGTGCGCTGGATCTCTGGCGTGCCAAATGCAAATGAGGGGGTCAGCCACTCGACGATCGCTGGCGCTTTCTGTTCCAGCCCGGCGTAGGTGTTGCCTGTTGGTATTTCGGCAAGGTCTCCGATGACCTTCGGCGTGAAGAATTTGTAGCCGGTCAATCCGTGCGGTTTCAGGAATGCATCCGACAGCGCGCCCCCAAGATTCTGACCACCATCGCCTATCTGGAGCTCTGCTTCACGCCGTTCATCGCGCGTCCTTCAGCTTGACGAAGTCTCGATTTTCTCGTGCATGACCAGCATCGGCCACTTCCGTGCCGTTGGCACCTGACGGCCTGCCTGTCCAACCGCCACCGCACAGAGCGATCCACGGCGCCGGGCGCCGGCGCTCCCTTTATCACCGGAGGTAGCCGGCACGGTGCCTTATTCCTGTTCAGCGCTCACCGTGCGGGAGGCGCCCACGCGGGCATCCAACGATGTTCAAGATGGCGGCAACGGCGGCCGCGGGACGAAGTCGGCGACTTCGCCAGAAGCCTCGTAGCGAACCTGGCAGCTGACCTCCATCTGGGCCTTGAGCCGCAAGCGCGCCCGTTGGATGCGCGACTTGGCGCCGGACAGCGAGATGCCGAGGCGCTCGGCCAGTTCGCGCTGCGGGCGACCCTGGATATCGCATAGCGTAATCGCCAGCCGGTCGCTTTCCGACAGCTCGGACAATACGCGCGGCAGGCACTGGCCAAGATCGTCGACCGGCAGCAGCTTTTCCGTCGCGGGGGTGGCCAGGTCGTCGGGCAGCGGAAGATGCGCATGCGCCACGCGCAGCCGATCGGCGAGCGCATTGCGCGCCACTCGGAAGAGCCAGGCGCGCGGTTGTTCTATTTCACAGAATCTGGCGCCCTGGCGTAGCGCCTTGGTGAACACATCCTGCAACAGATCCTCGGCGTCGTCTGGCGACGGCATGCGCTGGCGAAGATAAGCGCGAAGTTCTTTCTCGCTTATCGACCACGCACTCATCAGGCAGGGCACGCTCACGGTGCGACTCCGGCAGGCCGGGTCGGGCAGCGCTCTGGTCGAGTCGTCAGGTTTCGGATTTCGAAAGCCTGACTTCCAGGGTGTTCCTGTTGATGTCACCGCTGCGTTGATAGTCGAAGCGGTCGACGCCTTGCAGCGCCAGGAAAACGCCCAGCCCGCCGATCTCGCGATCGGACAGCGGTTGGTCGAGGTCTGCCGCAGTCGGCATGCCTCGTGCGCGGGGATCGTAGGCGACTCCCGTGTCTTCGAGGACTACGCTCAGGTGCTGGTCGGTGGCAGCGATGGCGATCGCGATATCACCCGTCGAGCCCTGTTCCTGGTAGCCGTGGGTGATGATGTTGGTGGCGATCTCGTCTACCGCCAGGATCAGACGATAGCTTGCTGCCTTGCTCAAGCCAGCCTCCTGGCAAGCCTGAGTGACCAGCTGGCGGATGGTCGCGAGCGCTGCCAGGTTGGCTGGAATGCTGTGCCTTGTCATGGTCAGGCACGCGCCAGACTCAGGGGTAGCTTTCCTGCACGTAAACGGACTGGTCGAAGCCGCTCATGTGCAAGGTGTTGAGCACCGGCCCGCTGGCGCCGACGACGTGGATGCTGACCTCGCGTCCCATCTGCTGCTTGGCAAACACCAGGACGCGCAGGCCGGCACTGGCCATGAATTGCAGCTTGCTGACGAAGAGCACAAGCTTCTCGGGTTTCTGCGGCGCGACCTGCTCGATGGCCTGGCGGAATTCGCCGGCCACTGCCGCGTCAAGTTCTCCGTCGAGGGTGATCCATGCCTCGCGGTCCTTCATTTCTACATTGATGCTGAGTGTCATGTTTGCTGTCTCCAGGGATTGGTCAGTTGGTCAGTCGGTCAGGTTTGTGATTGTGGGCGCCCGACCAGGATCGCCAGTGCTCGTCCGCCCACCAGGAAACTGCGCACGTTCTCGTCCAGCAGAACTTCCTGGCCGGGTTCCTGAATGTCATCGGGGGCCGGCAAGCTGGTGTTGGCGAAGAGGTGCCAGTGATAGCCGATTGGCAGGTGGGGTAATTCAAAGGGCAGGGCGTCCCAGAAACTGTTGATCGCCATGTACAGCACCGGCGTGGTATTTCCCCCTTGTCCGGCGTCACGTTCGCGGAGCATGAAGGCCAGCGCTCGCGAGTCCTCTGACCAGTCGGCCTTCCACGCCTGTGTGCCATGCCAGATGATATCGGCCGGCGAGCCGTTGCGGCCGAAAAATTCACCGGCGCGCAACAGCGGGTGGGCCTTGCGCAAGGCGATCATCTGGCGGGTGAAGTTGAACAGCTCGTTGTTGCGTTCGCGCAGCGTCCAGTCGAGCCAGTTCAGCTCGTTGTCGTGGCAGTAGGTGTTGTTGTTGCCACGCTGGGTTCGGCCCAGCTCATCGCCCATCAGGATCATCGGTATGCCGTGGCTCATCAGCAGGATGGCCAGGGCGTTCTTGATCATGCGTCGACGCAGCGCATTGATCTGTGCATCGTCGGTTTCCCCTTCGACGCCGCAATTCCAGCTATGGTCGTCGTTGCCACCGTCGCGATTCTGTTCACCGTTGGCTTCGTTGTGCTTGTCGTTGTAGGCGAAGAGGTCGTAGAGCGTGAAGCCGTCGTGGCAGGTGATGAAGTTGATCGATGCCGTCGGGCCGCGTTCATTCCAGCCGTAGAGATCCGGCGAGCCCTGGATGCGTTCGGCCATCACCGGCACCATGCCGTCATCACCTTTCAGGAAACGGCGGATGTCGTCGCGGTACTTGCCGTTCCACTCGGCCCAGCGTCCGTAGGCGGGAAAGGATCCGACCTGATAGAGGCCGCCGGCATCCCAGGCTTCGGCGATCAACTTGCAGTTGGCAAGCACCGGATCGAAGGCCAGGCTTTCGAGCAAGGGCGGGTTGGGCAAGGGCGCGCCGTTGGGAGCACGTCCGAGAATCGAGGCCAAATCGAAGCGGAAGCCGTCGATGTGGTATTCGGCCGCCCAGTAGCGCAGGCAGTCGAGCACCATGTTGCGGACCACCGGGCTGTTGCAGTTGAGCGTATTGCCGCAGCCGCTGAAGTTGTAGTAGTAACCTTCCGGCGTCAGCATGTAGAAGGTCTGATTGTCGATGCCCCGGAAGGACAGCGTCGGACCGCGCTCGTTGCCCTCGGCGGTGTGGTTGAAAACCACGTCGAGCATGACTTCGATGCCGTTGCGGTGCAGCTCCTTGACCAGGTTCTTGAATTCATCCACCTCCATGCCGAAGGGACCGGTGGCGGCAAAGCCGGCCTTGGGCGCGAAGAAACCGACCGTGCTGTAGCCCCAGTAGTTGTACATCATCTCGCCGGAGAGCGGATTGGGACGGCTGTTTTCGAACTCGTCGAACTCGAAGATCGGCATCAGCTCGACGCAGTTCACGCCCAGTTCCTTCAGATATGGGATCTTGGCCATGATGCCGGCGTAGGTGCCGGGGTGCTTGACGCCAGCCGAGGGGTGCGCCGTGAAGCTGCGCGTGTGCATTTCGTAGATCACCAGATCGGCCAGCGGCGTTTCCAGTGGGCGGTCGTCTTCCCAGTCGAAATCCTCGAAGACCAGGCGTGCGCGCTGTGGATAGATGTCGTTCCAGTCAGGTGGCTTGCCCCACAGGGTTCGCCCGCCGATCGCCTTGGCGTAGGGGTCGAGGAGGATCTTGGTCTTGTCGAAGCGGTGTCCTGCCGCCGGATCCCAGGGGCCGTCCATGCGGTAGCCATACTCGATGCGCTCGAAGTCGAGATCGAAAATGACCATGCACCAGACATTGCCGATACGGAAGGCGTCCGGGAAGGGGATCTCCACCAGCGGCTCCGGCGCGCCTTTTTCGAACAGCACCAGCGTGCACGCCGTGGCGTGGCCGGAGCTGATGGAAAAGTTGACGCCGCCCGGTACCAGCGTCGTGCCGAAGGGGAAAGCTCGTCCGGGACGTAGCTTGTAGGCGCCGTGCTGGTGCGTTGGATAGAAATCGATACGGGTATCCATGTCAGCCCTGCCTGAGCGTCGTCAGCGCTTCTTCGACGCTGTTCGCGACGGTGAAGAACTTCAGAAAGCCGGTCACCTCCATGGTGTCCCTGATCGATTCGGCGAGCCCGGCGAGGGCCACCCGGCCATTGTGCGCCGCCGCCTGGCGGTAAAGCAGGAGCAGCATGCGCAGACCGGCGCTGGACATGTAGCTGACCGTGCCAAGGTCGAGCACCAGCGCGCTACCGTCCTGCAGCAGGGGCAGAATCTTTTCCTGCAGGCTGGGCGCGGAACTGCCGTCTATCTCGCCCCTCACGACAACGACGGTCATCCCGTCGCGCGGAAATGCTTCGACCTCGATCGACATATGCTTGAATCCTTGGCTGAAATTGAAGCGGGCTTACTTGACTGGCGTCAGCGTGACCTTGACCCGCATATCCTGGCGGGAGTCCGGCAACTGCACCGACAGTTCGTCGGCGTCGAAGGCCGTGTACGGTCGCCCGTCGATGTCGACCGCGGTCAGGCGGACGCTGCCCTTGGGCAGGATGTCCGGGGCCACGCGCAGAATGCGGTCGGGGAAGCCGTCCGGCCGCGGCTTGAAGTACAGGCACATCGGCTCTTTCTTGATCAGCAGGTTGATGTAGGTCGCCGACAGGTAGCACAACTCGGTCGAGTGATAGGCGCTCATCGAGTGGCTGCCCTTCAAGCGTTCGTTACCGAGCAGATAGGGCAGCCCGTTGGAGAGGACGTTGAAGTAGACGCCGCCATCGTCGTGATCGAGGAAGAAGGCGTTGTAGAAAGCTGCCGCTTCGCGGCCGTGCTTCTGGTAATCCTCGTCGCCCAGACAGCCGTGCAGAATCAGGTAGGCGAGGATCGCCTGTTCCTGCTGCCACCAGGCCTTGCGATCATGCCAGACGAAGCGGTGTACCTCCTCGCCGGGAGCTAGCGTGCGCTCGACCACGTCGTACCAGCCGCCGCGCAGCTGGTCGGATCCGACATCGGGCATCAGCCGGGCGATCTTCTCGGCCAGTTCGACGTAACCGTCATTCGGACGAATGCTGTGGATACGCATCAGATTCCAGGCGATCTTGAGATTGTGGCCAACCACGGCGCGATCCTGCTGCCAGTTCCAGCTGCTGTCGTGGCTCCAGTCTTCGTGGAAACGCTCCTGGACAAATGGCGAATGCTCGTAGTCGGGGAAGTGCTTGACGATGGTGTCCGCGGTGTCGACCAGGAAATCGAGGTACTTTTCCTCGCCGGTCGCCAGCCAGAGGTTGATCAGGTAGGCCGGCGCGTGGTCGCCGACCGAGTTCCAGTTCTTGCGTGCGCGGTTGTTGCCCTTGTCGAGCAGCGGCGAGCGCGGATCGAGGCTGATCGGATCGAGGTGCGAGAAGTAGCCGCCTTGCTTGTCGTCCTTGTAGAACTTGTCGAACAGCTCGATGGTCTTCTCGATGTCGTAGAGAATGCGCGGGTCACCGGTAAGGCGATAGGTCTGCGTCGGGCCGGCGAGGGCGTAGATCTGCTCGTACATCGGCAGCGAATCGTAGTCGTCGCCGAATTCCGAGGTCAGCAGCTTGTGCTCGCGGTCGCCGGAAACCTGGATGCCGTGGTACCAATAGATCAGGTCCTCTTCCGCATCGCGGAAACGCATGTGGCCACGCAGGTACTCGGTGCCTTTTTCGGCGGCTTCGAGGAAGCTGTCTTCGCCGGTCAGCATGTAGGCCGAGGCCATGCCGTAGACCATCCGCGAAATGGTGTCGGTCTCCTGCAGGTAATCGCCTTTCTTGCCACCGCTCAGATGCAGGATGGTGCGGTAGTTGCGATAATCGATTGACTGGCTGGGATAGTTGAACTGCCAGTGCAGGTAGCTGTTGGCGATCGAGCGAATCTGCTTGATCCACCAGTCTGGTTCCTCGTGACGGTAAACCCCGGCGCCTTCGCCCGGGAAGACCATCGATTTGACCTCGGCGCGCAGCTCTCCCGCTTGCGGATAGAAGACGCAGTAGGCGAAGACCTGTTGGCCTGGCTGCAACATTTCGTCCAGACGCCCGGTGCAATCCTGGTAGGAGTCCTCGAGGTTTTCGGCAATGCGGGCGTAGGTGTTCGGCGTCAGGAAGGCGCGGAACTCGCCGCCGTTGCTGGTCTTGAGATCGAAGCTTCCGGCGTCGCGATCAACCCGAGTGACGTAACCGGCAATGGTGTCTGAATAGGAATATGCTTGGGTCTTCACGACTGCTCCTCACGATATTGGAAATTATTGTTCAGTCTGAACGGTACTTCTACCTTAGCCGTGACTTCGACAGACGGTCAACTGCTAATTGTCGATTGCCTGGCGTGCTCGCTAAAATCTATAAATCATGATCTTGATCGACCGGCGACAGCGTCAGCAACTGATTGCCGGCAGCGAAAGATCGTACGCTTGAGGACTCCCATGCCCCTTGATCACAGCCAGCTCCTGATGACCATGCTCGACGCGTTGGGCGTCGTGACCCGTACCGTCGAGCATCCACCGTTGCGCACCATAGACGACAGCAAACGCTTGCGCGGCGATCTGCCCGGGGGGCATGCCAAAAGCCTTTTCCTGAAGGACAAGAAGGGCGGCTACTGGCTGCTGGTGGCACTGGAGCAGACGCGGGTCGACCTGCGGGTGGCGGCGAGCCAGTTGCAGGCGCCACGCTTTTCCTTCGCCAACGAGAACGATCTGGGCCGGCTGCTGGGTGTTGTTCCCGGCGCCGTGTCGCCTTTCGCGGCGGTCAACGATGAACAGGGCCACGTTTGCGTGGTCCTTGAGCAGCGGGTGCTGGCGTGCGACATCCTCAACTGCCACCCGCTGAGAAATGACCGCACGACCACCATCGCCATCGGCGATCTGCTGAAATTCCTTGAGCACGTGCGGCACTCCCCGCGGGTCATTGACCTGCCCGAGCCCACAGCGAGCGAGTAAGGAAGGCCGCGGCGCGTCGCGGCTGCCCGTGTCGTCACGCGTTGCCGACCATCACGCCTGCGCTTGCCTCGCCGCTGGCGTCAGCAGGCACCGTCTCTTGCTGCGTCGCCGGAAGCTCGCTGTCGCCGCGACCATGCCAGCGCAGTGCGAGCAGCGTGATGTCATCGCTCTGCGGATGTTGGCCGACGAACGCGCGGACAGCTCCGATCACCTGGTCGATGATTGTGCGCGCGGCACAGGCGGGGGCGACCGTCGCCAGCGTGTCGCCCAGGCGCGCTTCCTTGAACAGTTCATGCGCGCTGTTCATCGCCTCGGTGACGCCGTCGGTATACAGCACCAGTGCTTCGCCAGGCTGCAGGCGGATGATGTCGTCGCGGTAGACGGTATCGGCGACGAAGCCGAGCACCAGCCCGCCCTTTTTCTTCTCCAGCATTTCCGCCGCGCCGTCGCACCGCAAGACAAAAGGCAGTTCGTGGCCACCGTCGCTGCAGCTGATTTCACCACTGTCCAGGTCGATAATAGCGGCGAAGACGGTGACGAACATGCCTTCCGGGTTGTTCTCGCAGAGGCTGCGGTTGACCCGTTCCATGATGCCGGCGACCGAGGACGAGTCGCGTTTGGCCTCGACGGTGAACAGCGTCTTGGTCACCGCCATGAACAGTGCCGCCGGCACGCCCTTGTCGGAAACGTCGCCGATCAGGAAAAACAGGCGGCGCTCGTCGAGCGGGAAAAAATCGAACAGGTCGCCACCGACCGCCTTGGCCGGCTCGAGTACCGCATGCAGGTCGAAGCGGGCGTCGAGCGGCGAACCGAAGACGCGCGGCAGCATGCCCATCTGGATGTCGCGTGCCGCCGACATCTCGCCTTCGATGCGCTCCTTGGCCGCCGTCGTTGCCTTCAGATCGGCGATGTACGTCTTGAGCGTGGTGACCATCGAGTACAGGGCGTTACCCAGATAGCCGACTTCATCCTTGCGGTTCTCCGATATCTTGAGCAGTTCCGCGTGCATCTCCTCGTCGGGGTCGAAGTTGTGCGCCACCAGGCGATGGGTCTGTACGGTCAGGAGCGACAGCGGCCGGACGATGCGGTTGAGGAAGGGCAGCGCCAGGAGCATGCCCAGTAACAGCAAGGCCACGGTCACGCCGCCGCCGATGGTCAGCAGCGAATCCATTTCGGCCCGCATGTTGACCGGCAAACGCATCAGCGCCGCGCCATTCGGCAAGCCATCGGCGCCGAAGATCGGCGCTGCAACGTACAGGAAGGCGTGCTCGAGCAGCACCTTGCGGAAGTTGCTGTCTTCGAGATACGAAGCGGCTGCGCTGGTGCTGATGACCGTTTCGACGAAGCTGCGCTGGGCTTCGCTCAAGGTGGTCGTGGTGTTGCTGCGGGGGTCCGAGGTGGCGGCCAGAGGTTCGAGGTTTTCGTCGAATATCCAGATGGTGTCGATCTGCGCCGCCGCGAGAACGGTCTCTACCATTCGTTTGAGGCCGATGCTGTGGATGATCCGGTTGGCGCGGCTCGGCAGCCGGGCGATCAGGGCCATGCCCTGGCGATCCGGCAGCGCAACGGCGCCGTAGAACAGCGCGCGCTGGTCAAGAGGGCGGTACAGAAGATCGGTCGAGACGCGGAACTGCTGCCCCTGCAGCAGCGGCTTGAACGCCGGTCTCGAAGTCAGCCCGGAGTCGCCGGCGATGCTCGCATCGATGTCGTCGAGGGACCAGAAGCGCGGATTTCCGCCGCCGTCGGTGACCCAGATCTCCGGAATGTCGTTGTTCGCGGCAATGGTTCGCAGGGCGTGGTTGATGTCCTCCGCCGAGGCCTTTTTCCGCAGCGCCAGCTGCGTCAGTTGGGCAACCATATCAGCCTGCGTGAGCACCTCCTTGTCGACGATCTGGTTGATCACTGTCGGCACCTGCTGGATGAACGTAACCGACTGGGCCAGCGTCTGGGCAATCAGCGTTCCCTCGCTCTCGGTGCGTTGCAAAACCGACTGCCAGGAGACGTAGGCGAATACGCCGGCAGCACTCGGCAGGCCAATGGCGATGATCGTCGTGACGAGAAGGAAAAGCCGGCGGCGCAGGGTCATGGTGAAGACCTTACTTCAGCCAGATGATCGACGCGGACAGCCGCTGGGCGACGGTGTAGTGGAGCGGGAAATAGACCACGCCGCGCGGTCCGAACCACTTGTCGTAGATCTCGAAATAGCCACCGCGGTACTGGTCGACGCCGTCGAGCAGGTCGGCCAGGACTTCGTTGACGAAGGCGCGCCATGCGGAGTCGTCCTGCGGCAGGCTGCAGGCCATCGTTTCGTAGGACAGCTCCTCGGTGCGCGGCAGCAAGGTGACCTTGCTCTTCAGCGGGCTGTTCTCGACCATGGCCCGCAGCACGATGCCGATGTTGGCCAGTCCGTCGAGCTCGCCACGGGCGAACATCTCGAAGCCGCTGGCCATGTCGGGTACTTCGACGGTCAGCGCATCCGGCACGTGCTGGCGGAGAATCTCTTCGGTCGTCGTGCCCGCAGCGACGCCAATGCGCTTTCCACGCAGGCTGCTCAGGTCCATGGTGGCCGTACGCCGGACCATGATGCGGGTGCCGTTGCCGAAGAAGGGGATCGAAAAATCGACTGCCTGCTGGCGTTTCCAGGTCGGCGTGGTGATCCCGCACTCGATGTCGATGGCTTGACTGGCGACCAGTTCGATGCGGTCGCTGGCGGTTGTCACGTGCAGCCTGGTGGCGATTTCACGGCCGAATTTCTGGCTCAGTTTCTTGCGGATTTCATCGATCAGGTCCACCGAGAAGCCAACCAGGCGCTCGTCGCCTTTGCCGGCCACCTTGACCCGATAGCCGAACGGCATGGCGTCGGCACGGGTGCCGGCGTTGAGGACGCCGGTCTTCCCGATGCGCTCGAGAACTGTTTCCGCCCAGGCCGTATCCTGCGCCGCGAGAGTGAGCAATGCTGCTACGGTCAAGCCCCGCAGACAGCGGTGGAGAACTGCGACAGTCGGTTTCAATGTTTTCCCCATCAGGCGCCGGTTGCCGGCGACGCGGTGACGCCGATGCGCGCCAGCAGGTGTTTTCTGGCGTAGCCCATTGCCCAACTGAGCGGAAAGGAGAAGGCCAGAAAGTAGCAGATGGCGTAAGTGTATACCCAGAGCATCGTTTCATCACCGCCGACGGCAGCGATGACGACGTTGCAGCGCGAAACGATTTCGCCGACGCCGATCACCGAAGCAGTACTCGAGGCCATGACGATGATCAGCAGATAGGTCGTCCAGCTCGGGATGAAGAGCAACGCTGCCGCATGATTGTTGCTTCGCCGGTATTGCAGGGCGACCAGCAGGTTGTCGGAGACGAAACCGACGACCGCCACCGACAGCGCCAACGACGCCTTGAGCCAAGCCGGGAAGGCGTAGAGCTGGCCGGCCACTTCGAACTCGGCCGGAATCAGGAAGGCCAGATAGAACAGGAAGACGAAGGTCGGGATATTGCGCGTCAGTTCGGTGAGCACCAGGCTGGCGCGCGCCAGCGGTTTACGCCCGGAGAGGCGCAGCCGCGCCAGCAGCGCACCGAACACTGTGCCGATGATCATCGCGACCAGTGAGATCAGGATGTTCCACGCAAAGCCGCCGGCCAGGAACGGCGTCCACGTCAGCAAGATGGTGACGATCTCAGTCGCTGCCACGCCGCAGAATCCTTCGCTCGAGATAGTTGAAGCACTGGACGACGGCCACTACCAGCAGGAAAAAGCTGATCATCAGGACGTTCATCATTGCCGTCGAGTTGCCGCGCTCGGCGACGATGGCGGTGGCTGCCGAGACCAGTTCCGGGACGGCGATGACGCTGGCCATGCCGGTCGCCTTGACGACGTTGATCAGGGAAGCGAACACCGCTGCATAGGCCAGGCGCAGCGCCTGCGACAGCGTTCGCCAACCCAGCGTAAAGCCGGCCTGCTGCGCCTTGAGTACGGAGGCGGCATCGAGCAGCGCAGAGACGATGGCGCAGCCGGTATAGGTGGACAGGCAGACGACGGCGATCGCGGCGCCGTCGAAAGTCCAGCCGAAACGACTGACGATGACGTGGCCGATGCCGAAAAAAACCAGGTAAATCAGCAGCAGCGGCGGTGTCATCCGGCCGACTGCGGCCGACAACAGGACGAAACCGCGGAGCAACGGGAGGCCAGCCTCCGCCGCCAGCGCCCCGAGGCAGCCGACGGCCAGGCTGCCGACAATGCAGGCTGCCATCAGCTGTAGGGTGACCCAGAGTCCGTGCAGGAACAGTTGGCGATCGTAGGCGTCGTGGATGATGCTCAGGTCGAAGCCTGCCTGTTCCTTGAGCAGCAAGCCAAAGCGCTGGATGCCGTCGACGTCCTCCGAGCCGAGAAGCAATTTGTTGCGGCACTCGGCTGGCCAATGGTCGTTGCCCTGGCGGGTGCACAGGGGGCTTCCGTCGGGTAGGCGCCGTGTCCAGAGTTCGCGCATCTCGGCCAGGAAGCGGCTGGGCTTGATCGTCCAGCGTTGCTCGCTGGCAATCAGCCAGCCACTGCGGTGCCAATCGGCAACCGCTTCCGAGATCGCGTGTTCGAGACGCGATCCGCGCTCACTGACGGCCAGGGCGATGGCCCACGGAGAGACCATCATCGATGGTAGTGGCGTCTCGTAGTTCGGCAATTCCGCATCGCCGAGAATGCCGACGATGGCCGTGTCGTCGTAAAGCCAGGCCACGCAGCGGCCATCGCGCAGGGCCAGTCTGGCGTCGCGGGTGCCGTTGAAAACCTGCAGTTCGAGCAGGAAGCGCTGGGCCATCGGTCGATTGAAGTAGGTGCCCTGAGTTGCACACACTTTGCGCCCGCGCAGGTCGCTCCAGGTCGACAGGTGGCTGTGGGGTGGGGCCACCGCGGTCACGCCGCTGGCGTAGTAGCTGGGCTCGACCAGGGTGGCGATCTGCCGGCGCTGCGGGGTGTCGGCGAGGGTGGCGACGAGCACGTCGATGGCCCCTTCCTCGAGCTTCTGCAGGCGGTTGGTGGAACTGACGGCCACCAGCTGCAGGCGGACCCCCAGGCGGCGCGCGAGTGCCGCGGCCAGATCGGGCTCGAAGCCGACCAGGCGACCGTTGGCGTCGAGCATGCCGAACGGCGGATAGTCGGATTTGACGCCAGCGATCAGGACGCCACGCTTCTCGATCAAATCGAGCCGGTCGGCGGGCAGCCCGTCGGCCAGCGTGCTCCGGCTGGCAATGAGGGCGAGCAGGGTCAGCAGGCAGGCGGCACAAAACCGCAGCCCGCGCCCCATGCCAGCGTTCATTTCACCTCGCCGGGAGCGCTCGGCCGCGGCACCCGTGGGCTCGCGTCCGCCTCGCTGGCCACCTCGGCCACGGCAACAAACCCGTAGGCATAGCGCAGCGGCAGGAGTGTTTTCAACACGCCGTCCAGTTTGCGCAGCAGCTTCGACCTGACGACAGCGCTTTCCGGCAGGAAACTCTCGGCGCCGACGTGGACAATACGGAATCCCTGTTGCTCGAGCTCCTGCACGAACTCGTCGATGGCGTACAGGTGGTAATACATCTTGACCACGATGCCGTCGGATGTGCGTTCGTAAAGGACGTCGCCTGCCTCCAGGTGTCCGGCCGTGAACAGGCTTTTCGCGGCCACCTGTTGCCTGGAAAAGCGTCGCGCGGCGTTGGGGACGGTGACGACGATCCGCCCGCCGGGCCGCAGCAGAGCACGGATCGAGGCCAGTGTCTCGTGGCGCAGGGTGCGCGAATAGATATGACCGAGCACGCCGAAGAGCATGATCGCCAGGTCGAATTTCTCGTCCGGATCAATACTCCCGGCGACCACTGACAGATCGCCATGCACGGGACGCAAGCGTCCGCTCGTGACGTAGCCGGCGTAGCGCGAAGACAGCTCGTCAATCGCTTCCCGGCTGATATCGCAGGCGACGATGGTCGCCGTGCTTTGCTTGAGCAACGCCTCGGCATAGCGGCCATTGCCGCAGCCGATGTCGAGAACCTTGGTGCCGAGCCTGCCGATTTGGTCAAGAACTACGGCCAGTGTCGACGAGTTGGCCTGCGGATAGCGCTTGTCGTACAGCCGGCTGGCGAAATACTGGTCGTAAGCTTCTACGACCGAGATTGGCGGCGGCATGGGTCGCTTTCCTGGAGAAAACCGACGCGGCGGGCCGCTTCGTTGGCCGCGTGCTTCCGCCAGCCGTCGACGCAACGCCACCCGCGCCTGATCAGCAGAGGCCGGGTCAAGCCCCTTTCTCGATTTCGTTCAGGAAAGTACTGATGAACTGCTCGGTTATCCCTGGATGCTTGCCGGTGATCAGGTCGCCGTCGATGACCAGATCGACGGTGCCTTCGGCACCATAGACGACTTCCGCGCCGGCGTTTTCGGCGTCACAGATGATGTTGTGGGCGCAGGTGACGCGGCGGCCCTGCAGCAGCGCGCGGTCGGCGCAAAGCAGCCACAGGCTGTGGCAGATGGTGCCGATCTTGAGCTGCTTGGTGGCCATCGCCTGGCGTATGAAGACCACCGCCGGCGCCTGGTTCGGTTCGCCCTTGCGCGGCGCAACCTGGTAGCGCAGGCGGTCGCTGGCGTAAGCGCCAATGATGATGATGCCCTTGAAATCGGCCGGCTGCACCGAATTGATTTCGGTTTCCACCAGCACATGCTCTTCGACCCAGCCGTTGTCGGGATTGGAACCGAAGGTCAGGTTGGCATTGCCCCACAGGTGGGAGAGATAGACGACCTGGTAGCCGTGCTTGGGGAACAGTTCGTTGAACAGGCGATACTCGGTCATGTCGAAGTGTTCTTCGACCAGGACGCCGATCTTGCCTTTGGTCGCTTCACCGACAATGCCGCGGAGTGGTGGGCGGGTGGAGGTTTCAGTCATGGCACGATTCCTTGAGGAGGGTGGAGTTCAGTTATGGCCGGCAAACGAGGATTCTTGCCGGGAGTGGTCGCCGCGCGAAGCTGGATCTCGATGGCGAGCGGATCGGTAAGCCACCGTCTGCAGCGGGATGCGCGCCTCATTGACGCTGCAAGGATGACGTTCACCCTATCTCGCCTGCGACGGTCTCCGCGCAGCGTGCTCGTGCCAGGGTTTGCTAGGCCTCGGCTCCAAGGATTTCGTTGAGGGCAGCAAAACAGCCAACCATCTTGTTGAATCCGGCATACACGGTCAGGAACAGGAACAACTCTTCGATCTCGTCTCGTGTGGCTCCCTGACTGAGGGCAATATGGACGTGTGCGGCGAAGGCGCTGCCAGGCCCACCCAGCGGGCTCTGGTTGACCACGTCCGATGTCAGGGCGATCAAGGCCTTCGTCTTCTGGTCGATCAGTGGCAGTCCCCACATCTCGCCAGCCACCCGGGTTACCCAGGGCCCGTACTTCGGGTTGATGGCTGTCAGTTTTTCCTGGAGATCCTTGTCATCGAGAACGGCGTTTGCGTAGGGTGTGGTCATAATTGCTTCCTTTTTTTGATCAGGTCGGTCAATTCTCGCGGACGCGAAGATGTCGCGAACGAAGCTCAAGCGTGCACCTGTTAACGGCAGCCAATGAGCTGGCTGAAGACCCAGGCGAGGCATTCTTTGGCAATCACCCGGCACCTTGCGTCGTCGAAATCTCTCTCTTCGAAGCGCGCGGAACCGCCGTGGGAAGTCATGATCGGCCTGGTCATGCTTCGATCCGGCGGTGGGGCATGGTCTTCCGCCAGATGTCTACCGGCGTGTTGCCCTGGAAAGCACTGAAAACCATTTGCTCGGGCGCGATTTCTCCACATGGGGCTTCCAGAAGCCGGGACAGGGCAGAAAATCCAGTCGGGGGGTCACGAGTATAGGAGCCGTGTTAAAGCTGGGTCAAGCGCACAGTTGGTCGCAGCGGGTCGTAGGAAAACTCTTTTCCGACAACTGACCGTAGCAGACCCGCGCGAGTTTCCCCGGCCAGCGCCAGGGAATTCGAGGTCCTCGCCAGTCGCATTGCCCAAGGGTTGCGCCGCCGCGCGCCACGGATCGGACGGCATGCTGAAGGTCGAAAGAAAACCCGCGGGCGACAAATCCCTGCGCTGCGCCCGAAGCCTCGCTGGCAGGCGATCAGCAGTAGGCTCCCGGAAAATGAGAAACGCCATCCGCTGGGCTCACGGGAATCTGAGTTCCCGAAGTCAGCTCTTGCTGATCAGTTGCAGCAATTCCGGGGAGGAAAAAACATCTCTATAAAATGTCAATTGCTCACCTTTGAAGTGGCAACCACCTCGGTGACCGCGCCTGACCCAGGCAACGCTCCCTTTGGCAAGCGTTTCATTGGTATCGTCATCGATACAGTTCCATTCGAACCATACGAACTCTCCATGAAACATGACGATGGGCCAGGTCATGGTGACGCCCGGCTGGGCGATCAAAGCCCACCAATGCTGTTCCCTGGCTTTTTGTTCTTCAATGCCGTAGTACGGCCCATCCTGGCAGAAGTACACCAGGTCTTGCCGGTATTCACCGGTCAAAATGTCCCCTCGGCCCTGTCTCAATGCCTCGCAATGCGTCGGCCACCACTCCTTGTTTTCCTGCTCGACCTGGGACATCGGATAGTCGTCACCAATCACTGGTGGCGACTTTTCCTGCATCTCGTTGATCTTCAAAGCAAGCGCGATAAAGTCGCTTTGCAATGACTCGGCTACTTGGCCGGGCCTTGAATAGTCGGCCGCGAGATCCTGGTAGTAGTTCGTCCTGTTTTTCATATTGACTCCGGAGTGTTCTGGAAGACGGGTGGCTGCGTTCGGCCGGCGCCTGGAACCATGCGTTCCCGGCTTGAGCGAAATGAATACCGATTCGGCAGAATAGCACGCAAGGCTGAGAGGGCTGTCTTCACTGGCGTGAGGAAATGGACTTGTCAGCCGCTGGTACATCAGGAGTGGACCGTGGAACAAGTCGCCGCAGCCGTGGGAGGCCATTTGCGGCATCGAGAGCAGAGTTCACTGGGTGCTCGCCGTCAGTTTCGGCGAGGATGCCAGCACCGTACGCCGCGACAACGCGCCGCAGAGGTTTCCTCTTGAAGAAAATCGTGCTCAAGCTGATTCGTCTGGACACGACGGACAAGCGTAAAACCAGTTTGCGTCTGAAGCCCAAGCGAGCCGGAGGTCGAACCTGGCGACATTGGCCGCGGCGGGCTCAGATGTTGACTGTTGCCTGGTTACCGGGGCTTGCGCCGGGGGCCGGCTCATTCTGCGGCGCCTTTTGGGGGCAGAACGATGCGCCCGCGACGCAGGAGTGCTTCCATCTCGTCAGGCGGCAGCGGGTGACTGAATAGATAGCCTTGCAGCTTCGGGCATTGCGCATGCTGCAGGAACTCGAGTTGTGCTCTGGTTTCGACGCCTTCGGCAATGACATCCAGATCGAGGCTGCGGGCCATGGAGATAATCGCAGTGGTGATGCGCGCATCGTCGGCATCCTGCGGCAGATCGTGGACGAAACTCTGATCGATCTTCAGCGTGCCGATCGGGAAGCGCCTGATGTACGACAGCGATGAGTAGCCGGTGCCGAAATCGTCGATCGAGAAGTGCACTCCCATTGCGCGCAGGCGAAACAGTCCTTTGATTCGCTTGGCCTCCGGGTTCATGAGAACGCTTTCGGTGAGCTCAAGTTCGAGGCGGTCGGCAGCGATGCCCGTGGCGATGATGATCGCCTCAACGCTGTTGAGAAACTGCGGTGCACCGAGCTGGTGTGCGGAAACGTTCACCGCCATCCGCGGCACCGAAACGCCCCGCTGCTGCCATTCCCGCACCTGGTTGCAAGCAGCATTGAGCACCCACTCGCCGATCGGGACGACCAGGCCGCTTTCCTCGGCGACAGGAATGAACTGGCCCGGCAACACCAGCCCGCGCTGCGGATGTTGCCAGCGGATCAGTGCTTCCATGCCGACGACCGTACCATCGTCGGCGCTCACCTGCGGCTGGTAGAACAGACGAAATTCGCCTCGTTCGAGGCCTTTGCGGATATCGCCTTCAAGCGCCAGGCGCTCCGTCGTTCGCGTAGTCAACGTTCGCGTATACAACTGCCAGTTGTTTCGCCCTTGCTCCTTGGCGTAGTACATCGCGGTATCCGCGTGCTTGAGCAGCGTCACGGCATCGTCGCCGTCGTCGGGGAAGAGCGCGATGCCGATGCTCGAGGTCACCGCGATCTCCTGTTCGCCGATCAGGGCAGGCTGCGCAAGCAGCGCCTGTATTCGCCGCGCGACTACGCAGGCGGTTTCGGGGGTGTCGACATCGGGTAGGACGACGGTGAACTCGTCACCGCCAAGGCGTGCGAAGTGCAAGCTCGATTCGTCCAGTGCCGGCCGGGCAATGAAAGCCCCTGCGCGCAGCTTTTCCCGCAGGCGGTCGGCGATGGTCTGCAGCAGGTAGTCGCCGGCCGTGTGCCCGAGGGTGTCGTTGATGCGCTTGAAGCCATCCAGATCGAGAAACAGCAGCGCCATCCGGCGATTCGTGCGGCGTGCCCGCAGTAACTCGCGGTCAAGGCGTTCGAGAAAGCTCTGACGGTTGGGCAAGCCGGTGAGCGTGTCAAAATAGGCCAGGCGACGGATCTTCTCCTCGCTATGCTTCTGGAGTGTGATGTCGCGTACGACGGTGACCACCTTGTCGGGTCCATGTGGCGCGATACGCGCCTCGTAGTGGTGAACGTTGCTCTCCACCGGCAGCTCGATGAACACCGATTGCAGCTCGCCGAGTTGCAGCGCGTCCTTGATGCCGAGCAGGATGGCGCTCGCTGCCTCGGTTGGCAGAACCGCTGACACGTTCTTGCCGAGCAGTTCGCCTCCGGTGACGAAGAATCGCCTCGCTTCAGGCTGTTTGTAGTCGAGACAGATCCCCTGCCGGTCGATGAGCAGGATCAAATCAGGCGTCGCCCACATGATAGCCGCCTGTCGTCCTTCCAGTTCGTGCAGTTCGCGGTGCTCTTCGCGCAGCCGGATGATCAGCGCGGCGAGCCAGAAAGCCGCCTGAAACAGGCTGCCGACAGGAAACGCGAATGCCGCCAGGCGGCTTACCTCGACGCCACTACCGATGACCGAAAAAGCCTGCACACCGCCGCCGACCATGGTCGCGCCAAGCCCCAGCGTGAACATCCGGATCGAGGCGTCGCCAGCGAAGGCGCGCCTGACGAGCAGCACCATCGTCGCCAACGCCAGGACGAAGAGCACCGCTGCCCCGGCACGGTAGCCGCCGGCATGCCATGCCGAAGCGAGGAAGCAGAGCGCGCTGAGCAAGACGCAGCCGCCGATTGCCGCGCGCATCCTGCCGCGAAGCTGCAAGAACTCCAGCACTGCGTAGCCAATGCCGAGAACCACACCCGCCACCGAGATTGCCTGGAGGATCGGGAAGTATTGCGGGCCGGGCCAGAACGGTACAAACGCCGAGCCAATGCTGAAATTTTGCACCAGCCAGCCCTGCAGCGCGACGCAGTAGAAAGCGTAGGCCAACGCCACGCGGCTGCCTGCGAATGCGTCGAAGCCCAGGGCGACGAAAATCATCATCAGCAGAATGCCGCTGTAGGTTCCCAGGCTGGCCCACAGCAGGGTGTTGTTGCGCGCGAAGCTGGCCTCGTCGGCAAGCATGATCCACGGCCGAATGGCCTTGTGGTCCTGAATGATCGCCGTGATTGCTGCGCCTTCGGGCAACGCGGGAAGGCGCGCGTAGGGAAACGGGCTGACGATATCGCGGTGGGCAAATGGCATCCCCCGACCAGACATGGACAGCCAGGGGCAGCCATTGACGTCGGTGGCAACGACAACGAAGAACTCGGCAATCGGTTCCTGCAGGTAGACGATCGGCGATCCAGCACCAAACTGCTCGCGCGCGAGCTGTATCTGGAAAGCGCGGGCCGGCTTGGTCAGCGACAACTCCGGTAGCACCAGATCCGGGCAACCGGGGCGCGGCCGTGACACCGAATCGCGGAGCCCGGTCAGCCAACGGCTCGCATCGTCCGAGCGCCCGGGACCTCGCGGGGCATCCCACAAGGTCTTCAATCCTGCCGAGACGGTATTGGCCTCCGGCGCGGCGCCCGGCAATCCAAGGGCAATCGCCACCAGCAGCAAGGCTTTAAACAGCCGCTTGGTCATCACACGCGTCGTCCCGTGGTTTTCCTGCATTCGCAGCTTCCCGTCGCCGGAAACTCCAGCAAGCTACGCGCGTCAGGGTGGCGCGATTTCATTATATGTGGCGATCGCCGCCGCTTCGCCCAGGGGAGGGCGGAGGAGGCTGGCGGCATCGCCAATCAGATTGTCGTGCATTTCGCCATCGGGGTTGGTGACACATGGCGGCTCGAAATGCGCGCGGTAGCATTCTGGGACCCTGATCCCGGGGTGGTACAGCGACCCAAGTCGTTCGCAGTCGCTTGGCCAGGGTAGGCAAAGCGGGAGCGAGGCGCCATGAGGTTTCGGCGGCAGGCGATCAGATTGCGCTGCACGGGTAGAAGCAGCAGGTAGTCGATGGCGCCATCCGGCTTCCGGTGCGCGTCGAAGGGAGGCTCCGGACACTTTTCGCCGAGCATCGCTGTGAGCCCCTCTGGTCCTGCCGTGAGCGGTCTCGCGCGCCCATCGCCACGCTGCCGGATCGCGGCTCGCGCGAGCTATCCACCGTGTTTATGGCGAGCCATGAACTGTAGATAGGCGATCACCTCGTCGATTTCCCTGGCGGTGAGCTGTGTTGGCGGCATTCTGGCGCGGGCCCGGAATTGATTCGGATCGCGGATCCACTGACGCAGAAAATCGGTGCTGCGGTATTCGGTGATGTTCTTCGGAATATTCAACTCGGGCCCGACTTCGCCGCCCTGCAGATTGACCGAGTGGCACCTCAGGCATTGCTCGCGAAATACGGCAAAGCCCCTGGCAACGTCGCTGTCGGCGGCCGCACCCGTGGGAAGCGTCAGGGGGAACTTCCTGGCGAACGAAACGGCCTCGATCCGGGTCATTTGAAATGGCCAGGAAAAGACCTTCGAGTCCGAGGTGTTGGCGCTGATGACGATGAATGGCGCCGGGTTGGTCATCGTCTTCCCGGTCGGAATCGACGACCATTGTCCTGGAACGCCATCTTCGCCGTAAGCGAGCCGGAGGTCGAACCTGGCGACGTTGGCCGCGGCGGTGTTGCTCTCGTAACCGTCCAGACAGTGGAAGACCAGGTCTTCTGCGTCGCCGGCATCCATCAGTTTGAGAACGTCGGCGAGCGAAAAGGTCAGGTAGCGAACGGGTCTGCCCAAATCCGGATTGATCACTTCGATCTCGCGTGTTTCCAGGCGGCCACGCAAGTCGTCGAGGCTGAGGCTTTGACTGCCGCGATCACTGTCAACGGTCAATACGGCAGCGGCGGATTGGGCGTTGACCGATGCACCGATCAGGAGCATCGCGAGGGCGAAAAAGGATCGAGTTACGAAAGTATTCATGGTGGTTCCTGTCTCGTTTCCCTTGCGGCGACCGCATTGGCAGTCGAGTCGTGATATTTCAACTTCAGCAGCGGCGTCAGTTTGGCCTGATCGAGCTCCTCGACCCCGGCCGCCACATGGTACGACAACCGAAATCGAGCAACACCTTCGCGTTTTTCCTGCAAGCACACGGACGCTGGCCGCATTTGGGGCAGAGGTTTTTCGTGCGCTGGCATGGCGAACTGCCGCAACCAGTCCGGATTTTCCTTCACCCAGACCTCGATTTTGACCAAGGTGTCGGCTCCTGACAGTAGCGCACACACTCCGCCACCACCAGCAACTCGACCAGGTCGTGCTCGACTTTCTGCGCTTGCCTCGAGTCGCCTACGCCAACCCATGCATCGCCCAACCGGAAGCTGGATTCTGCGCTCATGGAAGCCTCCAAGAAGACCGGAAACTAGACAAATCAAGCGGCCGTGCACACCCCGTCTATAGCGGTTTGAGCGCAAAAAACCATTTCAGGGCGTCACCGACGGTGGGCTTCATGCACTTGCCGCGTACAAGGCCGGGAGCAGGTGATGCTGGCGAGTAGCACCTGCTCAGTTTCCCCCGGACGCTCATCCGGCGCCATCAATCTGCGCCAGCGCCTGCTCGATCGGATGTCGATCGGAGGGCCGGACGAGGCGAGCGACTTCCTTGCCGCCACCCAGAAAAACCAGTGTGGGCCACAGTTTCACGCCGAACGAACGGCCCAGGGGGCGGCCGCTGCCATCCTCGATCTTGAGGTGGTGGACCCGCGGGTGGCGGCCCAGCGCCAGCGCAATCAACGGTTGGGCGGCCACGCAGTAGCCACACCATGACGCGCCGAACTCGATGAGCAGGGGTTCGTCGAGCGCATCGATTTCGGCGCGCGAAGGTTCCTGTCCGGAACGGATGGATTGCAGTTTCATACACTCTCCAGCGTCGACAGCGGTGCGGCCATCACTGACCTTCCTCGATCGCGCAGCTCTCGGCTGGTTCCAGCCAGTGACGGCAACGGTCTACGGCGCGACGCCAGCCACCGAGCAGCGCTGCGCGTTGTTCGTCGGACATTGTCGGTTCAAAACGACGTTCGGCGTGCCACATCGACGCCAACTCGTCTTCATCCTGCCAGAAACCGACCGCCAGCCCGGCCAGGTAGGCCGCACCGAGTGCCGTGGTCTCGGTGATTCGCGGTCGTACCACCGGCACGCCCAGCAGGTCGGCCTGAAACTGCAGCAAAAGGTTGTTGCCTGCGGCGCCGCCATCGACGCGCAACTCGCGCAGGCGCTTGCCGGAATCCGATTCCATGGCACTCAGCACTTCGGCACTCTGGAAGGCGATGGCTTCGAGCGCTGCGCGGGCGATGTGCGCCCGGTTGGTTCCGCGCGTCAGCCCGAGCAGGGCGCCGCGTGCATAGGGGTCCCAGTGTGGCGCGCCGAGGCCGGTATGTGCGGGGACCAGGTAAACGCCGCCGCTATCGGGTACCGAGGCGGCCAGCGCTTCGATCTCATCCGAGCGGGAAATCAACCCGAGCCCGTCTCGCAGCCATTGGACGGTAGCGCCGGCCATGAAGATGCTGCCTTCGAGCAGGTAGGTGGTCTGCCCTTGTCGCTGCCAACCGATGGTGGCCAGCATGCGGTGCTTCGAATGCATCGCCTTGTGACCGGTGTTCATCAGCAGGAAGCAGCCGGTGCCGTAGGTGTTCTTGGCCATGCCCTGCTTCAGGCAGGCCTGGCCGTAGGTGGCCGCCTGCTGGTCGCCGGCGATGCCGGCGAGCGGGATCGGGGCGCCGAGCAGCGCGCTATCCAGTGTGGTGATCACGCCGCTGCTGTCGACCACCTTGGGCAGGACGGCCGCCGGAATGTCCAGCAGTGCCAGAAGTTGCTCATCCCAGCAGTGCCGTTTGATGTCGAAGAGCAGGGTGCGCGAAGCGTTTGACGCGTCGGTGACATGGGCGCGGCCGCCCGACAGCTGCCAGGCCAGCCAGCTGTCGATCGTCCCGAAGGCCAGTTCGCCGCGCTCGGCTCGGCTGCGGGCGCCGAGCACGTGATCGAGCAGCCATTTCAGTTTGGTGCCCGAGAAGTAGGCGTCGAGGACCAGGCCGGTGCGCTTGCGAAAGAGCTCGCCGTGGCCGGCGCGCGCCAGAGCGTCGCACAAACCGGCGGTGCGGCGGTCCTGCCAGACGATCGCCCGGTGCACGGGCTCGCCGGTGGTGCGATCCCAGAGAAGGGTCGTTTCCCGCTGGTTGGTGATGCCGACGGCGGCGATCTGCGCGGCACCGATACCGTTGTCGCGCAGCACCGCACGCGCGACGGCGAGTTGCGTCTGCCAGATCTCGCCGGCATCGTGCTCGACCCAGCCGGCTTGTGGATAGTGCTGGGTGAACTCCTGCTGGGCGACAGCGAAAATGCCGCCGTCCCGGCCGAAGAGGATGGCGCGGGAACTGGTCGTGCCCTGATCGAGCGCGAGGATGAACTGTGGGCGGGTGCTTGGTGTCATCGGTCAATCCCTCCTGCAGAAAGTGTCGATTCGCGGCTCAATCGGAAAGGGGTGCCGGCAGGCTCTCGCCGCGCCATCGACTACTGTTTGACGATCAAATCGGCAATCCAGCGCTTGAGGTCGCCGACGGCCGGGTCGTAGCGCTCGCAGGCCATCAGGCTCTGGCCGAAGACGTAGGCGTACAGCAAAAGGCTGCGGCTCTTGGCTTCGTTGTCGGCAAGTCCCCGGCTGACAAACAGCTTGCGCGTGCATTCGAGGCGCCAGCTATCGACCTCTTCAACGACCGCGGCAGCCTGGGCGTCGCGCCTCGCCCATTCGCGGACCGCCAGCTCGATCGAGATGCCCTTGCGATTGCGTGTCGCGCCGTAGACGTCAATCAGATGCAGCAGCTGCTCGCGCTCCTTGCCGGGCGTGGCGACGGTCTGTTTGTCGATGTCGCGGATGCGGCCGTCGCGCCAGGTTTCGAGAACGCCGTCCACCAAGTCCTGGCGGTCCTTGAAATGCCAATAGAAACTGCCCTTGGTGACGCCGAAGCTCTTGGCCAGCACTTCGATGCGCATTCCCTGCACGCCCTGCTCGGCGAGCACGTCGATTGCCGCCTCAATCCACTCGTTGCGGTCGAGTGCTGCGCGCGCCCTGGTTGTCGCGGGCTTCATCGTCATCTGCTTCTTTCCTGAATCACGCACGTGAGGCACTATTGGCGGTCTACGTCTCGTTGCCGTGGCCGATGGTGTTGACAGCCATCTTTCCATACGGTACCGTACGCCATCCATACGACAGCGTATGGCCTATTGTCCGGTCAGATTTCGGCAATGTCAAACGCGGAGTGCTGCGCTATCGCCTTTGCTGTCGATTGCTGTGCCGTGTAGTGATAAAGGAGAAAGATTTGAAGATTCTGGTGCCAGTCAAACGGGTGGTGGATTACAACGTCAAGGTGCGCGTCAAGGCGGACGCCAGCGGTGTCGATCTGGCCAACGTCAAGATGTCGATGAACCCCTTCGACGAGATCGCCATCGAAGAAGCGGTCCGCCTCAGGGAAGCCGGCATCGCCACCGAGGTGGTGGCGGTTTCCGCTGGCCTGGCCAATTGCCAGGAAACCCTGCGCACGGCGATGGCCATTGGTGCCGACCGCGGTATCCTGATCCAGACCGAGGTCGAGCTGCAGCCCCTGGCCGTCGCCAAGCTGCTCAAGGCGGTGTGCGACAAGGAACAACCGCAGATCGTTATCTGCGGCAAGCAGGCGATCGACGACGACGCCAACCAGACCGGGCAGATGCTCGCCGGGCTGATGGGCTGGCCGCAAGCGGCCTTCGCCTCGAAGGTAGTGGTTGCCGGCCAGCAGGCGACCGTGACCCGCGAGATCGATGGGGGTCTGGAAACCATCGAAGTCGCGCTGCCGGCCGTGTTGACCGCCGACCTGCGTCTGAACGAGCCGCGCTACGCGACCTTGCCGAACATCATGAAAGCCAAGCGGAAGCCGCTGGAGACGGTGACACCGGAGGCGCTGGGCGTGGACGTCGCAGCACGTCTGAAGACGCTCAAAGTCGCCGAGCCGCCGAAGCGCAGCGCGGGCATCAAGGTGGCCGATGCCGCCGATCTGGTGATGAAACTCAAGACCGAAGCGAAGGTGATCTGACCATGGCCATACTCCTCATTGCTGAACACGACAATGCCTCGATCAAGGCGGCGACGCTCAATACGCTCACCGCGGCGACAAAGATCGGTGGTGACATTCACCTGCTGATTGCCGGCTCCGCCTGCGCCGCTGCAGCGGAGGCCGCGGCGAAGCTTGCCGGGGTGAGCAAGGTGCTGCTTGCTGACGCTCCTCACTATGCCGATCAGTCGCCGGAGAATCTGGCTGCCCTGGTCGTCGCCAATGCCGCTGCGTACGCTCACATCGTTGCTGCGGCGACCACCGGTGGCAAGAACTTCATGCCGCGGGTTGCCGCCTTGCTCGATGTGGCGCAGATCTCCGAGATCGTCGCCGTCGAAGCGCCAGACACCTTCGTTCGTCCGATCTACGCCGGCAACGTCCTTGCTACCGTGCAATCGGCCGATTCGATCAAGGTGATCACCGTGCGTGCGACGGCGTTCGACGCGGCGGGCGAGGGTGGCAATGCCGCCGTCGAGAGTCTCGCTGCCGGCCCAGATCTCGGTCAGAGCAAGCTGATCGGTCGCGAGTTGACCAAGTCGGAGCGGCCCGAACTCACCGCCGCCAAGGTCATCGTCGCCGGTGGTCGCGGCATGGGTAGCGGCGACAATTTCCACAAGCTGCTCGAGCCGCTGGCCGACAAGCTGGGGGCAGCCCTGGGTGCGTCACGCGCGGCAGTCGATGCCGGCTTCGTTCCGAACGACTACCAGGTCGGCCAGACCGGCAAGATCGTGGCGCCGCAGCTGTATATCGCGGTCGGCATCTCGGGCGCCATCCAGCATCTGGCCGGCATGAAAGACAGCAAGGTGATTGTCGCCATCAACAAGGACGCCGAGGCACCGATTTTCCAGGTAGCCGATTACGGCCTGGTCGGGGACCTCTTCGAAGCCCTGCCAGCGCTGCTGGCGGAACTCGGCGGGTAAGCGTCAGGCTGGGGCGGGCAGCGTGAACCTGCCAGACGGCCTGCTCGACGGACGCTGGATCCTGCTGGCCTGGGTTCTGTTCGTCCCGCTCGCGCTACTTGCCGTGCGGCGGGCGCCGTGGCGGGTACTGGCCGACAGTACGCGTCTGAACGCCTTTCTGGCGCTGATTGTCGCGCTGATCCTGCTCTGGCACCTGCAGGCCGGGGTCAAACCGGGCCTTTCCCTGCACCTGATTGGCGCGACCGTGTTCACCTTGTGCTTCGGCTGGGCGCTGGCCTTCATCGGTCTCTGCCTGGTCCTGCTCGGGGTAGGCGTCAACGGTTTCGTTGGCTGGCAGACTTTCGCGGCCAATGCCCTGCTCATGGCAGGCGTTGGCGTGGCTACGAGTTACGGCGTTCATCGTCTGGTGGACCGCTGGCTACCGCGTCATATGTTCGTCTATATCTTCGGCAAGGGATTTTTCGCGGCGGCAGTTGCGGTGATGGCGGTCGGCGTCGCGTCTTGCTTGCTGCTGGCATTGGCGGGGATCTACGACAGCGAGTATCTGAGCGCCGAGTATCTGCCGGTATTCTTGCTGCTTGGCTTTTCCGAGGCGTGGTTGTCGGGGATGTTGGCGACGCTGTTTGCCGTCTATCGACCGGAGCTGCTGGCTGACTTTGACGATACGCAGTTCCTCGGACGAAAATGACTCGCCTCTGTGACACCTTCGACCGAGAAGGCGCGCCGCCGGCCGCGGGGCGAATCCGGCGCCACGCCTGGTGCGCTGCAGTGTTGCTGTTGGTCTTGCCGGTCGTCTCGCTTGCAGCGCCCGACCTCAGCCTGCCCCTGCGTTTTAGCCGCGAGTTGTCCGAGCCGCGCCCAGCCAGCGCGCTGGCGCGTGAGTTGTTGCGGCTCGAGCGGCGAACCCTGCGGATGCTCAACGAAGGCAATGACGATGCGCAAGCGGTGAGCGAGAAACTCAGCTGGCTGGAGGCCGATCTGGCCGAGCTGAAAAGGGCAGAGGCTCGGCTCGCGGCAACCGCGGTGGCCGTGGCTGTGCCCTCTACCGCCGGGACCGGAAACCCGTCGGCAGTCGCCGGGGCGCTGCGGTTCTCGATGGCGCCCGCACCTGCAGGCCCTTGGTCGACAGCGCTCGAGCAAATCTCATCCGCAGCAGGCGTGGCGTCCAGGCGGTGGACGGCAGTCACCGGCCTCGCTGCGCTCACGCTCCTGCTCTCCTGGCTGTTTCTGCGCCGTCGGCAGGGTGTCTCTGAGGGCGAGCGAGTTCCCCGTCGGCGGGCCGTGGGCGCGTGGCCGGTCGTGATCGAGTCCGATCCCTTGCCCATGGCCGGAGACGCTGCGGCCGCTGCGATCATGGCGGCCCCGCCCGAGAGCGGGCTGGTGGGCCCGGCTCCGGCGCTCGAGGTGACGGCTAACCGCGAACAGACCTTCGAGCTGGCCGAGATCATGCTGTCCTGCGGTCGCGTTAGCGGTGCCGCGAATACCCTGGAGCAGTATCTGGCCGAGAATCCGAAAGCGTCTTTGCCACCGTGGATCCGTCTGCTGCAGATCTACCAGCACCACAACATGCGAGACGAGTTCGAAGCGCTGACCTGGAAGCTGAACCAGAACTTCAACGTTGAGATCATCCGTTGGAATGGTCGCTCGTCGCGAGAAGGAGACGAGTCCACGCCGCTCGACCCGGCGCATGAGAAGGCTCGGGAAA
>NZ_JAVTWB010000135.1:0-28389 GCF_032229525.1 Accumulibacter sp. | reverse complement strand
CGAGAAGGAGACGAGTCCACGCCGCTCGACCCGGCGCATGAGAAGGCTCGGGAAATGGCTCGGGAAAAGGCAGATAGCGTGGAAGAAATGCCGTGGATTCGCGACCGGATCGTGGCGCTCTGGGGAAAACCGGAGTGTCTTGTCTATCTGCAGAAGCTCCTGCGTGACCACCGTGACGGTCGGCGCAGTGGTTTTACCTTGCCGGTAGTCGAGGAATTGCTGTTCTTTATCGACCTCATGGTGGCCCGCCAGGCCGCCGGTTAGTTTCACTAGCACCTCTGAAGGAGATACAAATGAGCGAATACATTGCCCCGATCCGTGACATGCAGTTCGTGCTCAAGGAACTCGCCGGCCTTGAACAAGTGGCGCAGCTGCCGGGTTGCGAGGAAGCGACGCCCGATCTGGTCGATGCGGTTCTCGAAGAGGCGGCGAGGTTTGCCGAGGAGGTACTGTCGCCACTCAACATCTCGGGTGACCTGGAAGGGGCCAAATGGCACAACAAGACGGTGACCATGCCGGCTGGCTTCAAGGAGGCGTACAAGCTTTTCGCTGACAGTGGTTGGCCAGCACTGGCCTGCGAGCCCGAATGGGGCGGTCAGGGACTACCCAAGCTGGTTTCGGCCGCCGTCGGCGAGATGTGGAAATCCGCCAATCACTCCTTCTCGCTATGTCCCCTGCTCACCGCTGGCGCCATTGAAGCGCTGGTGCTCACGGGTTCCGAGAAGTTGAAGAAGGACTATCTCGAAAAGATGGTCAGCGGCGCATGGACCGGAACGATGAACCTCACCGAACCGAACGCCGGGTCCGACCTCGCCGCGGTGCGCACCCGCGCCGAGCCGCAGGCCGACGGGACCTACAAGGTCTTCGGGCAGAAGATTTTCATTACCTACGGTGAGCACGACATGGCCGAGAACATCGTCCACCTGGTGCTGGCGCGGACACCGACGGCCCCGGAAGGGGTCAAGGGAATCTCGTTGTTCGTGGTGCCGAAGTTCATGGTCAATGACGACGGCAGCCTTGGCGAGCGCAACGACGCCTACTGCGTATCGATCGAACACAAGCTCGGCATTCACGCCAGCCCGACGGCGATCATGGCTTTCGGTGACCATGCCGGCGCGATCGGCTATCTGGTCGGCGAGGAGAACCGCGGCCTCGAGTACATGTTCATCATGATGAACGCGGCGCGTTTCGGCGTCGGTCTCGAAGGCGTTGCCGCTTGCGAGCGATCGTACCAGCGGGCGCGCGACTACGCGCGCGACCGCATCCAGTGCACCGACGTCGGCGTGCGTGGCGGTCCGAAAGTGGCGATCATCGCCCATCCCGATGTCCGTCGCATGCTGATGACCATGCGCGCGCACGCCGAGGCGACACGGGCACTGGCTTATGTGGTCGCTGCCGCACACGACGCAGCAGTTCATCATCCCGACGTCGCCGAACGCAAGCGCAACCAGGCTTTCGTTGACCTGATGATCGGCGTGGTCAAGGGCTGGAGCACCGAAAGCGGCGTGACCATCGCCTCGATGGGCGTTCAGGTGCACGGGGGCATGGGTTACGTCGAAGAAACCGGCGCCGCACAGCATCTGCGCGACGCGCAGATCTCGACGATCTATGAAGGGACCACCGGCATCCAGGCCAACGACCTGATCGGTCGCAAGATTGCCCGCGAAGGCGGCGCCACGTTAAAGGCGCTGATCGCCACCATGCGCGCCTTCGATGCCGAGCTGGCCGGGCAGGAGGGTGGCCATTTTCCGGCCATTCGCAGCCGCCTCACCGCTGGCGTGGATGCGCTGGCGGCAGCCGGCGACTGGCTGGTCGCCACCTATCGTGACGATGTGCGTGCCGCATCAGCCGGCGCCGTGCCCTTCCTGACCTTGCTCGGCATCGTTTCCGGTGGTTGGCAGATGGCGCGTGCGGCGCTGATCGCACAAGCGAAAATCGATGGCGGAGACGCTGATCCCTTTTACGCCGCAAAGGTCATCACCACGCGTTTCTACGCCGACCATGTGCTCTCCGGAGCGCCGGGGCTGGCGAGCAGCGTGACCGATGGCGCCGAAGGCGTGATGGGTCTGGCCGAAGACATGTTCTGAGCGGCAGTCCTCGGGGCGCCGGCGACCACCCGGCAGTTCGACCGCGGGCGGCCTTGCCGCGGAACCCCGGGGCAGGCGCGCCCGTCACCCGCAGCAAGCCTACAGGAAACAATGCAATGCACAGCCAACGCAAGCTCGTCCACAGCAGCGTGATGTCGATTCGCTGGGGCGACCTGGACGCCTACGGACACGTCAACAACACCATCTATTTCCGCTACATGGAGCAGGCCCGTGTGGAGTATCTGGAGGCCCTCGGTTTCACGGTGATGCCGCGCGGTTCGGCGCCGGTGATCATCAATGCCGCGTGTACCTTCCTGGTGCCCCTCAACTATCCCGGTCTGGTCGAAGTGAGGATGTTCTGCGGGCAGCCGGGACGCAGCAGCGTGCCGACGCACTACGAGATTCGCCTGCAGGGGAACGAAACGCTCTATGCCACGGGCGATGCCAAGATCGTCTGGATGGATGTCGCCAGCGGCAAGTCGGTGGCGATTCCGGAACAGTGGCGCGCCAAGTTGTCTGACTGAAGCAAGGAGGAGGGGGGATGGATCAGCAAGTTCTCTGGCGCCCGAGCGCCGAACGTATCGACGCAGCCAGGCTCAGTGCTTTCATCAAGGCAGTCAACGCCCGCTGGCATGCCGGCTGCAGCGATTACGCCAGCCTCTGGCGTTGGTCAGTCGCCGAGCCCGAGGCGTTCTGGACGTCGGTCTGGGACGAGTGCGGCGCGCTCGGCGAGCGCGGCGAGGTTGTGCTGGAGGACGGCGACCGGATGCCCGGCGCGCGCTGGTTTCCGCAAGCCCGACTGAACTACGCGCAGAACCTGCTGCGCCACGGCGCAGACGAAGCGGCGAGCGACGCGCTGGTTTTCTGGGGCGAGGACCAGGTCAAGCGGCGCCTCTCTCACCACGAGCTGCGTGCGCAGGTTTCGCGCTTTGCGCAGGCACTGCAGGCCGCTGGTATCGGCCGCGGCGATCGCGTCGCCGCCTACCTGCCGAACATGCCCGAGGCGCTGATCGCCATGCTCGCCACGGCTTCGCTCGGCGCAATCTGGTCGTCGGCGTCGCCCGATTTCGGCGTCCAGGGTGTTCTTGATCGTTTCGGGCAGATCGAACCGAAGCTGCTGCTCTGCGTCGACGGCTACTGGTACAACGGCAAACGCGTCGACTGCCTGGCCAAGAACGCCGAAATCGCCGCGCAAATGCCGACCGTGGAACGCTGCCTGGTCGTCTCCTACCTCGACGACGCGCCGGATGTCACGCCGATCCGCAACGGCCAGCGCTACGCCGACTTTGTCGCGCCGTTCAGCGCTGGCGTGATCGAGTTCGTGCCGCTACCGTTCGATCAGCCGCTATTCATCATGTTTTCCTCGGGCACCACCGGCGTTCCCAAGTGCATCGTGCATTGCCACGGCGGCGCGCTGCTGCAGCACCTCAAGGAGCACCAGCTGCACGGCGACGTCAAGCCCGGCGACCGCGTTTTCTACTTCACCACCTGTGGCTGGATGATGTGGAACTGGCTGGTGTCCGGCCTCGCCTCCGGGGCGACGCTACTGCTCTACGATGGTTCGCCGTTCATCGTCGGCGCCTCGGGCAAGCCGGGAACGATTCTCTTCGACTACGCCGACGCCGAGCGCATGAGCCACTTCGGCACTTCGGCCAAGTTCATTGACGCCCTCGCCAAGACCGGTCTCAAACCGCGCGAGACGCACCGGCTGCAGTCCTTGCGGGCGATGTTCTCGACCGGTAGTCCGCTGGCCCCGGAGAGCTTCGACTACGTCTATCGCGAGATCAAGGCCGACCTGCTGCTGGCGTCGATCTCCGGCGGCACCGATATCCTCTCGTGCTTCGCGCTGGGCAGCCCGATCCTGCCGGTGTGCCGCGGTGAGCTGCAATGCCGTGGCCTCGGCATGGCGGTGGACGTCTTCGACGACGACGGTCAGCCGATTCCAGCTGGCAAAGGCGAGCGCGGTGAGCTGGTCTGCACCGCGCCGTTCCCGGCGATGCCGGTCGGTTTCTGGAACGATCCGGATGGCGCCAAGTACCATGCCGCCTACTTCGATCGCTTCCCCAACATCTGGTGTCACGGTGATTTCGTCGAGCTCACCGCCCACGCAGGGATGATCATCCACGGCCGCTCCGATGCCGTGCTCAACCCCGGTGGTGTGCGCATCGGCACCGCCGAGATCTACCGCCAGGTCGAGCAACTGCCGGAAGTCGTCGAGTCGCTGGTCATCGGCCAGGACTGGCAGCACGACGTACGCGTGGTGCTGTTCGTCAAGCTGCGTGAAGGACTGACTCTCGACGACGCGCTGATCGAGCGCATCAAGCAGCAGGTGCGCCAGAACACCACGCCGCGGCACGTGCCGGCGCGCGTGCTGCAGGTAGCCGACATCCCGCGCACCAAAAGCGGCAAGATCGTCGAACTGGCGGTACGGCACGTGGTTCATGGCCGGCCGGTGAAGAACGTCGAAGCACTGGCCAATCCGGAAGCGCTGGCGTTCTTCCGGGAGCGTGTTGAATTGCAGAGCTGAGTGCGCCAGCTGCAAACTCCCTTCCGCTCCTTTTCGTCGTCGATGGGTGATGAGCGAACGAGCCGTCTTTTCGCCCGATAAATCGGGTGATTCTTCGCTAGTATGGCGAACACCCAACAATCACTGTCGCTATTCCCTTTGCTTGCGGAAGGCAGTAGCAGCAATATCGTTATTTCCCCAGGTTGCGGAAGTCCGCGGCTCGACGAGGCAGGACATCAATGAAAAAGATGCTGTTGTGGATAGTGTTCTTGACGGCAGCCGGCGTGCAGGCCGCCTCGCCCGACCTGGCGACGCAAGCCGTTCCGCCCTTGCAGCCGTTGTCGGAACAGTCGAAAGCAGCGCGCCTGTCCGCGGAATTGCTCACGCGACACCACTACAAGGCACTTCCCCTGGATGACGCACTGTCAGAAAAAATCTTCGAACGCTACCTGAAAATGCTCGACGGCGAGAAGCTTTTCTTTGTGCAAAGCGACATTGATCAACTCAAGGCCGCGCGCACCAGATTTGATGACGCAATCTACACTGAAAACCTTGGCCTTCCCTTTGCCGTCTTCAATCTCTATACGCAACGCGTCGTCGAGCGTTTCACATACGCCCGCAGTTTGCTTGCCGACGGTTTCGATTTTCGCGGGAAGGAACGCTACGAATATGGTCGGGAAAAGGCGGCCTGGGCGAAATCCGGGCAGGAGATCAATGAGCTGTGGCGTGCGCGGGTAAAGAACGACTGGTTGCGACTGAAGCTGGCCGGCAAGGACGACAAGAGCATTGTCGAGACGCTCGACAAGCGTTATGAACACTCTCTGCGGCGAGTTGGCCTGACCAAGAGCGAAGACGCTTTCCAACTGTTCATGAATGCCTACGCGACGGCCATCGAACCCCATACCAACTACATGGGAGCGAGGGCTGCCGAGGATTTTGACATTTCAATGCGGCTCTCTCTCGTGGGGATTGGGGCCGCACTGACCCAGAAAGATGATTACACGGTCATTCGCGAACTCGTTCCGGGCGGCCCAGCCCAACTCTCGGAGCAATTGAAGCCCGGCGATCGCATCGTCGGGGTTGCGCAAGGCAAGAACGGAGCCATGACCGATATCCTCGGCTGGCGCCTGGACGACACGGTGGCGCAGATTCGCGGCGAACCCGACACCATCGTGCTGCTGGACATAGTTCCCGCCGATGCCGGCCCCGACAGCAAGCACAAGGTAGTTTCCCTCACGCGGAAGACGATCACACTGGAACAGCAAGCGGCCAAAAAATCGGTGATCACCGTCGCTGATGGAAAGACGACTCACCGCATCGGAGTGATATCCCTGCCCACCTTCTATGCGGATTTTGCGGCGCGGGGAAGAGGCGCCCCGGACTACAAGAGCGCGACCCGCGATGTGGCTCGTCTGCTGGATGAATTGAAGACGGACAAGGTCGACGGTGTCCTGGTGGATCTGCGCAACAATGGCGGCGGGTCGTTGGCGGAGGCGGTGGAGCTGTCCGGACTGTTTATTGGCGCTGGGCCAGTGGTCCAACAGCGCGATGCCAAAGGCGACGTCACCGTGGCCAGGGCCAGCAACGCCATCGTTGCCTGGGACGGGCCTCTGGCTGTTCTCATAAACCGGCAGTCGGCGTCTGCTTCCGAGATATTTGCCGCTGCAATTCAGGACTATGGCCGTGGCCTGGTGATTGGCGAGCGCAGTTTCGGCAAGGGCACGGTGCAAACGATGGTCAGTCTCAATCGCTTCGTCAAAGACAAGACTCCGGAGCTCGGCGACTTGAAAATGACCATTGCCCAGTTTTTCCGCATCAGTGGAGGCACCACGCAACTCCGGGGCGTAGAGCCGGACATAAGCTTCCCGTCGTTTACTGACGAGGAAAGCTCCGGGGAATCAAGCTTCGAGAATGCGCTCCCCTGGGTAAAAATCCAGGCTACGGATTATGCACTGCAAGGCAATCCGAGAGCGCTCCTGCCGAGCTTGAAAATGCGTCATGAAGCGCGTGTCAAAACTGTGCAGGACTTTCAGTTTCTGAAGGAGGATGTGGCCGAAATAAGCCGCCTTCGCAAGAGGAATTCAATCTCCCTGAACGAGGCGGAAAGGCGCCAGGAACGTGACGCACAGGAGGCCAGGGCGGCCTTGCGAGAGAAATTGCGAGGCGACGGCAAGAGTGCCAGCGCCAGCCCTCGCGGCGATGAAGACGATGCGGGAAGCAGAGCACGATCCCGGGACGATGGCCTACAGGCTGACGAACGCGATCTCGGCAATGAGCTGGCGGCAGAGAAAGCGCGCAAGAACGCCAAGGATATCTTGCTGGAAGAGGCCGCCCATATTCTCGGTGATCAGGTGGGATTGCTGCAGCGCGAAAACAGGGTGGCTGCACGTCACCAGCCGGATTCCTCGATGATCCCCGGTCAGATTCTGCAGCCGGCACCTGCTCCAGCGACCATTCGCTGAGAATGTGGAAGCTGCGCGTGCAGCGGCGGTTGGTACCGGGAGCCACCGGTTCCGCTTTGGCACGACCACGCCAGGCTTGCTGGCGAGATTGCCGACGAGCGCCCAGGGGAGGGAACGCGAAATGAACAAGGCAACATCGAACTACGCGATGCCACGCATGCGGCCTTGCCGTGCTCAGCTTGCTGCTCTCGGCGTTCTGCTTGCTCTTGAGCTGGCAGGCTCCCCGGCGTACGCGGCCGATGCAGCGCTGCAGAAGTACCCCGACGTTCTGGCCGCCACGGTGCAGCCACGTGGCGGTGACCGCTTCAACTTCGATGTCACGCTCTCATCGCCTTACGACACGCCGCAACGCTATGCCGACGCCTTTCGCGTCATGGGCAGGGACGGCAGTGTCTACGGGGAGCGTACGCTCTTCCATGACCATGCCAGCGAGCAACCATTCACGCGTGACCTCTACGATATGCAGGTACCCGGTGGCGTACGCGCGGTGATCATCGAAGGCCGCGACAAGACTTTCGGCTACGGCGGCAAGACGATCGAGGTCGTACTGCCCGGGCGCTGACAGTCAGCGGCAGCGCTGTACAGCGAAGGGCGAGCGCTCTCCGCAGACGTCAGAGCCGTGTGCGCCGTGCGTGGCGCCTTCCTTCAGAGAGTGGCGCTGGCCACCGCCCTGCTGAGCGTTTTAAGCGCCGCCATCGGCGGGGCGCCTGTGAGGTAGATCAGGCCTGTCGGCACCTGGCTGAATTCGTCAGGTAGCGTCTGCACGGCCAGGTCGCTGGCGTGGATCGATTGCTCGACCACTCGCCGCGGCATCAGCGTCCACCCCAGGCCAACCGCAACACAGCCCAGAATGCCGTCGAGCGTGCCGAATTCCATGGCGTCGGAGACGGAGCAAGTGCAGCGTGTTTTCGCCTTCGTGGCGGCAGCAAAGGCAAGGGAACGAGAAAGCCGGCCTAAGGCCGGCTCTCTTGCGGTATCACGCCTTCGGTCAATCTCAGACCTTTTTCCTGCGGCGCAAGCCCATCAAGCCCACCAGGCCAATCCCCATCAACGCCAGCGATGCTGGTTCTGGCGTTTGGTTCGACGGCGGTGGCGGGGTGATCTCTTCGGTCAAGCCGGCGTAACGAACAGACGATTGCGAGTAGTTATAGAAACCGAACTGCCCGTCGGGAAACGATCCGGCAATATCGAAGACCGTTTGGCCGGTCCCAAAAGCACCGCCCGCGATGTCGATCTTGATCCGCCCACTCTGATAGAGAATCTCGAAGTCGTATTCGGTGTTGTCGGCCCAGCCAAGGGTCGAACTGTAGTTCGTCGCCAGCACGTCGAAGCCGGTGCTGTTGGTGTGCCCCCAGAAGCCCGGCGAATAGTTGGTGATAGTGCCGTTTGCCCTGCTGAGAGCAAAGCCTTCTTGAGCAAGAAATCCGCCATCGGTTTGGTTCGCCTGTTTCCAGTCGAACAACACAAAGTTCATGTCGTTGCCGGTGGACGCGGGAGCATTGAAACCGAACACGAATCCGATGAAATCGTCATCGCCGGTTGTCTCGACCTTGATCGAGCCACGAATCGTCGTATTGATCTGGCTGCCTGGACCAACGAAAAAAGTGGGGTCACCGTTGATCGACTGAAACACCGAAGCGCCACCGGCAGCGACCGTCCAAGTGCCGTTCGCCGCCGGACCGCGCTGTGCCCAGGTATTCAGGTCGATGGGGACCGGTGCAGCGGCGGCGAGCGAGCTTGCGGTTAGCAAGATGGCTGACCAGAGTATATGTCGTGATTTCATGATGTGCTCCAAGTTTGGTGGTATGACAATACAGGGGGCCGCCTCACAAGGCACACTCCCTGTCGAGTGCCGGCGCAAGTTGCGTGCCAGAACGCTCTCGTGCAGGAAACAAGGAGTTAAAGCAATAGCTTGAATGGACGTTTGTTGAGCGGGTATCTGCGTTTGCCAAGCGAGTCCAGAAAAGTGTAAAGTTTTTCGACAGTTCTGTGGTCGTTTCCCGGGAGCGCACCGGTTGGCTAAGTAGTGGCGCGATGAAGCCGAAGTGAGTCACGCGCGCAGTATCCTCGTGCCGAGCTGCGTGCTGGTCACTGCGTCACTGAGCGTCTTCAGCGCCGCCATCGGCGGGGCGCCTGTGAGGTAGATCAGGCCTGTCGGCACCTGACTGAATTCGTCAGGTAGCGTGTGCACGGCCAGGTCGCTGGCGTGGATCGATTGCTCGACCACTCGCCGCGGCATCAGCGTCCACCCCAGGCCAACCGCAACACAGCCCAGAATGCCGTCGAGCGTGCCGAATTCCATGGCGTCGGACACGGCATGTCCGGTGGCGCGTTGCCACGCGAGGGCTCGGGTGCGATAGGCACAGCCTTCGCGGAAGAGGATCAGCGGCTGCAACACGGGATTGGCCCCGGCGGCACAGATCAGCACCAGTTCCTCCACTACCAGTTGGTCGAACTGGAGGTCGGGGTGCTCGACCGGTCCGGCGACGACGGCACAATCGAGCTTGTGGCTCAGTACCTTGTCGACCAGCGCGGCGCTGCTGTTCGTCTCGACGCGCAACTCCAGGCCCGGGTGCTCGGCCCGGACGGCTTTCAGCGCGATCGGCAGATGGAGCGCGGTAAAGGTTTCCATTGCGCCGATGCGCAGTTGGCCGACGCTGTCGCCGACCAGGCGCACGGCGGCACTGGTCTCGCGTTCAAGGCGTAGCATGCGCCGCGCGTAGTCGAGCAGGACGCGCCCGGACGGTGCCAGCGCCAGTCCACGGCCACTGCGGAAGAAGAGATCGGTACCCAGTTCCTCCTCCAGCCGGCGGATACGGTTGGTGACGTTGGACTGGACGGTGTTCAGCTTGCGCGAGGCAGCCAGGATGCCGCCTTCGTCGACCACGGCTTCGAAGGTGCGAAGGGCGATCAGCTCCATTCATGTATCTCCATTAGAGAACGGTGTGTTCTAAACGAATCATTTGTAGAGATAGTTTATACCGGTTATGGTGTCGGCACCAGATCACAAAGGCCCTCCGACATGAACGACCAGCGAGAACGTCTTCGAGTGCTTGGCGCCGGCATCTGCAGCCTGATGTTGGTCCTCGGCGTCGCCCGTTTTGCCTACACCCCTCTGCTGCCGCTGATGCAGCAACAGGCCGGCCTCGGCATCGCCGCAGCCGGCTGGCTGGCGGCGATCAATTACGCCGGCTACCTGACCGGCGCCGTCGTCGCCTCGCTGATCAGCGACCTGGTACTGAAGGACCGCCTCTACCGGATTGGCCTGGTGGTGGCCGTCGTCAGTACCGCGGTGATGGGTCTGACCACCGATGTGACGATCTGGGCGCTATCGCGTTTCGTCGCTGGCCTGGCCAGTGCCGCCGGCATGCTGCTCGGCACCGGCTTGATCCTCAACTGGCTGATTCGCCACAACCACCGCAGCGAACTGGGCATTCATTTTTCGGGGATCGGCCTGGGCATTGCCGGTTGCGCCGCTGCCGTGGCGCTGATGAGCCATTGGCTGGACTGGCGCGAGCAGTGGTTCGCCTTCACCGTCATCGGCGCGCTGCTACTCGTTCCGGCTTTGCGCTGGCTGCCGGCACCCGACCGCAGCAAGGTGACCAAAGGCGGTCAAGAGATGGTGGACAAGCCGCCGACGGCCACCTTCATGCGCCTCCTGATGGCCGCCTATTTCTGCGCCGGCATTGGCTACGTGGTCAGCGCCACTTTTATCGTCGCCATCATCGACCACCTCCCCGGTCTTTCCGGAAACGGCACGCTGGTCTTTCTGGTGCTCGGTGCGGCCGCCGCGCCGGCCTGCATCGTCTGGGATCTGATCGCGCGGCGGAGCGGTGACGTCAACGCCTTGATCCTTACGGCCTTGTTACAGATCGTTGGCATCCTGCTGCCGGTGATGGCCGACAGCCTTGCCGCTGCGCTGGCCGGGGCGATGCTGTTTGGCGGTAGCTTTATCGGCACCGTGAGCCTGGTTTTGACCATGGCCGGCCGCTACTATCCGACACGTCCGGCGAAGATGATGGGCAAGATGACGCTCTCGTACGGGGTAGCCCAGATCATTGGCCCGGCCGTCACCGGCTGGCTCGCCGTCAGCCTGGGCAGTTATTCCGCGGGCCTCTATCTGGCGGCCGCGGTGATGGCCGTCGGTACGGTGCTGCTGCTGATGCTCAAGGCGGTTGAAAGGCGTGACGCCTCGGCCGGCGTTGCCGCCCTCAAGCCGTGCCCACAGCACTGAACAAGGGCCGCAGCGGTTCGTCCGGCTCTCCCGCGGTGACAGTTTCGTGCGGCGTAGCAAGGAAGTTCACTTCGCTCCTGACGTCAAGCGATGCGCACATCGGCAGACGCCTGATCGCCTGCCGTTGATGCTACGGTGTGGACGAGAGGAGGGTCGGCACAAGTGCGGGAAGACTGGCTCGCACGTCCGCGGAACTTATGCCTACACCCGTGACAGGAACGTGGTTCCGCTGAGCGTGCCGTGTCGTGTTCATCCACCCCAAGCGTGCCTGCGGCGAGGTTCGGCCAGAGAGAGCATCCAGAGTCCCAGGGCGATTAGCAGCAGCGAACCTGGCTCCGGAATCCTTGACACGTCGAGTGATGCGAAACCGCCTTCCGGCGTAAACGTAAAGCTGTTTATGACATAACTGTCTGCACGCGCCGAGTAACTCGCTCCGGCGAACAGATCGTTCAGGGCAGGAAGGCCCGTGACATTGTCGAAGAGGAAGAAGCTCGCCAGCGAGTTGAGCGAGCTCGACTCGAAAGCCAGCGGATCGGTGTCACCCAGGAACGAGAATACGAGTTCTGTGCCGACAAAGTCGAGGGCGCTCGCCAGGACGTTCTTGAAGATCACGCTGTCGGTGACAAAGCCGCCGACACCGTCAGATGCAATCTCAAGAAGGAATTTTCCGCTTCCCGAATAGCCGCCTTCGATGGTCAACTGGCCGGGTGAGAGTCCCGGGCTGATGAATCCTCCCGCGTTGATGACGTTGCCGGTCAGAATTCCGCCATTGCCGGCGATCACCCCGTCGCTACCGATAAAGATGTTATCTGCCGTTGCCTGACCGCCGGCGTTGAGAACCAGCGTGCCCGTCCCGCCGGTACTGGCGGCTCCATCGTGGCCGACACCAAGGATGGCCCCGGCGTTGACGACAGCGTTGTTGGTCACCGTAAGGGTGCCTAGTGCGCCCGCGTTCGAAGCGACGATGACCCGTCCGCCGTCACTGTAGCCGTTGGTGTTAACGGCCGTTCCGGTGTCCGTTACCGTCATCGTTCCGACCCCCGAGTTGTGTCCAACGAACAGTCCGTTGCCGTTGCCGTTGCCGCTCATATTGATCACCGCCCCCCCCGACATGATGAGATTGCCGGTCCCGCCGCTGGCCGTTGGTGAGCCACCGACCGCCATGCCGCCTTCAAAGCCGTCGTTGGTGATATTGACGGTCGCACCGTTGCTGAAGGTGGCCGAACCGACCGAGCCGCTACCCCGGCCAATCGAGATGCCGCCGCCCCTGCCCACGGTGTTGCTACCCCCCTGGAACGTTCCGCCAAGATTCAGCGTGCCGTTGTTCAGATTGAGGTTGCCGCTACCTGTCGTATTGCCGACCACCATCGCCAGAGACGAGACACTGGCGCCGTTCTGGACGGTGAGCGATCCGCTTGACCCGGCACCGAAGCCAACCTGGACCAGGCTGTCGGCCGATCCCAGCAGCTCGATGCGCGATCCGACGCCCGCGACGATTGCCGTGCCCGTTCCGCCGACGATGTTGCCCCCACCGCCGATGTACAGTTGGGTGGTGTTGTCGGAAAGCACAGAGCTCTGCCCATTGCCGTTCAGTTGCAGCAGGCCGCCAGCAGAAATATTGAGGGCACCGACACCCCCCCGGCCCACAGCCATGAACGGGCTGAGGCTGTCACTGGTGACGACGACTTGCGAACCCGGTCCTGAAATGTTCAGCGTGCCGCTGGAACCAGCCTCACGGCCGACGGTGATTCCTGGTTGGCCGTTCGCGTTGGCTATTGCTGTTCCCGTGCTATCAATCGTCAGTGCGCCGCCGTTCGAGACGGTCATCAAGCCGGTGCCACTGCCACGCCCGATATTGACGAACGCTCCGCCGCCGGCTGACGCGCCGCTTCCAGGACCAAACAGGCCGGCCAGCGCGATTCGTGATCCGCCACCGTCGATCAGCACACTGCCATTGCCAGCTGTGGCGCTGCCGCCACCGACATTGAGATTCACGAAATCGCTGGCGCCGCCGCCGCCCGCGATGACGCCACCGTTGGTGACCTTCAGCAGGCCTGTGCCGTTGTTCGAAGCGCTTGCTCCGGCGACGTTGATAAAGCCCGTATTGCCTTTGACCGTGACGCTCGAACCGCCGTTGGCGCCGTCGACACTAACCGTGCCGCTGCTGCCCGACTCGCGGGCGATAGTCATTCCGGGAAAGACGCCGGCTGCCGTCAGGTCAGAGGTGCCGTCGATGACCAGTTTGCCGCCATTCTTGAGGTCCACGGTGGCAGTCGTGTTCGGACCGCGGCCAACAAACAGAGATGCGACCGCGCCACTGACCGTGCTCGTAACGAGATTCCAAAGCGACCCTGTACCGTCGACGAGCGCGGAAGCGATCGAGCTTTCGCTGCCCGTTTGTGAGTTACCGGGGCCCGGAAACGGCCCGACGCCAATGTTGGCATAGTTGCCATTCAGGGTGCCCCCGTCGGTAACGTTGAGGGTTGCCGTGGTGGTTCCGCCGGGCGTGCCAAAACCTGGGAACACGCTGGTATTGCCGACGGCGAGATTGTTGACCATGTCTACCCGCGAGTTGGCACCAGTGATCGTCAAAGTGCCTGTCGAGCCAGCAGCGTTGCCAATGAACTGATTGCAGAGGTTTGGCAGGCAGTTCACCGCGTTCTGTGCGGCGTCGACAAACGCACCGCCCGACACGGTCATGGTCCCGACGTTCTGTTCTCCAACGCCAATACGGTTTGCGGTGCCATCCAGTATCAGGACGGTGCTGGCGCCGGAGATCGTCGCGCTCTGGGACGCCGCGGGCGGAAGGCCGAGGTAGATGGCATCGCGTGTAGACGTTCCAGAGGTCTGTGTGTAGTTGCCAAGAATGGGCGTCGCTGTCGCCGCCAGCGACAGCGTCAGCAAGGCCGAACCAACTGCCGCGGCAATTGCTTTTTTGCACAGCAGAAGAACCGGGTCTTGACGAAGTCCTTTCGATGACCGGGCTGCGATTCCATCCCCATGGATGGCGCCATTGTGGACGTCGATCGGTGCGGCTACCACTGATCCGTAGGACAGCGCCGAGTCGGTGCCAAAAACAAGCTGTCTCGCGACCATGTGTGCAACAGAAGACTTGTATCTGCTTTCCATTCCCGAGTCCTTTCCAGAATTTGGCGTGCTCTGCTCTGCCAAGGTGTGAAGTCCCGCTCGAATTTGATGCGCGAGCACGTCGCTAAGGCGAGATCCGTCGCGCATTTCCTCCAGTCAGCGTCGTCTGACGCTTTCTCGGGCGCCAAAGCGCCGTGCAACGTGCACAAGCAAATTAGGTGCCATTCAGAAAATGTGGTATAGAATCAATCGTGTGCGGAATTGCCGTAGTTGCAGGGCGTCTTTTGTGTATGACTGGTCGACTCACCCAATTGGGTGACAGGCTGTGCCTGACCTGTCTGCGGGGGCTTGTTCTCGCGATACGGACGGGCGCGGGCTTGAGGCAAGCCGCCCTTCCTGTTGCGCGGATCCAGGAAGAAAAATGCGGTTTGTTCGTCGTCAGGCTTTGTGCTGCCGATCAGGGGGGTGCAAACGATGCGAGACATCGAGCAACTCTTGCGGACCATCTCAAGCATCTATTCAGTTCCGGGTAATCCGGACGGCTGGTCGGACGCCGTCGGAGATATCGCCGGCACGACAGGGGCGGTTGCGGGTGCGTATATGCTGGTCAGCAGCGCAGACCAGGAAATGCGGGTGGCGGGTTACAGCGGCTACTCGAAGGCGCAGGTGCTCGCCTACGAAGGGCCGAACAGCGCGGCCAAGGATATTCGCTTCCAGTACGCGGGAAATCTGGTCCCCGGCGTGGTGTTCCGGGAGTTCGAGTTCGTACCCGACCGGGCGGCCTATGACGCCAGCGAGTGGATACAGTATGCGCTGGCAGCCAACGGGACCTACTGGTGCATGTCGGCGCATGTCAGCACGCACGGCCTCTGGCACGATTTCATCTCGGTCAACCGCCTGTACGAACGGGGACCGCACACGGATGACGAGAAAGCAGATCTGCAGGCGCTCCTGCCGCATCTCTCGCGCGCTGCGGAGTTGCACCAGACGATGACTTCGTTGCAGCGGCGGTACGGAGCGGTCCTGGGCGTACTCGACAAGTTGCTCGTCGGCTTGGTGATTCTTGACCTGAAAGGCCGTGTTGCAGTGGCCAATGCCGCTGCGCGCAGCTCATGCGAGGAGTCCGGCGCGCTACTACTCAGCCCTGAAGGTCGCCTGTGCGCGTGGCAAGTACCGAGAGATTTGCAACTGCAGGCGTTGATCAGCAGCACGTCCCGGACCGCCGACGCGCGGGGGCTTTCCGACGGTGGATCGCTGGTGCTCGCGAAGCGAACGACACCCGGTTATCTGCTTCTCGAGGTGCTTCCCATACGCGACGATGGTTTCCCCGACGGCGATCAGCTGGCCGGCACAGGGGTGTTCATTATCGACCCGGAGATCTCGCAGCGGATCTCGCTCGAGGGGCTGGCGCGGATCTTCGAGCTGACGCCGACCGAGCATGCGGTGGCGACGGCATTGCTCAATGGTGTGCCACCGCGCCAGATTGCCGAGGAACGAAACAACTCGGTCGAAACGATTCGTTGCCATATCAAGAAGGTATTCGCGAAGACCAGGACAAGATCGCAACTCGAGCTCATGCGGCTCGCGGTGAAAGCGAATCCTCCGATCGATCACCCGTGAAAAGGCAGGTCGACCGCTTCCTTGCGCTTGCTGCGACACTGATCCGGATGCTCGACCCCTTGTCGTCCGCTACCAATACGACTTGAATCGCGTCGCCAAGCTGTGCCGCCTGGATGGATGCCGGAAAGCTGTGAGTCGCGAACCATGCGACCTGATCGTTCTTTCACGCGATCGAGGAGGTGGATTCATCGGGCAAGGTCGAGCGTGTGCTGGACGGTATCAGCCGGCACTGCGGCCGGGGCCCGGAGGGCTTGGTTCAGCCGGTCGCGTCGCTCGTGAAGCCAATCGAGACCAGCCAGGGCTCGGAGACGTCGCGCGGCCTCGCCGGTTCTGGCACGCCCTCAAGCATCGGGCCGGTGGCCACCGTGGCCGCCATCAACGGTCGTGGCGCTGTGACTGTCATCAACGACGCGAAGGTCAGCAGCACCACGGACAGCCGACATTCAGGAGGGAGAGCGAGATTTCGGCTACTCGGCGATGCCGGACGGTCGGCAAGCAAGGTCGGATGCGTGCCAGTCCCGCTTTGCCTTACCATGAGCCAAGGGCAGCTGTCGGCCATTACCAGTAGAGCCGTGTGGCTGCTTTCCGATCCGATGACTGCCGCCCGACGGCCCTGCTTTTCGAGCCGTCGAATGACCGGACCTCCGCAAGGAGTCCGTGAAATGACGCCGGTACCTGGCCGTGATACCCGCAGCTCCGAACTGAATGGCGCATACTTGCGCCGTAGCTGAAGTCGCCGGCATCGCCACTGCCAGCGATCTGCCGGGCGCGACGCCGTGGCCGAACGCGGAGTGTAGCAATCGCGCACGATCATCGGCCACCCCGGTCGGCATCGTTTTGGCGCACCATCGGGCGTGCGGAACTTCATGGGCATGACGCCACTCAAGCCTGGGGCCACACACTGATGGCCTGGAGGAAAAACCCACGATGAATATCCTTGCCATCTCTCGTCGGTGCGCAGTCGTCTGCCTGACGACGTTTCTGACCAGTTGCAGTTCCGCCAGACTCGGCATCGCCATCCCGGTCGTGCCAGGTGTCGGTATCGGTCTCGGGGTCGGCAGCGGCGGGGTGAATGCCGGCGTATCGGCAGGCCATGGTCCGGTCGGCGTGGGTGTCGGTGTCAACCAGGCAGGACGGGTCACGGGCGGTGCAGGTGTCGGCGTCGGCACCCGTGTCGGTGGCGCCAGCGTGGGTGCGGGCGTAGGTTCCGGTGGCGTCATCCACGACCCTGACGATCCCGACACACGCAAGTAGGAGCTTGCACGATGACGCGGGATCGAATGGAACGCTGTCGTTGCCGTCGACGGGGACATCCGTGCGCTTGGTGTTGCGCATCCGCATGACGTCGTCTCCGGACCGGGTAAGGACGGCGGATTCATGGCCAGCTTGGCGGTATTCCCCACGTTCCAGTCGTCGCCAGTCGTGAAATCGCTGCCGCAGGAAGCTGGCAGCCCGCCCCGGAAGGGTCATTTTCAGTGCCTGCCGCTGCCTGGGCGGCGGTGGCTCCTATGCAGGCCCGGATCGGGTGATTGGAACGACAGGATGTCTGTCCGTACCAATTCCTACGCGGTCGCGACGGCAGCTTGCCAGGGTCGGTTTCGTCATGCCGCCCGGGCACTCGACGAGGGACTTCGCGCCGGATTTCGCTGCGCGCTCATGGCCGGCTGTTGTCTAATGACAGGTGGAATCCGACGGGCTCTTCACGACCCCTATGCACAGTTCACAACTATGTGCAGGACGGATGGCAGACTCAAGCGAGATGCAGGCAGGGCAAGGCGTCAGGACAACGTTCTCAAGAAAAATATGGACATAGTTTCCACAGCCGAGCGCATAGCAATGCACCTGGAACAGGCCAAAGCTCTACTCAAGCTGTTCGTCATTGACTTGAAACCTCAAGCGCGGCTCTGGTTCCGGCACCTTGCGTCGGCAGGCTTTGGAATCAAAAAGAGGGGACTACGATCCCGGACGCCACAATATTCATTTGAAACGAATCTGTGCCCATGACGAATTCATGCCAATCCAGCGAACGCCAAAACTATGTGCAGCACACACGCCTGAAAGGCTGCCAGCGCATCGAATGTGGGACCACCTGTGCATAGTTGCGAACTGTGCATAGGGGTCGCTATGTAAACCTCTACATAGCGACCCATTGCGGTCAGTCACTGAGGCGCGTAGCCGACGTTCACGAGAACGCGATCTATACAGGCTCAACGTTGCAGTTCAGTGGCTGCTGCAGTAGTCCGCTGGAACGAAGTGTTATACCTACTCCCTGTGCTAAAGGATTTGAAGGGCTTTCAAGAGACCGCGGTGAACAACAAAATTCTCTTTGAAATTCGGTTCGGCATCCCTGTTGATATAGCGAAATACCGTCTGATTGACCTGGCGTGGTTGATTCCCAATAACGCTGAAAATGAAAAGGATTCGCAGAATAAATGCTGCATCTATCTCCTTGATCGAGCCCTCTTTGTTTTTTCGTTCGAACACTTCCCTAAACTCGCGTTCAGAAAAGGTTTGTTTCCGAATCTGCGAGATGACGTCAAATACTGCAGATATATCTGGGATGACACCATGTATCTCATCTATCAGTTCGCGCTTGAGATAGCTGGAGAAAGTTTTGTCGACCTTTTTCACCGTTTCAGCGGCAATCCTGTCGCTCCCGTTATCCGTCGCCTCGGCGCAGGCCTGTATGTACTTGGTGAAATCTCTAGGTCGTAGGTGCGTACTGCGCGCCATGAAATCAAACGCAGACATACGATTAGACTGGCGGTGCCCCGTCTCAACAGGACGCGAGTCAAAGAGTTTATTCCAAGCAGAAGTGAATGGTAGTAGAGGTTCCTCTGCGCTCATTGCTCGCGAGATCCTGAATGCGAGAAATTCGCGAATCTTGTTCTTGTCCCACTCAAGCTCAATCTTGAAGTCATCCCACTTTGTCTTATCGGCATCCGTGAGGACACTGTAGATGTCATCGCGAAGAAAAATGATTGGGAAAATTTGAAAGCGCTTATCCTTGAACGTACTTTTGATGTCCTGAACAGCCTTAAATAGCCCGGTCAACAAGTGAGTGTAGTTTTCGTACTGGCTCTTGTCGATAATGTTTTTGTAGTCTTCGTCAAGCTCGTCAAAGACAACGTAGTAAGCGGAGTCGTCAATGTATTTCGCAACGACAGTTTCGAGTGTATCGGCACGGCTCACCCATGAATCAGTAACCGTGTTCTCCTTGAATCCTATTTTGCCGCCCGTCCCAAGAACCTGGAGGGAAAAATCATTGGCGGTCCATTTCTTGACCCAGCGCTGGAGGCTATCCACAGGCTCGGGAGCATATAACGCCTTAAGCGGAACTTGAGCTTCATTTGGAATGGCTTCGTTCCGTGCCATCATCTTGCAAATCTAGCTATAAATGATGTACTTCCATAGGGTTATGTATTGGTTCGGTGCTGTGTATCCCGCGTTCTTTAGACCGTACAGCTCGTTGAAGGGGAAGTGCTTGAACGACAGTTTCTCGGTAAAAATTTTGGGGTCATTGAAACCGCCGATGAACTGCGAGATGGCAGTCTTGCCGGTACCCTTGCGGCCAATAACGTACGAACGCTTGCCAGCGATGATCCGCTCGAGTTCTTTGACGTGGAAGAAGTACCGTTCGGTGTCCTCGGTCTTGGCGTCCAGCTTCCAGTTCTCTCTGATTTCTTCGAGCAGTGTCACTGATCGTCTCCTTGGTACAGTGTTGGTAATTGGGTTTGGGTATAACGTAAAGTTGAGGGGCGTGCCGCTTTTGGCGCATCCCTCTCGAACGCCATGTTAGAGCGCATATAGGTGCGGTACATGAGACACCCACTCCTCAATTGTTTCTCGATCAGCAACATGGCCTTTGATATGGACTGAAGCAGAACCCGAAATTGATCCTTCTGGCGGCGACGACTCGTAGGTAATTCCGAGTAGTCCGTATGCAGCTTCATTGCTCCAATAAATTGGTCCTCCGCTCATACCACTCAGATCTCGAATGTTCGGTGTGGCTTGCAGCTCACTGAAAAGCGTGAATGACGGACCAGTTTCTGAATGGTTTTCCGCAACTGCGTGAACGCAGGGCATAGCCAACTGATACCCGAGCGGAGCAGAGCTTTGCGTCTTGAGACGGTCAGGAAAGCCGACTGCCACTGCGAAGGAGACCTCAGGCAGCGGCGGAACTGGATTGGCGTCAATGTCTAGTGCGACCTTCCCAACATAGGCCGGGAAGTTAGGATTCAGCTCCCGAATTGCGATGTCCGGCTCTGGTGTAACCCAGTCCCCGGGAGGAATAGCGAAGCGATCTTGAACTACGTGGTGCCGCTTAAGGGCTATGAAAAACGTATGCGAGAACTCACTTCCAGACTTCTTGATCTGATCTCGAAGGCTCGTTACCACGTGTTTGCACGTGATGCCGTATGTGCGGCCCTGAAATTTGATGAAGGTGAGTGTAGCGCTTGGATCGTCGACTGTGAGCGCCATCCCCACACACTGTTTGATGATAAATAGCGGGGCGCAGTGCTTGCAGGCATTGGCTCCGAACTCGTCACTTACTGTGTAGGTCATGTTTGCGCTCTAACCTTGTTTTATGGCGACAGTTTTGCTGTGTAACATCGGAACCTTCTCCCGAGATTGAAATCGCTCGGAGCGCTGGAAGCATTGCCGCAGACGCCTCTACGCACCATGTGTGCTGATTCCATAGAGGATAAAAAATCGTGAAAAGCGGCAATTCGCAGGCTAGCTCGATAGCATACACCCAGGGCGCTTCAATGGCTGTTTTCGGCAGATTTCTCCATCGTCTCTTCCTTGCCGGCTCCGGTCTGTCGTCGCCGGATAGAGGCCAATAGCCGATCTCAGAAAATCTCATCGGCGGCAACTGGCCCGCATGCGGTTTTCGTCGTGGCTGGCCGCGCCCGTCTCGAAGCAATTCGTTAGATGGCATCTATTTCAATCGGTGAGCAGCAGACAACAAGGTGGACAGGAAGTCGCCTTCCTCTAAGACTTCTTGTTCCGAGAGATGAATGGCATGCAACGGCAAACCGAAGTTCTCTTCGAACGCCCTCTCTATTCTTTTACGGGACTGAACGGCGTCTGTCCTTCGGTCATCTCTGTAGATAGCCAATACGTCAACATCTTGAGCACAGGCAGAATTCGTAAGAAATGAACCGTAGACCCAAATCCCGACTGTGTAAGACGCTGGGAAGTTGTCGATCAACCACTTGAATACCGAATCACGACTACGGATTGAGCGCATCGAGTCGATGGCCAAATGCGCCAAACGTGCAAATCTCTATCTTCAGGCGCTTGGCTAACTGGAACGCACTCTGACTCACCCTGTCCCAGTCGTTGTAGATCACATACGTCGCCATTGGTACCATCGAAGCCTCTTTGATTTCCGCTTCCCCGATGATGTAGTCCGTCGACATATAGATCACAAAGGAGCTTGCCCCGGCAAGTTTCACGGTGGATTTCTTGTCTCCGTGCATGTCGAACGATAGAAGCCTGCCTTCAGTCTTGTATCTCATCAAGGCGTTGAAGAGAGCCATTAACTGTCTCCACTAATTTCGGTGACGATAGACATCAGCTAAGCTCGCTCTGAGATCAGAGCGTGCCTTCTTGACGGCCGCAAGGATTTCCTTGGGATAGGGGAATAGTCGGTACGCCTCGTAGGTGCCTTGCTTAAAGACCTTGTAGGCTTGCGCGTGAGTCAAAAACTCAAGATAGAGCGACTCGTCGTCATTTTCGGCCAAGAAGTGCAGTTGGGCGTGAATGATTTCGCAAACACGCTGGTTATTGGGTACCACAACCTCGTTCGACAGCGTCTGCCAGACATCAGCGGTCTCCTCATCGTTGAACATCTGCTCCGTTCGCGCAGCGGACGTCGGTCCGATACGTTCAAAGATGGCCTTGTTTGCCGCCAAGAGCGTGTAGACCGGGTCATAGAAGGAGGTTAGCTGCCTGAGTTTGTAGTCGCGAGCTTCCTTGCTTACGTTGGTAGTGTCTGTCAGCCGTGAGGACAGCCTTGTTTGAGCGCGCGCCGAGAGGATCGAGACAAGGAGACTCAGCAGCGACACCAGAGCCGCCACAGCGGCTGCCACGAGAGTCGCCCAGCCCTTGTCCAAAGAACTCAGGATGGTGGCGATTAATGGAGGCATAGATGCTGTCTAACGTTCGCATTCACCGGCTTGCCGATGGCAATGTGTGCTGATTCTATAGGAGGATGAAAAACCGTGAAAATCGGTACTTCGCATGCTAGGTCGATAGCATACACCTAGACCGCTTCAAGGACTGCTTTCGGCAGACTTCTCCACCGTCTCTTCTTGGCCGTTATGGATAGATGTTCATAACGGCCATTATGCATAGTTCCCAGTTATGAACAGTTGAGGTGCTGGCCGCGGCATCGCACGAGCACAGAGTCGGTGTTCGACGCCTGCGGCCTGGACATAATTACAGGGTCTCCAGGAACTCGACCAACGAGTCAGGTGCCTTGTAGCGCCTGATCGCGGCATCTGGTTCCTGCAGTCTCCCCAGGGCCTGCTCCTTCATCGCGAGGTCAGCCTCGACGTACTGGTGAGTCGTCGTCGGGCTCTCGTGCCCCAGCCACAGCGCGATGACGCTGATGTCTACGCCGGACTGCAAGAGGTGCATCGCCGTCGTGTGGCGGATGAGGTGCGGGGAGACCCGACGCTTGGCAAGCTGCGGCTGCGCTACAGTCGCGGCCTTGACGGCGAGTGCGAGGCGCTGGGTGACGTTCCCACGCGTCATTGTCTTGCAATTGCGATTGGGCAACAGTGCCGATGTCAGTTGCAGCTGCGGATTGATCCGCAGCCACGCCCGAATCTGCCTCACCGTCGATCGCCACAGGGGCACCGCGCGCTGCTTGCGCCCTTTGCCGTGCAGATGCACACAGGCGGCACCGTCGAGCACCACGTCGGCCAGTGTTACGCCGATGATCTCGGAGACCCGGGCGCCGGTGTTGTAGAGCATCCTGAGCAGCAGGTGGTCGCGCTGGCTCGTCCAGGAATCGTCCGGCTGGTCGATGATTGCCAGCATCTCCTCGCGCGTCAGGAAGCCCAACATCGGCCGCTCGAAACGCTTCATCGGCACGCCCAGCGCCGTCTCGACGGCATGCAAGGCGCTCACGTCGCGCCGACCGGCGAACTTCAGGAACGCGCGCAGCGCCGCCAGCCGAGTATTGCGGCTCCTCACCGCATTGCCGCGCTCGCGCTCGAGGTGGTCGAGGAAGGCCAGGATCAGCGCCGGCGTGATCTCCTCGAGCCGGAGCTCGGTAGGCTGCTTGCGCAGCCGCGCCTGCGCGAAGTTCAGAAACAGCACGAAGGCATCGCGATACGCGGCAACTGTGCGTGGGCTCATCGCCCGCTGTTGCTGCAGGTGCTCGGCGAAGAACGCCTGCACCAGGGCCGCGAAGCTGGGCGCCTGGACTGAATCGGGCTTAACCATCGTCGTCCTCCTCGGCTTCGTACGGATCGACGAAGTGCTCGAAGCGCCTGCTCACCACTTGCAGGAGTTCGGGCGTGCCCGTGAGATACCAGTACGTGTTGGAGACCTTGGCGTGGCCCATGTAGGTCGATAGCGCCAGCATGTGCTCGTGCACGTTCTCGCCCTGCTCATGCCAGCGCAACAGGCAGCGCACCGCGAAGCTGTGCCTCAGATCGTGGATGCGCGCCGCACCGTGGCCGCCGCGGGAGACCCAGCCCAGTTTCCGGCGCAGCTGATCGAAGATGCGGTGTGCCTGCCGATCACTGAGCGCCCGGCCGAGACGGCGGCCGCGGATGGCGATGAAGAACCGCCCTTCAGGATCGGCAGGCACATACTTCGTCCGCTCACGGCGGTAAGCGCACAGGGCGGCCACGGCACTGGGGTGCAGCGGCACCAGCCGCGACTTGCCGAACTTGCTGCAGCGGACAGTCAGCACGCCGACCTTGAGGTCGACATCCGCGTCGACCAGTGCAAGGGCTTCTGAGATGCGCAGACCCGTGCAGGCGATCAGCCCGAACAAGCTCCGCATGACGGCACTGCGCAGCGGCGGCCCGACCCGCCCGGCCGCTTCGAGCAACGCCTCGATCTCCTCGTCGCGGAAGATGTGTGGGGTCAGCCGGCCCGGGACCGGCCCGAAAGTAGCCTCATCGGGCACCTCGGTGGCCGGCTCGAACTGCTGCAGCCAGCGCGTAAACGGCCTGAGCAGACGCAAAGCGCGAGCCGCCGTACCCCGATCACCTTGGCCACCCTTGGCCTGACGCGCCCAGGAAGCCATCACCTCGACGGTGAGCGGCCCGCGGTGACCGGCGGCCTCGGCATAGCGCGCGAACCGGCCGAGCGCTTGACCCATCTAATGAAGTTGGAACCCGAGGCGACGCCGCTCGGCCAGGTACTCCTCGATCCGCTCGGGAAGGGATATGCGCGCGCTCATGCTGCGCTCCCGGGCCAGGGTAAGGCTACTTCGGCCAAGCCAGCGCGATCGGTCTTCGCGTAGATAAGCGAAGTGTTCAGCGAGCGGTGGCGCAGCACGTCGGCGACTTCCTTGATCGAGCCGCCGCTGTTGACCAGCCGACAGGCCAAGGTGTGGCGCAGCGCGTGCGCCCGGCCATGCGGGATACCGGCACGGCTGAAGGCGTCGCGGATCACCCGACGGATGGCATGAACGCTCACCGGCGCATCGTGCGGTGCCATGGAACGTACGAACAGGGATTGGTTGCTGGTAGCCGGTCGCTCATGCTGCAGGTAGGCCTCCAGCGCCTTGCCCGTGGGTACCGGCAGCGGCAGGACATCCTGGCGGCGAGACTTCGTCCGCCTCAGCGTGAGCGTGCCGTGCGGCCAGTCGATGTCGTCCAGCTGCAACCGGTTGATCTCGATACAGCGAAGGCCCAGATCAAGCGCCAAGCGGACGACCGCATAGCCGCGCTTGGGCGAGCGCAGCGTCTGGGTGAATGAGCTCAGGACCCGGCCGACCTCGTCGGGTTGCAGCGCTTGCGGCAGCGATGCATGAGCCCAGTTGGCGGGCGAGGCGATGACCCCCAGCAGGGTTCGCACCGGATCGCCGCAAGTCGCGCGCCAGCGCAGATAGTCACGCAAGGCGGCGTTGAGGGTCACCGCGTTGCTAACTGCTCGGCGACGAATCGGCGGATGTCCTCCGGCTGCAACTTGTGCAGTTCCAGAGGGTGGCCTGCGAATTTGTGCACCAGTAGCCGCTCAATGATCCGCAGTCGGACGGAACGGGTGCCGCTCGCCAGCCCGCGGGTACCGAGCATGTAAGCGTCGTAGTGACCTAGTTCTTCGGCGATCGGACCCGACGCCGTCGGCAAGTCAGCGATCACGCCGCGCTGGCGAAGGATGGCCAGCAGGGGCATCAAGGCAGCATGTGCCTCGCGCGGATGCCGCATCACCGGCCCTCTGCAACCACAGTGTGGCAGGTGTTCCTGGAGAAACTGATCGATGCGGCTCTCGTCAAGCTTGGCCACCGGCAACCGGCACAGCGACATCCAGTGAGCGAAGTGTGATACGACGTTCAGACATCGCTGGCTTGTGCTGGATGCATAGCGGCCGCGCTCCAGTCGTTCGCGGTAGGCCGGCACATACGCGGCCAGCGGACCATTGAGCAACCAGCCTTGCAGCGTCGGATGCAGGGAGGGAATCTTGGGCATGGCAATCTCCTATCCGGAAGAGGAGTTGCCGTGTTGCTCCAGCGCCGGACTTATGTCCAGCCCAAGGCTCGTCAATGCTTCAGATTAGGAGCCACGACGGGCTACCACCAGCATCGGAGCAGGCCAACTGTTCATAACTGGGAACTATGCATAATGGCCGAGTGCGGCCTGATGACAAACGCCCATCCGGCGCGCATCCGGGGACAGACCACAGTTCCTCCGCCTTAGTACCATTCAATAGCCACACCATCTAACGTCTCCTGATCTCGGTGTCCTGACCCCGCCAGTCGAAAGGCTCGCGGGGTTTTTCACGCCTGCACCCCGGAAACCTGTTCGCCGCCAATCCCAAATTCCCAACCAATCCCCACCCAGGAGCCGCCCATGAATAGAGCCCTAACCGCAATAGTCGTCACCGCATCAATCGCCATGCTCGCCGCCGCCGAGCATCACCAATCCGATCTCCTATCAAAGCTGCACGTCGTTGAGCAAACCCTATCGGCGACCAAGCAGGACCTCCTCGGCTACACCACTTTCACGCAATACCTGGAGGTCACCAAGAAAGCCATCTCCGGCCGGGCAAAATTCCTGGCGGCAACAATCGATCGCAGCTACGTCCATGTTGAACACATCAACAGGTCAGCGCTGGGCATCAAGTCGGATGCGACCATCATCCTGAACTACGCGGTTGAGTGCTCCGTCGGCTACGACTTGAGCCCCGAAAGCTTCGCTGTCGCAGCAGACGCCACCGGCATCACCGTGACGCTGAAGAAGCCGGAGCTCGTGTCGTCGCCGGCCATCGGGGCGATTTCGCATGAGATTCCCGGCAAGGGGCTGCTGATCGATGAGAAAGAGCAAGTGATCGCCCTTCAGCAGAAACTGACCATCGCCGCAGAGAAGCAGGGCGAAGCCATCAGGAAGGAAGAAGCCGTCATCGCCCTCTGTGAGCGCAAGCTCGGTGAATTCCTGCGCGACTTCCTGGCGAAGCAGCTCAATGTTGGTGCCGTCGCGATGATCAAGTTTGCGTAGGGTTTGGAGCGGCCAGCCAGACCAGTAACTGCTGAGGCCGAGCGCCAAGGGCCGGACCGGACTGAGAGCAGCCGCCCAGATTTTTCAGTCTACTGGCAGCGATCGACCCGAGGCCGCGCAAGCCCAAACAACAACCGTCCGCTAACCGAAATGCGCCCTTAACGGTCACATTTCAGCGACGCAGGAACCGTCTGGCTTCCTACCATGGCAGCCATGACTCGCGCCTTCCTGACCATCCTCCTGCTGCCCGCGGCCTTTTCCGCGCAGGCCGCCTGCTTCGAAGAAGCCGGTCGCCGCTACGGCATTCCGCCATCCCTGCTCAAAGCAATCTCCGCAGTCGAGTCCAACTCCAACCCCGCCGCACGCCATCGCAACCGCGATGGCTCGGAGGACCTCGGGCACATGCAGATCAACAGCCGTTGGCTGCGCAAGCTGGGGTCGTATGGCATCGGCCGCGATCAGCTTTTTGATCCCTGCACCAGCACGTACATCGGCGCCTGGATTCTCGCGCAGAACATTCGTCGCCTCGGCTATGGCTGGGAAGCCGTAGGGGCCTACAACGCCGTCTCTCTCGACAAACGCGCGGCCTATTGTTACGACCGGATGCTCGGCGAGATGGCCGGCCAGGAGCAGGGGGCAGATGCGGTCGGCGCGCGGCACGAGGCGGATCGCAGCACCGTTCCGGGTGCCGCTGCGATCGGGCAGGCGGGCGCCGGCTACCTTGGCCAAGTGACGGGCAGGGCGGCAGGTGCCGGGGTGTCGGCCCAGGGGCGCCCGAGTGATGAGACCGCGCATACGGCGATGCGTGAGTTCTCGACGAACGCGTATGCAATACGAGACCGCCAGGAGGGAGCGGCGCAGACGCACCAGGAGAACGCGACACCCAGCGATTTTGCCAAGCTGGAACCGGTGTCGCCGGTCGGCAAGGGCGCGGCGGTTGTCGGTGAGGTCGGGAAAGCGGCTGGACGGGTGGTCGAGGGGTGAGCCGGGAAGAGCCCGGTCAGTATGTTCAGGACACGCTGGCCGGGAATAAGAAGCCTTGAGCCAGAAGCCCTGATCCCGAATTTCGCGCCCCTTGCCCTGCATCCACGGTGTGAGTATCGCGATGCTTATAACACTGAACCGTGCGGAGCCTTCCATGACCACCCTCAAGATTACCCAGGTCGGCAACTCGCTTGGCCTCATCCTGCCCAGGGAAGTGTTGGCGCGACTCAAGCTGCAGAAGGGCGATACGGTATTCGTTACCGACGCAGCCAATGGCGTGATGCTGACGCCCTACGACCCTGATCTTGACCAGCAACTCGAGATCGGGCGCGAGTTCATGCGCGAGTACCGCGACACTTTCCACCAGCTCGCCAAGTGAGCTGGCGCTGGCTCGACCGCCGCGCGCTCGAACTGTTGCACGACGAGAGCCTGGCCGAGCATGGCGGCGCCAGCGGGCTGCGTGATGAAGGTCTGCTCGACTCCGCGCTCGCGCGCCCCCTGAACCTTGTTCTCTGTGGCCAGCCGGATGTGGCCGACCTGGCTGCTGCCTACGGCGTCGGTCTGGTGCGAAACCACCCCTTCGTCGACGGCAAAAAGCGCGTCGCTTTTCTGGCGGTCGGCGTGTTTCTGGCGCTCAACGGCCGGCGCCTGGTGGCGAGCCAGGCAGATGCCACGCTGACCGTGCTCGCCGTCGCATCTGGCCAGATCGACGAGGCGACGT
>NZ_JAVTWB010000134.1:5242-9517 GCF_032229525.1 Accumulibacter sp. | reverse complement strand
TGGCCTTCGTCACCGGCCTGATGGGGCCGTACATGAGCCCGATCCCGATCAACTCCTCGCTCGGGATGCTCATTTCACTGGCCGTGGCTTTTGTCGTCACCCCGTGGCTGGCGGCGCGGCTGCTGGCCAGGACTCCGCACCTGGCACCCACCGGCGATGGCGATGGCGACGCCGGCTCGCCAAGCCAAAGCCGGCTCGATCGCCTGTTCCGTAGGCTGTTGACGCCGTTCCTCGACCCGCAGAAAGGCAGCGCCGCGCGCCGCTGGCTGTTGCTGGCGATCATGCTGCTGATCGCCGCTTCGCTGGCGCTGGGAGCGCTGCAGCTGGTGGTGCTGAAGATGCTGCCCTTCGACAACAAGAGCGAGTTCCAGGTCGTGCTCGACATGCCGGTGGGTACGCCGCTCGAGGAAACCGCGCGCGTCCTGCACGAGCTTGGTGCCGAAATCGCCACGGTGCCGGAAGTCAGCAACTACCAGGCCTACGCCGGAAGCGCCAGCCCGATCAACTTCAATGGTCTGGTGCGCCAGTACTATCTGCGCGCCGCACCGGAACTCGGCGACCTGCAAGTCAATCTGGTCGACCACCAGCAGCGCTCGCGCAAAAGCCACGAAATCGCCATCTCGGTTCGCGACGCGATCGAAGGCATTGGGCGGCGGGCAGGCGGCAACGCCAAGGTCGTCGAAGTGCCGCCGGGACCACCGGTCCTCTCACCGATCGTCGCCGAGATCTATGGACCCGATTATCGTGGCCAGCGGGCGGTGGCCAAGGAGGTGCGCAAGGTCCTGGAGGCCACGCCGGACCTGGTCGCCATCGACGACTCGGTCAACGCCGGCGGCCAGCGCAGCGTGCTGCGCGTTCTGCAGAACAAGGCTGCGCTGCTCGGCGTCGCACAGAGCGAGATCGTCGACGTGCTACGCATGGGGCTGGCCGGCGATGACGTCACCCCCGTGCATAACACCGGCTCAAAATACGAAATCCCGGTGCGTCTGACCCTGCCGGCCGAGCAGAAAAGCACCCTCGACACGCTGCTCAAGCTGCGTGTCCGCTCGCGTGACGGCCAGTTGGTGCCGGTTTCCGAACTCGTCGAGGTGCAACAGCTGGGTCGCGAGCAGGCGATCTACCACAAGAACCTGCTGCCGGTGGTGTACGTCGTCGCCGACATGGGCGGCAAGCTCGATTCGCCGCTCTACGGCATGTTCGCCGCGCGTAGCAAGATTGCCGGCCGCGCGCTGGATGGCGTCGATCACGCTGCCGGCACGCTCGACGAATGGTTCATCAAGCAGCCAGACGCACCCGATGCCTCCTACAGCATCAAGTGGGACGGCGAGTGGCAGGTGACCTACGAGACCTTTCGCGACATGGGTATCGCCTATGGCGTCGGCTTGATCCTGATCTATCTGCTGGTCGTCGCGCACTTCAAGAGCTACCTGGTACCGCTGATCATCATGGCGCCGATTCCGCTGACCATCATCGGCGTCATGCCGGGGCATGCGCTGCTCGGCAGCCAATACACGGCGACGTCGATGATCGGCATGATCGCTCTGGCCGGGATCATCGTCCGCAACTCGATCCTGCTGGTCGACTTCATTCGCCAACAACTCGGCAAAGGCATGGCACTGAGTGAAGCAATCATTCAGTCCGCTGCGGTGCGCGCCAAACCGATCGCACTGACCGGCCTGGCGGCGATGCTCGGTGCGACCTTCATCCTTGACGACCCGATCTTCAACGGACTGGCGATCAGCCTGATCTTCGGCATTTTCGTTTCCACCCTGCTCACCCTGGTGGTGATCCCGGTGCTTTACTACGCAGCCTTCAGAAAGGAGTACCAGAAATGACCACCGATCGCGCCGTGCGCATCATGGCCGGCAGCTTCATCCTCATCTCTCTCGCCCTGGGCGTAGAGGCCAGTCCACTGTTTGTTTCCAAATACTTCCTGTGGCTCACCGCTTTCGTCGGCGCCAACCTCTTGCAGAGCGGCTTCACGCGCTTCTGCCCGGCCGAAAGCATGATGGTCAAGTTCGGTATGAAGCGGCTCGACGAGTCGTCCTGCGGGCGCTGACCCGAGGCTGGGCGCCGAGCACGCCGCGGCACCGGCAGAAGCCCATTTTCTGCAGCCCGTACCAAGGGCAAACGCTCCGCGGCTTGGCTGCGTTCGAGTGCAGTACAGCGCCAGCGAACTTTGCGCAAGATCGGGAACTCCGCTCGCCTGACCGCCTCACCATCGCATGGGATAAGAAAAAAACCACCGGCCGAGCAAAAGCGCTGGCGGCGAACCGCAACCTACGCTAGTCTGCCGTTGAATCCTCGTCGAGCGGATCGTCAGGACGCTTGGCCGCTGCCGGCAAGGAGAGCGCATGGCGCTCAAAATTGTACGGTCAGGGTAACGCTGGTCCTTTTTGCTGGAAGGCACCCTGAAGACGTGCTGTGCTTAATGTGAAAGTCGCGTACGCGACTCACGAATTTCCCTTCTCCCCAGCGCGGGAGAAGGGCCGGGGAAGAGGGGGGACGGTCATGACTTTCATGATCTGGGGTATCTCGACATGTCATGACCGTTAGCCCCGTTTCCCTGATACTGACGGACGCCACACCCAGCGACCGTCAGCTGCTGGCGATGGAAAGCGACCGAGTGGTCATACCAACAGGAGTGTAGCGTGCGGGTAGAGGCAGAACAGTTGCTGAGAGGGTAGGGATGATCAGAACACTCGTCTTGCGGACACGAAGAATCCTGAGCGACGCGTTGCAAAGAACGTTCAACGTTGTCCCGACGAAAAAACACGCGGCTGTCTATCGTAATCTCGTCGATTGCGACCCTGATCTGAGTGACCGCCTGGTACTCAAGATCGCCGACACGAAGGAGGAACTTGAAGCGTGCTTTGCCTTGCTGCATGACGCCTACGTCAGCAGCGGTTTCATGAAGCCAGATCCTTCCGGAATGCGCGTCACCATCTATCACGCCTTGCCGACCACCACTACCCTCTGCGCGAAGTATGACGGCGAAGTGGTCGGGACACTGTCCTTGATCAGGGAGAGCGTGTTGGGCTTCCCGCTCCAACGGATCTTCGACCTGACCGCAGTACGAGAAAAGAGGGGAAACATCGTCGAGGCATCCGCGTTGGCGGTGCACCGGAAGTTCCGGCGAATCGGCGGCAGCGTTTTGTTCCCGCTGTTGAAGTTCATGCACAACTACTGCACGACCTTCTTCGATACGCGGCATGTGCTAATCGCGGTCAATCCCAGGCACAGCGAGATGTACGAGTCGCTGCTGTTCTTCAAACGACTGACGCAAAATGTCGTCGAAAACTACGACTTCGTGAATGGCGCCCCCGCTGTGGGCGCTGCGCTGGACCTCCGAGCTTTCGAGCAACTCAGCAAGAAGAAGTATGGCGCCGAACCACCGAAGCGAAACCTACATGCCTTCTTCTTCGAGCTCAAGCTGCCCAATATTCAGCTTCCGCCCCGACGCTTCTACACCACCAATGATCCCGTGCTGACTCCGGAGTTGCTTGATCACTTCTTCAACGTCCGCACCAACGTGTTCAGAGACCTGAGTGATCGCAAGAAGCGTTTGCTCCACGAGATCTACGACCTGCCGGAATATCGCGCCGTCTTGCCGGCGCCGCCCGAGGGCTCCCAGGATGCCAGCGGCAGGCACCACCACAGGCGCTTCTCCGTCCTCTGCCCCGCTACGTTCTCCCTCCAGACGCCCGACGGCAAGAACCGCCAGTTCGAGCTCGAAATCGTCCAGCTCTCGCGCTACGGCTTCCAGGCAAACGCGGGGGTCAACGTTCCGAGCGATGTCTGGGGTGACGTGACGATTCAGCTGGGTCCGGAGGAAGTGTCCCGCGTCAAGGTCAGCGCCTCGAGGGGCTCCGGAAGCGGGGTCTACACTTTCCGCCTGGGCGAGCCGGACCTCATCTGGCGCAAGTTCGTCAATGCTCTGTATAGTGGCCGCACCCAGGCCGACCTTGAAAACGCGACGCGTTTCATGACTGACCGATAGTGCTAGGGCGGCGCACTCTGGCGATTGCGAGCGTCATCGAGGCCGCCCGCGTTCGTGATCCGCTAAGGCGTTGTGGCAGCGCCGTCTTGAGCGGCAGTCCGTCCGCCCCCGCCGACGTAAAGCCGCCGCCGATAGTGAGCCGGTGCCATACCGGTCCATCTCAGGAAAGCTCGATAAAAGGCTGCGCTGTCAGCAAACCCCAGGTCGGCGGCAATCTGCGCCAGAGGCTGCCTGGTCTTGGCCAGGCGGTCGATCGCCACATCACGACGCAGGGC
>NZ_JAVTWB010000134.1:0-5142 GCF_032229525.1 Accumulibacter sp. | reverse complement strand
TTGGCAGCGAAGCTGGCGGTGAGCGCCTCGGCGTCGAATGTCGAGCGCGCGGTGAAAATCAGGGCATAGTCCTCGGCGTGCGCCGGGCGCGGGTACGGAAAGGCGACGGAATCGAGAACGATGTTGCGCCCGACCAGCCAGGAGAGCAGTCCGTGCACCAGGCGCAACAGCCATTCAAAGGCAAAGACCCGCCCGATCGGCAATGGACGGGTTTCGCTGATACGAAGAAGCGCTTGCTCGGAATTGCTCGCGAGGGTGACTGCCAGGTCGGGGAGCAGCAGACGCAGAAAGCGGACACTGCGCTCGATGACTTCGGCCAGCGTGGGGGCGGTGATGCCGGCGCGACAGAGGAACTCGAAACTACCGACACGCATCGGGGCCGAAAAGAGCCCGAAGCCTTCATCATCAAGCTGATGGTTGATCAGATTGTAGAGTGACGCGTAGCGATCGACGGGAACACGGGCCGTCGGGTCGCTGAGCAGCGACGGGGCGATATTGGCGCGTTCGAGCAGCGGCGCCGTGTCCTGCCCCGCATGCTGCATACCGGCCAGCATGCCCCGTACGAAGGCGATGGCCACCGTCGCGCGTGCCGGGGTCGTACGGGGAGCCTGCTTGGCAGTCTTGTCCGGGTATGGCATGGTCTTCGCGCAAGGTCGTGTATTGACAGGATATTTCAAGTTGGCGAGATTTACACTGTTGAAGGCGTATCGAGTAATGGCTTTATTGGGCACAACTTCCTACCATGTACATCCCGGTGTAGTTTCCTGTATCCGGGACCTTTCCGATTTCCGTGGAGCGCGAACCTGATGACCGACCTTTCCATTGCCAAGAAGCTTCTGCCCTACAAGCCTCAGCACAAAGTGCGCTTTGTCACCGCTGCTTCCCTGTTCGACGGGCACGACGCGTCAATCAACATCATGCGCCGGATTCTCCAGGCGACGGGGGCCGAGGTCATCCACCTTGGCCACAACCGCTCGGTGCAGGAGATCGTGAACGCTGCCCTGCAGGAGGATGTGCAGGGCATTGCCATCACCTCCTACCAGGGCGGGCACGTCGAATTCTTCAAGTACATGATCGACCTGCTGAAGGCCGGTGGTGGCGAGAACATCAAGGTCTTTGGCGGCGGCGGCGGCGTCATCGTACCAAGCGAGATCGCCGAACTGCACGCCTACGGCGTGGCACGGGTTTACTCGCCGGAAGACGGCCAATCGATGGGCCTGCAGGGAATGATCAACGACGTCGCGGCGAAAGCCGATTTCGACCTCTCGGCGCTGGCGCCGCAGGAACCAGACGCCGTGCTCGGCGCCCTGAAAGCCGGCGACCGCCGTCAACTGGCGCAGGTCATCACCGGGCTGGAGAACGGCGTCTACCCCGCCGCGCTGCGCACCAGCATCATCGACGCGGCGGCCGGGCTGAAAGTCCCGACGCTGGGGATCACCGGCACCGGCGGTGCCGGAAAATCGTCGCTGACCGACGAATTGGTGCGCCGCTTCCGCCTCGATCAGGGCGACAGCATCAAGCTGGCGATCATCTCCATTGACCCCTCGCGCAAGCGCACCGGTGGCGCACTGCTCGGTGACCGCATCCGCATGAACGCCATCGAGCATCCGAACATCTACATGCGTTCCCTGGCCACCCGCGACACCGGCTCCGAGCTCTCCGCGGCACTCCCGGAAGTCCTCGCCGCCTGCAAGCTGGCCGGCTTCGATCTGGTGATCGTCGAAACCTCCGGCATCGGCCAGGGTAACGCGGCGATCGTGCCGCTGGTCGATGCCTCGCTGTACGTGATGACACCCGAGTTCGGCGCGGCGTCACAGCTGGAGAAGATCGACATGCTCGACTTTGCCGATTTCGTGGCCATCAACAAGTTCGACCGCAAGGGCGCCGAGGACGCGCTGCGCGACGTGCGCAAACAGTATCAGCGCAACCACGAGGCCTTCGGCCAGGCCCCCGACGAAATGCCGGTCTTCGGCACCATGGCCGCACGCTTCAACGACGACGGCGTGACCGCGCTCTACCAGGCGATGGCGCCGAGCCTGCAACAACTCGGCCTCAAGCTCAAGAAGGGCAAGCTGCCAGCGGTCGGCGTCCGCCAATCATCGAACCAGTTGGCCGTCGTTCCGGCACAGCGGGTGCGCTACCTGGCCGAGATCGCCGAGGCCGTCCGCAACTACCACGCCCATACCGCCGAGCAGGCGGAGATCGCGCGTCAGCGGCAATCGCTGCGCACGGCGAAAGCACTGTTCGTCGATCGCGGCAAGCCGGCTGGGGATTTCGACGAACTGATCGCCTGGAAGGGCGGACAGCTCGACGCCCGGGCAACCAAGCTGCTCGACATGTGGCCGAAGACCGTCGAGCTCTATGCGCAGGACGAGTACGTGGTCAAGATCCGTGACAAGGAAATCCGCACGCGGCTGACCAACACCTCTCTCTCCGGGTCGCGCATCCGCAAGGTATCGTTGCCGACCTACCGGGACGACGGTGAGGTGCTGCGCTTCCTGATGAAGGAAAACGTGCCGGGTTCCTTCCCGTTCACCGCCGGCGTCTTTGCCTTCAAGCGCGAAAACGAGGATCCGACGCGCATGTTCGCCGGCGAAGGCGACGCTTTTCGCACCAACCGCCGCTTCAAGCGGGTCTCCGAGGGGATGCCGGCCAAACGGCTATCGACCGCATTCGATTCGGTCACCCTCTACGGTTGTGACCCGGACGCGCGTCCTGACATTTACGGCAAGGTCGGCAACTCCGGCGTCTCGATCGCCACTCTCGACGACATGAAGGTGCTCTTCGACGGCTTCGAGCTTTGCGCACCGACGACCTCGGTGTCGCTGACCATCAACGGTCCGGCGCCGATCATCCTGTCGATGTTCTTCAATACCGCGATCGACCAGCAGGTCGACAAGTTCCGCAGCGACAACGCCCGCGAGCCGACCGAAGACGAGATCCAGAAGATCCACGAGTGGGTGCTGGCCAATGTGCGCGGGACGGTCCAGGCCGACATCCTCAAGGAAGACCAGGGGCAAAACACCTGCATCTTCTCGACCGAATTCGCGCTCAAGATGATGGGCGACATTCAGGAGTTCTTCGTTCACAACGATATTCGCAACTTCTACTCGGTCTCCATTTCCGGCTATCACATCGCGGAAGCCGGCGCCAATCCGATTTCGCAGCTGGCCTTTACGCTGGCCAATGGTTTCACCTATACCGAGGCCTACCTGGCACGCGGCATGCACATCGATGATTTCGCACCGAACCTGTCGTTCTTCTTCAGCAACGGCATGGACCCCGAGTATTCGGTGATCGGCCGTGTCGCCCGCCGCATCTGGGCGGTGGCGATGAAGAACAAGTACGGCGCCAGTGAGCGCAGTCAGAAGCTGAAGTACCACATCCAGACTTCGGGGCGCTCACTGCACGCGCAGGAAATGTCGTTCAACGACATCCGCACCACGCTGCAGGCGCTGATCGCCATTTACGACAACTGCAACTCCCTGCATACCAACGCCTACGATGAAGCGATCACCACCCCGACCGAAGAATCCGTTCGCCGCGCGATGGCCATCCAGTTGATCATCAACCGTGAATGGGGCCTGGCGATGAACGAAAACCCGAATCAGGGCTCGTTCATCATTGACGAACTGACCGATCTGGTCGAAGAGGCCGTGCTCAAGGAGTTCGAAGCCATCGCGTCGCGCGGCGGTGTCCTCGGGGCGATGGAAACCGGTTACCAGCGCGGCAAAATTCAGGAAGAGTCGCTCTACTACGAGCACAAGAAACACGACGGCTCGTTCCCGATCGTCGGCGTGAACACCTTCCGCAACCCGAAGGGCGACGCGCAGCCCGAAATCGAGCTCGCGCGCTCGACCGAGGAAGAAAAACAGTCACAGCTCGAGCGCCTGCGCGACTTCCACGAGCGCAACGCGCCAGCTTGCGGCGCCATGCTCGAACGCCTGCAGCGAACGGTGATCGACAACGGCAATGTGTTCGCGGTGCTGATCGACGCCGTCCGCGTGTGTTCGCTCGGGCAGATCACCAATGCGCTTTACGACGTCGGCGGCCAGTATCGTCGTAGCATGTAGGTTGCAGGATTGGTTGGCGGGACGCGCACTGCCCGCGCGTCTCGTCGCTTATGCTGCGCAGACAGCACGCACGACGGCGTCACCAAAAAAATGAGCGTGGCCGGGTAGCTTCGGTAGGATCCCGGAACACGGTTTGTTGGCCAACGGCACGGAGGGGATGAAGCATGTCGGATATTTACCAGCGGATTTACCAGAGCAAGAAGATGACTGCGGCGGACGCCATGGGTCTGGTCGAGAATGGCGATTTGATCAGTGTGCCAACCGGCGTCGGCGAGCCGCCGACCCTGCTGACAGCGCTCTCCGAACAGCGCCAGCACTTTCACGGGGTGACCGTGGCACAGATTCTGCCGCTGCGCAAATATGCCTATCTTGACCCCGAGACAGTCGACCATGTCCGCCATCTCGCCTTCTTCTTTGGCGGCGCGAGCCGGGCCGGCGGCCAGGAAGGCTGGATCGATTACCTGCCGAGCTATTTCTCAGAGATGCCGTCGCTGATCAAGAACCGGCAAATTCGCGTCGACGTGGTGTTCACCATGGCCTCGCCAATGGACGAGCATGGCTACTTCTCGATCAGCCTCGCCACCGACTACACCATGGCGGCGATCAGCATGGCACGAGTGGTGATCCTCGAGGTCAATCCGAACGTGCCGTTTACCAACGGCAACTGTCACGTCCATGTCTCGCAGATTGCCGGCCTCATCGAGAGCGAGGATCCGGTGCTTGAAGTGGGCCTGCCGCAGATCGGCAAGGTGCAGGAAGCGATCGGCGAATACGTCACCGACATTATCGAGGACGGATCGACGCTGCAGATAGGCTATGGCGCCATCCCCGACGCGGTGGTCATGCAACTGGTGCACAAGCACGATCTGGGAATCCACACCGAGATGATCGGGGACGGCATCCTCAAGCTGCTCGAATGCGGTGCGGTGACCAATCGCAAGAAGACCTACCTGCCGGGAAAAATGGTCGCCACCTTTGCCCTCGGTTCGCAGAAGCTGTACCGCTTCATGCATCGCAATCCGATGCTCGAGATGCATCCGGTCGACTACACCAACGATCCATTTCTGGC
>NZ_JAVTWB010000133.1:47216-60053 GCF_032229525.1 Accumulibacter sp. | reverse complement strand
TTAGGTCAATTCACGGTTGCAGTGGCGGCGCGGCCGGCGCTGCGTGCGTCGTGCTCAGTGCTGGGAAAAGCGGGGAAAACAGCGCTGCGACGTGCAGAAGGCGAGCCGGCAGCACGGAGACCGGGGTGCTGGGGTGGGCGCGAATCAGCCGTTGGTGTCGGATCGGAGCCACTGGCACTTGCCCTTGCTTACCTCCTGGATGGTTGTCAGTATCTTCTCGTGCACCTCGAGTTCTTCCGGGCTGGCGCGCCTGACGTGCTGCGTCTTGCGATCACCTGTAGGCGGCAGGCTTCCTGCGGCCTTGAGCCGGCTGGCGTTATCGTCACCGAGATCCATGATCAGGCTTTCCTGTCCGCGGGTCATCGCGAGATAGACCTCGGCGAGGATTTCGGCATCGAGCAGGGCGCCATGGAGCGTTCGGTGCGAGTTGTTGACGCCATAGCGTTCGCATAGCGCGTTGAGGTTGTTCTTCTTGCCAGGGTGCAGGTCCTTGGCCATGCGCAGCGTGTCGCGGACGGCGTGACAAACGGTGTCGACCGGTGCCATATCGAGCAGGGCCAGTTCGGCGTTGAGGAATCCGACGTCGAACGCGGCGTTGTGGATGACCAGTTCAGCGCCACGCACGAAATCGAGGAACTCCGCTGCCACGTCGGCAAAGTGTGGCTTGTCGAGCAAGAACTCGCGACTGATGCCGTGCACCGACATGGCGCCGGCGTCGATATCCCGCTCCGGGTTCAGATAGCGGTGGAAGTGCCGATTGGTCAGACGCCGATTGCCCATTTCCACGCAACCAATTTCGATGATGCGATGGCCGAGTTTGTGCTCCAGGCCGGTCGTGTCAGTATCGAGAAAGATCTGGCGCATGGGGTTTCCTTGGTTGGCGGTTATGGTGGGTTGCCGGATGTGCGGTATCGGTTTCTGCCGTCAAGGACTACTTGCTGGACTCGGGCGGGCAGTACGGGCGGTTTGCAGTTCGTCCATAGCGCGGTTGGCCAAGTCATCGGCGCGCTCGTTGCCGACGTGTCCGGCATGCCCCTTGACCCAGAACCACTTGATCTGGTGTTTGGCGGCGACTGCATCGAGACGTTGCCAGAGGTCTGCGTTCTTCACCGGCTTCTTGTCAGAGGTGCGCCAGCCATTGCGCTTCCACTTGTGGATCCACTCACTGATTCCTTTTTGCAGATACTGCGAGTCGGTATGAAGGTGGACCGTCGCCGGTCTGGTGAGCGCTTCGAGGGCGCAAATTGCGGCAGTCAGCTCCATCCGGTTGTTGGTGGTATCGGCTTCTCCGCCCCACAGTTCCTTTTCCCGATCCCCCGCTTGAAGGACTGCACCCCAGCCACCGGGCCCGGGGTTGCCACGGCAGCCGCCGTCGGCGTGGATGGTAATGACTTGCTGATCATTCATGCGCTGCACTTTCCTTTTCGCTGACCACGGACAGCGCCTTACGAGGGGAAGCCTTCTGTTTCCAGTTCGGCATGATCAAGCGCATGCTATGCACGCGCTTGACCGCCCGCAGGACGTAGACGCCGCCGGCAAAGCTCCACCAGCGGTTGCCGGTGGTTTCGATGAAGTGCCAACGCTTCAGCCAGCGTTCATTCTTGAAGGGTGGCGCGTAACAGCCGAAGCTGCAGGCCTCGGCCTCGAAACCGAGCAATTGAAGCCAGTCCTTGAGACGCGGGACGGAAAGATAGTGCCCGTCCCAGGGGAAGTGGGGCGGGCAGTTCGGGAGCCGGCGACGCAGACCCCAGATCGAGATCGGGTTGAAGCCGACAATGATCACTTCGCCTTCGGGAATCAGTACGCGCTCGACTTCACGCAGAATCTGGTGCGGATCGTCGTGGAATTCCAGGACATGTGCCATCACCGCCAGATCGATGCTGTGGGCGGCGAAGGGGAGTTGGCGCAGGTCGCAGCGGACATCGACCTTGCCCGAGTCGTGGGCCACCTGCCGTAGCGGGATGCGGTTTTGAGCGAGCAGGTCGCGTTGCGGCAGCCCCAGCTGGATCGCGTTGTAGCCAAATACATCGGCCACGGCCGCGTCGATGGTGGCCTGTTCCCAAGCCATGACGTAGCGCCCTTGCGGCGTTTGCAGCCAGTCGTCGAGGCCAGCATTTGACATTTTCCGCAATTCTTCCAAAATCGAGCGATGTTCGACGTCATCCGCATTCCTGCATTCAAGGATAACTACATCTGGTTGTTGCGCAAAGGTGCGTCCGCCGCCGTGGTTGATCCTGGCGACGCGCCCCCCGTTCTCGAGGTGCTCGACCGCGAAGGTCTGTCGTTGTCCACCATTCTGGTGACCCACCACCATGCCGATCATCAGGGCGGGGTAAGCGGTCTGTTGGCGCACTATCAGGCGGAGGTGTTCGGTCCGGCCACCGAGTCGATCACCGGTCTCACCAGGCCTTTACGTGGTGGAGAGACGATTCGCCCCGCGTTCGGCGATGTCGAGCTTCAGGTAATCGCGGTTCCCGGGCACACGCTCGGGCACATCGCCTATTATGGCTCAGGCTGCCTGTTCTGTGGCGATACCCTGTTCGCCGGCGGTTGTGGTCGCTTGTTCGAAGGGAGCGCTGCGCAGATGGCCGATTCGCTGGGGCGATTGGCGGCGTTGCCTGAGCAAACGGCGGTCTATTGCGCCCACGAATACACCGAGGCGAATCTGCGCTTCGCGCTGGCGGTAGAGCCAGGCAATCGCCGCCTGCAAAGGCGCGTCCACGAAGTGGCTGTGGCGCGCGCCAAGGGCTGGGCGACGGTACCCTCGACGATCGCGGTCGAGAAGGCCAGCAATCCGTTCTTGCGCTGCACCGAGCCGGAAGTGGTGGCATCGGCACGGCGCCGAGCGCCTGACGCCGCTGACGATGTCGCGGTATTTGCCGCGCTGCGCGAGTGGAAGAACAGCTTCTGAGCTTGCCTTCACGCGGTCCACTGTCCTGCGTCGCTCTCTTCGGCATCCTGCCCGACAGCAGCTGCTGACTGCCAGCTGCCGTCGGTTGCCTCGATCCTGGGTCATCAAAGATCGGCCCGCTTGGGCGGCAACGGGATGTTCATGCTAAATTCAGCGCTCCACCAGCCAGCTTGCGGCCTGTTTCCATGACTGAAGTGACCGAACCACCGAAGGCGAATGCTGCCGTTGCCGCAAGAAAGTACGGACTGCGCGTCGCGCTGGCCTTACTCGTGTTCAGCGTTCTCGGCTTTTTCGCGCTGCCGCCTTTCGTCAAGTCGACGCTGAGCACGAAGCTTTCAGAAGCTTTGAGCCGACCGGTGGCGATCGAAAGCGTGAGCATCAACCCGTTCACGCTGACGGTGCAGGTTGCCGGTCTCGTGATTCAGGAGAAGGGCGGCGGCGAAACCCTGGCAGGATTTGAGCGACTGGACATCAATGCCGAGTGGAGTTCGCTCTGGCGCCGAGGGCCGGTGATCAGCGAGCTGAAAGTGGTGGCTCCGACGTTCAGACTCGTTCGTCTGGCTGATGGTGGCTTCAACGTCTCTGATCTGATCGACGAGTTCACGGCGACGCCCGCGTCGGAAGATCCTACCCCCGTTTTTTCGCTCAACAACATCCAGATCACCGGCGGCAAGCTCGAATTCGATGATCAGATGCGTGCTGACAAGCACGTCATCAGCGAGATCGATCTCAGCTTGCCATCCATTTCCAGCTTGCCACAGGCTGTTGCGATCTTCGTCGAACCGAGTTTCTCGGCGTCGATCGACGGTTCGCCGCTGCGTGCCCAGGGCCGGAGCAAGCCTTTCGACCATTCGCTGGAAAGCGAGCTGACGTTCGATCTTCGTCAGGTACAAGTAGCCAAATATATCGACTACCTGCCTTTCAAGTTGCCGATCAAGGTCATTTCCGGCGCTCTCGACACTGAATTGAAACTGGCCTTTCAGCGGCACGATGAGGATCGGTCGACGCTCGTACTCTCGGGCAAGCTCGCCCTCAAGGAGGTGTTGGTCAAGGACACCGCGGGTGCTCCCCTGTTCTCCGTGCAGGCGCTGGATGTGGCGCTTGAAACCATTGATCCGCTCAATGGAAAGTATGCGATCGAACGGATCTCGGTCGACTCGCCCGAGATCCATGCCCGGGTAACTCCGCAGGGAACGATCAACTGGGCCGACTTCTTCCGCAACGAGCCGGCTGGCCGTGGATCGCCTGCGCCAGCGCCAGCGGCTGGCAAGAACGAGAAATCCGCGCCACTTGAGTGGTCTCTGGCTGAAGCGAAGATCACCGGCGGCGCGCTGCGCTGGCTAGACGAGTCGCATGGCGAACCGTTTAACGCCAGCGTCGACGGACTCGCCGTGAGCTTGAAGAAGTTCGACAGCAAAGGTGGCGCGCCCGCCGAGTTCGATCTCGCATTTGGCATGGAAGCCGGCCAATGGGTCAAGCTCGATGCCTTCTCGGTAAAGGGCGGACGGCTCGATCTGGCCAAGCGTGAAGTCTTCATCGACCAGGTGACGTCCCGCGGCGCCAAGCTGCTGATCCGGCGGCTGGCCGACGGTAGCGTCGAGTTTGTCAAGACGCCGGCTCTGCGCGCCGTCGAGGCCTCGCAGAGCGATTCGTCCACACCGTGGAAACTGACCGTTGGCAAGTACCGCGGAGAAGATCTTGGTCTGCGCGTCGAAGATGCGGCCATGTCGCCAGTCGTGGTGCACACTATCGATGAAATGAATGTCGAAGCCGAGAACCTGTCGACCGGGTCCGGCACGACTGCCAAGGTCGCGACGCGTTTCAGAGTCAACAAGAAGGGCGAGGCCGAGGTCGGCGGAACGGTGCAGATTTTCCCGCTCAATTCCGACCTCAAGATCTCTCTCAAGAAGCTGGAACTGGTGCCGCTGCAACCCTACTTCACCGAACGGTTGAACGTCGTACTGACCGGTGGTCAGGTGAGCTTGAGCGGCGATGTTCGCTTGCAACAGCTGGCGGAAAGCGCGGCTGAGGCTGGCAAGCTGGCGGGAGGATTCTCCGGGCAGCTGGCGGTTGGCGGCTTCTCGGCGGTCGCCAAGGTCGATTCCTCCGACTTTCTGAACTGGAAGTCATTGGCCATGGGCCACGTCGACCTGCGGCTGAATCCGAATTCGGTGTCGATCGGGGAGGTGGGGCTGACCGATTTCTTTGCCCGTGCTGTGATCAATCCGCAGGGCCAGCTGAACCTTTTGCACATCGTCAGGCAGGCTGACGCGCGACCGGTTGCAGTCGTGCCGAAGGCCGCGGAGCCGGCGGCTTCCGTGGTCTCCGCGGAAGGCAAGGCCGTCGCGCCGGTGCCTGTCGGCAGGCAGCCGCGGCTGCCGATAAAGATCGGGAAGATCACCCTGCAGGGGGGCGACATCAAGTTCAGCGACAATTTCATCAAGCCAAACTACTCGGCGAATCTGAACAAGATCGGCGGTGCCATCAGCGGCATGTCATCTGCCGCCGACAGTGTTGCCACGCTCGACCTGCGCGGCAGTTACGACGATATAGCGCCACTCAAGGTGATGGGCCAATTCAACCCATTGATAGCGGCACCCTATCTGGACTTGCAGGCCGACGTCAAAGGAATCGAGATGACCGCGCTCTCGCCGTACTCGGGCAAGTACGCTGGCTACGCGATCGACAAGGGCAAGTTGTCGCTGTTTGTAAAGTACAAGATCGAGAACAACCAGCTGACCGCCGAAAATCGAGTTTTTCTCGATCAACTGACTTTCGGTGATCGCGTGGACAGCCCGGAGGCAACCAAGCTGCCCGTGAGCCTCGCCGTTGCCCTGCTCAAGAACGCGAAGGGTGAAATCGACATCAACCTGCCGGTCGCCGGTTCGCTGGACGACCCCGAATTCAGTATTGGCGGGCTGCTGGGTAGTCTGGTCGGCAACCTTCTGCTGAAGGCCGTCACCTCACCCTTTGCCTTGCTGGGGTCGATCTTTGGTGGTGGTGAGGAGTTGTCGAACGTCGAATTCGACTTCGGGCAGGCGGCTATCACGCCACCCGCGCAGCAGCGCCTCGAAAGTCTGAGCAAGGCCTTGCTGGATCGTCCCGCACTCAAGCTTGAAATCGAAGGGTTTGCCGACCCGGAAAACGATCCGGAGGGCCTGAAACGCGATCGCCTGAACAGGAAGCTGCAGACGCTGAAATCCGGGGTGCTGAAAAAGAAAGAGGCACAAAGCTCGACGGCGGATGTGGTCGAGATCAATGCCAAGGAGTACCCCGACCTGCTGGAGCGCGTCTACCGCGCCGAGGACTTCGAGAAGCCACGCAACATGGTCGGGATGGTGAAGACATTGCCGGTTGATGAAATGGAGAAGCTGCTTCTGGCCAACTCTGTCCTTGAGGAGAGCGATCTGCGCGAACTGGCCAATCGGCGGGCAAAAGTAGTGCGCGACTGGCTGCTCGCGCATCAGATTCCGGCCGAGCGCCTGTTTCTGTTACCACCCAAGGTCGGCAAGCCGGGTGGCAAGTCGGATTCGTCCGTCGTGGCCGGGGGGAACCGGGTTGTCTTCTCGCTGGAGTAGGGCTCACCTACGCTTCCATTGCAGGTCACGGCAGTGCTTGGTTGGAAACAGGCGCCCATGAGTGAAGCTTTGCTGTACGCAGCGACATCGATCGGCGTAGTGGTGGGGGTCCTCCAGGTCGTCCTGCTGGTGCATGTCGGCACGGCAAAAGGTCTGATCGGTGTTCGTTTGCGCGACCTGCAAGGAGGGCTCGAGCGACTCGAACGCGAGTTGCGTGAAGAGATGTCACTGGGGCGGCAAGAGTCGGCCAGTGCCGCGCGCGGTGATCGGGAGGAGCAATCGCTGTCCCTGACCCGTCTGTCGCAGACCCTCGCTGCACAGTTGGCGCAACTCGGCCGGCTGCAGGCGCAGCAGCTTGAATCCTTTGCCCAGCAACTGGCGCGCCTGACCAACAGTAATGAGCAGCGCTTCGAGCAGTTGCGTCTGGCGCTGGAAGCGCGGCTAGGGGCGATGCAGGCGGACAATGCCGGCAAGCTCGAAGAGATGCGCCGGACGGTCGACGAGAAACTGCACGCGACGCTCGAGCAGCGTCTTGGCGAGTCGTTCAAACTGGTCAGCGAGCGTCTGGAGCAGGTCCATCGAGGGCTGGGCGAGATGCAGACGCTGGCCGCCGGAGTCGGTGACCTGAAGAAGGTCCTGACCAACGTCAAGACCCGCGGTAGCTGGGGTGAGGTCCAGCTGGGGGCCTTGCTGGAGCAGTTGCTGACCGCCGAACAATATGCGAAGAACGTGGCGACGCGGCCTGATTCACAGGATCGCGTCGAGTTCGCCATTCGTTTGCCGGGTCGTGCGGTCGCTGACGGGGAGCAGCGGCCGGTGTGGTTGCCGATCGATGCAAAGTTCCCGCTGGAGGACTATCAGCGCCTTCTGGAAGCGCAGGAGCGGTCTGACCCGGTGGCGCTCGAGGCGTCGATCAAGGCGCTTGAAGTGCGCTTGCGCGACGAGGCGCGGAAGATACTCGACAAGTACGTCGAACCGCCCTACACGACTGATTTCGCCATTCTTTACCTGCCGACCGAGGGTTTGTACGCGGAGGCGCTGCGGCGGCCGGGGCTCGCCGACGCCTTGCAGCGCGATCTGCGGATCTGCATTGCCGGGCCGACGACCCTGGCGGCGTTGCTCAACAGTCTGCAGATGGGTTTCCGCACCCTGGCCATCGAGCGCCGATCATCGGAAGTCTGGGCGGTTCTTGCCGCGATCAAGACGGACTTCGGCAAGTTCGGAGAAATCCTTGAAGCGACGCACAGGAAACTCGAGCAGGCCAGCAGGAGTATTGAATCAGCCGGCGTAAGGACGCGCCAGATCGAGCGAAAGCTGCGGGTTGTCGAAGCTCTGCCGGCCAGCGAGGCACGGCTACGATTGGGCGATCTCGACGAGTTCCGGCCGCCGGGTGGCGAGGCGTGAGCAGCTCGATGATCGATGCCGCCTTCCGGGCGACCACCTATCGGGTGAGCACTCCCGTGGGTGACTTCGCTTTGCGTATCGACCGCGCCGATGCGCCTTTCGATGACTTTCTCTCTCGGCAGCCGCTTGTCGCCGCACAGCACGGCGCAAGCACGGGTATTTGCTGGGGGGTCGTCACCGCATACAACCCCGGAACCCTATTGCCTGACGACGACAACCACCGTCGCCAACAACGCTTGTGCGAGCAGATCATGGCGTCGGGTTGGCTATTCTTCCCCGCCTGCAATCTGGCGGACGACGGCGCTTGGCCGGAGGAGCCGAGCTATCTCTTGCTGCACGTGGATGAGGAGCAGATGGCTGTGCTGGGTCGCGAGTTCTGCCAACGCGCCGTCGTTTGTGGGCGAACGGGATTGGCGCCGAGATTGCTGTGGTTGTGATGACGGGATTTTCTGGTGGCTGCATCTCTGCAAGGGTAACCCGTCCGGGAAGCGCCCGTGGAATATCTGTTTGCGAGGCTGATCGAAAATTGTGAGCACGCGCGTTGGACGTTTCGAGATTATTCGCGAGCTTGGTCGAGGCGCCCAGAGCATCGTCTATCTTGCGCGCGATCCGCACCTGCAACGGCAGGTGGCGATCAAGACGCTTCATCTCGCGCGCTCCGATCCGCAACAGAAGCGGCAATTGCTGGAGGAGGCGCGGATGGTCAGCCAGTTGCGCCACCCGAACATCGTTCCGATTTTCGAGGCCGCCGAGGAGCAAGGCGACATCTACCTTGTTTTCCAGTATGTGCCGGGCAGCAACCTGACGGAGCACTTGCAGCGCAGTGGCCGACTGCCGCCGGAAAAGGCGATCGCGATCATGCAACCGATCCTCGATGCGGTCGGGCACGCGCATGCTGCGGGAATTATCCATCGTGATCTCAAGCCAAGCAACATTCTGATCGACGACGATGGCGTACCGCGGGTGATGGACTTTGGTATTGCCACCCGTACCACGGGGGTGACCGGGGATGGCGAGCAGTGGGCTGGCACGCCGGCGTACATGGCGCCGGAGTACATTGCACAGCGGACCAGCGACGAAAGGACAGACATCTTTTCCGCCGGCCTGGTGCTGTACGAGTTGCTCTGCGGACAACGCGCGGTTCGGGGTAGCGACATCCAGCAGGTAATGAACCAGATTGTCGGCGCGGATATCCGCTTGCCGCAAGAAGCAAGCGGTTCGCTCGACGAGCGGCTGGTAGCCCTTCTCTACCGCGCGCTGGCGCGCGACCCGGTCAACCGCTACGCTTCAGCCGCGCAGATGCGCGAGGCCCTCGACGACTACCTTGAGCCCGCGAGTCCAGCGCAGCCGGCGGCAGATAGCAGGCAGAGCACGATCGAGTTTCTCCTGCGGCGTATGCGCCACAAAAGCGATTTTCCGGCGCTATCGGACTCGGTCGGCGCGATCAACAGGATCACTGCTTCGGAAAAGCAGAGCATTTCGGAACTCTCGAACACCATCCTCAAGGATTTTTCGCTGACCAACAAGATCCTGCGCATGGTGAACTCGGTGCACTACCGTCAGGCCGGTGGCGGGACGATTAGCACCGTATCGCGGGCGGTGGTCGTTCTCGGCTTCGACGCGGTGCGCAGCATTGCCATCACGGTGATGCTCTTCGAGCATCTGCAGAACAAGGACAACGCCAATGAGCTCAAGGACGAATTCCTGCGCGCCAATCTGGCGGGTGTTCTGGCCAAGGATATCGGCAGCACGACAGCGGCGCGAGCGGATATCGAACAGGGCTTCATCTGCTCGATGTTCCACAACCTGGGGCGCCTGCTGAGCCAGTATTACTTCCCTGAAGAAGGGGCGGAGATACGGCGGGTGATGCAGCAGAAGAATTGCTCCGAAGAAGCTGCGGCGCTGCAGGTTCTCGGTCTGTCGTTCGAGGATCTTGGTGTCGGCATTGCTCAGAGCTGGGGCTTTCCCAGGCTGATCGTCAACAGCATGCGCAAGTTGCCGGCCGGGAATATCCGCCGTCCGGTCAACATTGAAGACCGCTTGCGCGTGCTCGCCGCGTTGTCGAACGAGCTGTGCGCCGTTGTCGCGGACGCAGAACCCGAACAGCAACAGAAGGAACTGCGCAAGATCGTGGCGCGTTTCGGTGACGTCATCACCCTCGACGAGCAGGGGCTGCGAAGAACGCTGGAGAAGGCATTCCAGCAGATGGCGCAGTTCGCCGGGATCATTCACCTCAATCTGCAGCAGACTCACCTTGGCAGGCAGATCAGAGCTTGGGGAGGTGAGCCGGCCGGTCCGTCGCCAGCGGTGACGGCCCCGATCCAGGAGGAGGATGACCTGGCGGGCACTACGCTGCTCGCGGACGCCATTCCGGAAGCGGCTGCGCGCGACCTGCTGTCAGATGGCGGCGAGCTTAGTCCTGCTGACGCGGCAGGCGCCGCCGAGAGCGTTCTTCTGGCCGGTATTCAGGACGTCAGCAATGCGCTGATCAGCGAGTTCAAGCTCAACGATGTGCTGCGTATCATCCTGGAGACCATCTACCGGGCGAAGAGCTTCAAGAGGGTCATCCTGTGCATCCGGGACGGGCGCAGCAACTCGATGCTCGGGCGTTTCGGTTTTGGTCCCGATGCCTCCGAGATTGCCAAGCGCTTCAGGTTTTCACTGGTCTTTAGTGCGGATATTTTTCACGCCGCTCTCGCCAACGGCGTCGACGTCCTGATCAGCGATACCGGCGATGCGAAGATCTCGACCCGCATCCCGACGTGGTTTCGCCAGGCGGTGAGCGCCGAAACCTTCCTGCTTTTTCCGCTCTGCGTCAAGGGCAGCCCGGTGGCCATGATCTACGCGGATCGCGAACACGCTGGTGATATTGTCATCTCCGAGAAAGAGCTGTCCTTGCTGCGAACCTTGCGCAATCAGGCGGTTCTGGCGATCAAGCAGTCGCTCTGAAAGCGGCGTGGCGACGCCGCAGTCGCCGACGAGGAAGCAGTCGCTGGTCGGAGGCGCTGCGGCTTACCAGAGCTTCCACCAGGGTTCCTGGCGGTCGAGGCCACGAAGATAGTAGTCGCTGTCGGGATAATTCTTGCGCATGATGCGCTCGGCGTCGTCGCGCAAATCGTTCAGACCGAGTGCATCGTAGGCCTTGACCATGATGAATAGAGCCTCCTCGGTGGAAGGCGTGTCGGGATAGTTGATCACGGCGTACTGGGCACGGTTTGCCGCCGCCAGATAAGCGCCACGTTTCATGTAGTAGCGGCCAACATGCAGTTCGAGCCGGGCCAGCGCGTTGACCAGGTACTTCATGCGCAGGAGCGCGTCCGGCGTGTACTTGCTGTCCGGAAAGCGGGTAACCAGATCCTTGAACGAGTCGAATGATTCGCGTGCGCCCTTCGGGTCACGTTCGGTCATGTCCTGGTTGCTGATCGAGCCGAGTAGACCCAGATCTTCGTTGAAGTTGACCAGGCCACGCAGGTAATACACGTAGTCAACGTTTGGGTGGTTGGGATGCAGCTTGATGAAGCGGTCGCAGGCGGCGATTGCCGAAGCTGTCTCCTGGTCTTTCCAGTAGGCATAGGCGATCTCAATCTGCGCTTGCTGGGCGAAGCGACCATAAGGATAACGCGACTCGAGCTTCTCGAAGTACTTGATGGCCTTGGTGTAGGAGCCACTATTGAGCGCGTCCTTGGCCTCCGCATACAGCTTGTTGGCCGACCAGCCGATGGTTTCGTCCTTGGTGTCCGGAAACAGCCCACAGCCAGCGACGAGTGAGGCGAGGAAAAGCGCTGCGATAACCGCTAAACTACGCATGATGAAAAACCCACAGAAAAAGAAAGCACCGGCGCAGGCGGAGGCGGAGGTCTTGAGCCAGCACCACGGGCTGGTCGATTATAGCGCAAACCCCCGAATCACCCTGAGCGTACCCATCGATTGCAGCGGTCAACGGGTGGACCAGATTCTTGCCCGTTTGCTGTCGCAGCATTCGCGTAGCCGGCTGCAGAACTGGATACGCGAGGGGCGGGTTGTTGTCGGTGGAGAGCTCGTCATCGAGCCCCGGCGCAAGCTCTGGGCTGGCGAAACCATCGAACTCGCCGAGGCGCCCAACGAACGCGCCGAGGCGTCGGCGCCGGAGAATATCCCCTTGCAGGTGGTATACGAGGATGAGCTCTTGATGGTTGTCGACAAGCCGGCCGGTTTGGTGGTCCACCCGGGGAGCGGGAACTGGAGCGGGACTCTGCTCAATGCCTTGTTGCACCACGCCCCTCAACTCGACGAGGTGCCGCGGGCGGGCATCGTGCATCGGCTCGACAAGGATACCAGTGGCCTGATGGTCGTCGCCAAGACGCTCGAGGCACAGACCAATCTGGTCAGGCAACTGCAGGCGCGGACGGTCAAGCGCTGTTACCAGGCCCTGGCGCGGGGCGTTGTCGAGCGCCAGGGTACCGTCGACGCACCGATTGGCCGGCATCCGACACTGCGTACCAAAATGGCGGTGGTGCAAACCGGCAAGCCGGCGCGGACGCACTATCGGGTGTTGCAGCGCTTCCTGGTCTGTACGCTGATCGAATGCGCTCTGGAAACCGGCCGTACCCACCAGATTCGCGTGCACATGGCTTCAGTCGGGCACCCGCTGGTTGGTGACCCGGCCTACGGAGGCGGTCCCAGCCGCGTGCCGCGCGGCCCGGACTTCCCGCGTCAGGCCCTGCATGCGTGCCGTCTGGCGCTGGCTCACCCGGGCACCGGCAAAGCGATGCTATGGCGGTCGAGCGTGCCCGATGATATGGCGAAGCTGATCGAGACGCTGCGGCTGGAAGCGGCGGAGTACGGTCGCCTACATGATCGCTGCGAAGAGGACGAGGACGACTGGGAGGAGGGGCCGAACGGTGGTCCGGTTCTTATCGTTGCCGCTGCCGACGATCCTGACGATGGGGACGACTCTGACGATGG
>NZ_JAVTWB010000133.1:0-47116 GCF_032229525.1 Accumulibacter sp. | reverse complement strand
CTGACGATGGGGACGACTCTGACGATGGCAACAACCTCGGTGAACAATGAGGGCTGGATCGTTCCCGACTGGCCGGCACCAGCGCGCGTGCGCAGTCTCATCACGACCCGTCAGGGCGGCGTCAGTGCCGCACCCTACGCCAGCCTCAACCTTGGCGATCATGTGGGTGATGATCCGCTGGCGGTCGCCACGAATCGTCATCGGCTTGGCCACAGCCTGCCGGCGGCGCCCTGCTGGCTGCAGCAGGTGCACGGCACGACTGTCGTGGAGGCCGCTGCCGGTGCAGCCGCGGCGCAGGTTCCGACCGCAGATGGCGTTTTTTCGCGTACCGCGGGCGTCGTCTGTGCGGTGCTGACTGCGGACTGTTTGCCGGTGCTGTTCTGCGACCGATCGGGCACGGTCGTTGCGGCTGCGCACGCGGGTTGGCGCGGCCTGCAGGCCGGTATTCTCGAGCGGACAGTGGGTGCCATGGCTGTCCCCGGCGAGCAATTGCTGGCCTGTTTCGGGCCGGCGATAGGCCCGCAGGCCTTCGAGGTAGGAGACGAGGTGCGCGCGGCGTTTGTCGACGCAGACCAGGCGGCTGGGGCGGCTTTCGAAGCCGTGTCATCGAAAAACTGCTCGGACGTGTGCACCGAGCGGACTGTGCTCCGCGCGGCGGATGCGACCGGAAAGCCTGCCGGCGGCTGGCTGGCGGATATCTATCTGCTGGCACGCTTAAGTCTGAGGCGAGTCGGTGTCGAGGCAATTTACGGGGGCGGCTATTGCACGGCGCAGCAAACTGGCCGCTTCTTCTCGTATCGGCGTGATCGCGTGACCGGGCGCATGGCGTCGCTGATCTGGCTGGCGAACGAATAATCCCGTAGCCTGCGGTGGATCGCTTGCGCCCTCTCGGAAAACGGCTTGCGACTCCTTGGTGTCTTGCCTTCAGCGATCAGCCCGAAGCCTCGGACAGCGATGCTCGACGGCGGCTTCCGGAACGCTCAGCAATCGGGCTTCTTTTCCTCCGTGCCGGGACCGAGACCACCGCGTGCGCTGGCCTCTGCGGCCATCCGGGCGCGACGACGACGCGCCGGGCCACCAAAAAGCCACAGCAGCAGGGCCGTTGGCAGCAGGCCATAGAAGAGCAAGGTCAACACCCCGGCGACAACGCTGGTCTCGGTCAGCGCCATCAGGATGGTGACGTAAAGCCAGCCGATCGCAACGATATACACTCGCGCATTATAGGGCGCCGGGGTGCGTTGGTGGCGTTGTTTGGCGGGCGCTTCCGGGAGAGTTATGGCTGCCTACGGTGGGCCAAGAGCCATATGCTGTACGCGTTGGCATTGACAGCGTAGATGGTGCAATGCAGAATCGGCGCCGGGGGTGTTGGTGTTGGTTGCCTTGCAGTCGCTGTCCCGAGCCCTGTGTTGACGTCTCCGGCTCCGAGTTGCCCGCGTGCTGCGGCAGGGGGCTTGCTGATTTGCAGGAGGATGGCGCCTGGTGTTCGCCTTTTGTCGGCGCGCATCGGAAGCGTTTGGCGGCTCCCTGGGTTTGCCCGCGATCGCCCGATTTCGTCGAGCCGAGATTGTCTCACGACGACGGCAGGCGGGTTGGCGAAGCCGGCGGGAGGTGGGACAATGCTGTTCTGCGTTCTGCTGAGCGATGGCGCGGAAAGTGGCGGGAGATCGCCGGTCTGATCGCCTGGCCCGGCTTCGAACGATGGTGTGTCGCAGAGTCGCGTCGGAGTCACCGTCCGGTGACCGGTCAGGAGATGTTGTAATCGTGGCGGCTGATGGTCGCCAATTGTTTCATTGGTCAACAGGAAAGGAAGAATTATGACGCAACGTGTTGCTTTGGTTACAGGTGCTATGGGTGGGCTCGGGACGGCCATCTGCCAGGAATTGGCGAAGGCCGGTCACAAGGTGGTTGCTGCCTACCATCCGGAGTTCGACAAGCCGGACGAGTGGAACAAGGCAATGGCAGACGCCGGCTTCAACGATTTCGTCTGTGTTGCCGGTGACGTCTCCGACTTCGATTCCTGCGTTGCCATGGTTGCCGAGGCTGAAGCCAAGGCCGGCCCGGTCGATATTCTGGTCAACAATGCCGGCATCACTCGCGACAAGATGTTTGGTCGGATGGAACCGGCGCAATGGAATGCCGTAATCTCGACCAACCTCAGCAGCCTGTTCAATATGACCAAGCAAGTGTCGGCGAAGATGGCCGAACGTGGCTGGGGTCGGATCATCAACATCTCGTCGGTCAATGGCCTCCGCGGTCAGGCGGGCCAAACCAACTATTCCGCAGCCAAGGCGGGCGTGATCGGCTTCAGCAAGGCACTCGCCGCCGAGCTGGCCGCCAAGAATGTGACGGTCAACGCCATTTGCCCCGGTTACGTGGCTACGCAGATGGTCATGGCCATCAAGCCGGAGATCCTGCAGGGCATCATCGACACGGTGCCGATGAAGCGTTTGGCCAAGCCGGAAGAGATTGGCGGTGCCTGCGTTTACCTCGCTTCCGATATTGCCGGGTTCATGACCGGTTCGACGATGAATATCTGTGGCGGCCTGTACTATCAGTAAACGAAATTTCTTTTTTTATAGAAGTGTCGCAACAGGCTCCGTCAGGAGCCTGTTTTTTTTTGCTGGGGTATAATTGTGCTGCACCGCACCAAATGGCGCGAGAAAGCGCTTGTCGAGTCACATGCGAATGGAGGAAGTGCCGTCATGCCCGAGCAGCCGCGACTGATCAAGAAATACCCGAACCGTCGCCTCTACGATACGAAAACGAGTGCGTACATCACCCTTAGCGACGTCAAGGAGCTTGTTTTGTCGCGAGCGAGCTTCACTGTTGTTGACGCCAAGACCAGCGAAGATATTACGCGCGCCATTCTGCTGCAAATCATCCTCGAGGAAGAAGCTGCGGGCGCGCCCCTGTTTACGACCGATTTGCTGTCGCAGGTAATTCGTTTCTACGGTCACGCGATGCAGGGCATGCTCGGCAAATACCTGGAGACGAACATCAAGTCGTTCGTTGACTTCCAGAAGAAGTTGCAGGAGCAGTCGCAATCACTGTACGGTGAAAGCAACAGTCAGATGCAGAACGACATGTGGTCTCAGTTCATGAATCTGCAGGGTCCGGCCATGCAGACGATGATGACCACCTATATGGAGCAGAGCAGAAAGATGCTTCACCAGATGCAGGACCAGCTGAAAAGTCAAACGCGTACCTTGTTTAACGGTGTTCAGCTCCCCGGCTTTTCCGGAGATTCGGTCAAGCAAGCACACGACACCGAGAAGTAGTACACCCCGTGCGCCCGCCTTGCAGGTGAAGCTCCGGTAGACGTTCGCCGTCTAGGCATTCTGGCTACACGACCCCAACAAGGCACTCAGCCGTTGTCGGGCATCTGCGCGTCGTCCACTGCACCCGCCGATTGCCGTTCAAAATTTCGCGCGCGGCCCGCGTCTGAAGCAGCCGGGCCCGGAGGTCACCACTCTCGGCCACTTCCTTTGGGCGGCCGGGTGTGTGGTGGCCTCCGCCGACGGGCAGCGGCTTAGCGTAGCACCGAGATGAATACCGCGGCAATGATCGCCGAGGTGATCACACCACTGATACTCGCGCCCAGCGCCTGTGGCATGACGATCGCTCCCGGGTTGGCTGCAGTGGCAAGCTTCTGAACGATCTTGGCAGTCGTCGGCACGCAGCTGACTCCGGCGATGCCGACGATCGGATTGAACTTGCCGCCGGTCCAGAAGTACAGAATGTAACCACCCGCGAGTCCACCAAGGGCGGAGACCCCCAGGGCCAGCATGCCCAGAAGCAGGAGTTTCAAGACCGTCGGGTCGAGCAGTGTGTTGGCCTCGCAGAGAACTCCCAGGGTCAGGCCGAGGAAAAAGGTTGCGCCGTACAGGAAGGTTTCGCCGAGCAGCTTGCTGAAGTTTTCGAGGCCGCTTTCACGAACGGCGACACCGACGAACAGCGAGAAGAACAGTGGCGCGGCCACCGGGAAGAGCAGGCACAGCAGCGTACAGGCGACCACCGCGAAGATCAGTTTCTGCGACCGGGTAATTCTCGGTCCTTGATCGCCGATCATGCTGATGCCCCGGATGTGTTTGGGTACCAGCCACTTGATCATGTACGGGTAGACACCGTAGGTCAGACCGAGGTAAAGGTAACCGACGACGGTGATCGAGACGAACAGATGCTTGGCAAGAATCAGCGAGGTAAACAGCACCATCGGTCCGTCGGCGCCGCCGATGGTGGCGACCGAGGCCGCCTCGGGTTCGGTGAGGCCGAGAGCGATGGCGAACGGGAAGACGACGAAGGTCCCCAGTTCAGCGAACAGGGCAATGAACATGCTCTGGAAGGGGCGCGCCATGACATAACCCACATCCAGCAGAACGCCGATACCCATGAATACCAGACAGGCGATCAGGCCGTTGCTGAAGGTCAGCGTGTAAATTGGCTGTAACCAGTCGATCTGCAGGATGTTGATCAACTCAACCGGGTCGGTGATCAACGGATCGACAAAGAGCGTCCCCGGCTTGCCGCTGTCGAGGAACATCACCGCCGCGTTTACCGAGGACATGCCCATGCCCATGGGGATCATCAACAAGGGCTCCAGAACATTCTTGGAACCCAGATAGATGAGCAGAAAGCCCAGCAACATCAGGAAGATGCGCCCGATCATGATCTGTGGCTCGGACGCTACAAGAGTGGCCACACCCTGAAACAGGTCGAGAAAATTTATGCTTTCCATGCGCTTCAGTCCTCGCGCCTAGCCACGGCACCTAAAGCTTGGCGCGCAAACTTGCGAACCAAGCTATGGCTGCCGGGTTTCGGCTGATATCCGCTCACGCGATTGTCAACAGGGGCTGTCCGCCCTCGATGGGGTCTCCGGCCGCGACCAGAACACGGGTTACCTGGCCCGCGCGAGTGGCCATCACCGGTGTCTTCATCTTCATCGCCTCCAGGACCACCAGGCGATCTCCGACGGCTACTGCCTGCCCGACCTTGACGTTGACTTCAGCGACCGTGCCACCCATTCCGGCAATGACGTCGCCGTCGCCTGCGGCAGCAGTCGCTGCGGCAGCGGAAACGGGAGTGGCTGGTGCAGCGCCTGCCGCCGGTGCCGCGCCGCCAGCCGTAGCTGCCGGCGGTGGCGATGATGGCGCCGGCTGGCCGGCGGTGAGTTCCAATACGCTGACGTCGTATTCGCGTCCGTTTACCGTGACCTTGAATTGTCTAGGCATGTTCTGCTCCTGTTAGCGGTGGCTTCGGCCGGGAGCGTGTCCCGGCGTGTGAGATGAATGCTGGGCGGCACGGCCGCCGACTGCCCAGCCGTGGCTGGGTTGCGAAATGCGCAGTACGCGGTGCGGGCCGATGGCCGCGAAGATTGCCGCCGAAATGGCGGCGACATCCTCTTCCGGAACGCCGAGGAATACCGGGCAAACCGTACCGGTCGGAACCTCGACCGGTACGCGTTTTTCCATTCTGGCGGTCACTGAAACCAGCACCTTGATCAGCACGGCCACGATCAGCGACACGACAATGGCGATGCCGTAGATCTGTAGCGATTTGATGATGGCTGCTGTTAGCATGAAGTGTCTTCCTTCCGTCGCCGGTTACATGGGGATGTTGCCGTGTTTCTTGGTTGGCCTCAGTTCGCGCTTGTCGAGCACCTTGCGCAGCGCCAGGGCTACCATCCAGCGTGTGTCTTGGGGTTCGATGACGTCGGAAATATAGAAATTGCTCGCCGAAACATAAGGGGAGGCGAACTTTTCCCGGTAGTCCTGGGCCAGTTCAGCTGCTTTCGCGGGTTTGTCCTCGGCGGCCTCGATTTCCTTGCGGTAGAGGATCTTGACAGCCGCTTCCGCACCCATGACGGCGATCTCTGCGGTTGGCCAGGCGAAAACCATGTCCGCACCCATTTCCTGGCTGCACATGGCGAGATACGATCCTCCGTACGCCTTGCGCAGGATCACGGTGATTTTTGGCGTGGTGCAGGAGCCGTAGGCAAAAAGCATCTTGGCGCCGTGGCGAATGATGCCGCCGCGCTCCTGCTCGATGCCTGGCAGGAAGCCCGGGACATCGACCAGCGTGACCACCGGGACGTTGAACACGTTGCACGTCCGTACGAAGCGGGCGACCTTGTCGGCAGCGTTGAGGTCCAGCGCGCCGGCCATTACCATCGGCTGGTTGGCGACCAGCCCGATGACCACGCCACTGATGCGCGCGAAGCCGACAATGATGTTGCGGGCGAAGCCGGCATGGACTTCCAAGAGTTCGCCATTATCCACCAGACGGCGAATGACGGCGTACATGTCGAGGGGCTCTGAAGGGCTGTCGGGAATGCAGTCGTTGATCCCGGGGTCCTCCATCTCTTCGATCGGTATCGACAGATTGTGCGGCGGGTCCTCGGTGTTGTTGGCGGGCAGATACGAAAGCAGCTGCTTGACGACGCCAATCGCGTGCTGGTCGTCGTCGGCGATGAAATGGGCATTGCCGCTGACCGTCGCGTGCATCTCGGCACCGCCAACTTCGGCCATTGTCGTCGCGCGCCCGGTTACCGCCTTGATCACCTGCGGACCGGTGAGGAACATGTGCGCGTTCTCGCGGGTCATGATCACAAAGTCCATCAACGCCGGCGAGTAGGCCGCGCCACCGGCGCAAGGGCCGCAGATCACCGCGATCTGCGGCACCACGCCGGAGAGCAGGACGTTGGAGTAGAACACGTCGCCATAGCCGGAAAGGGCATCGACACCTTCCTGGATGCGTGCGCCGCCCGAGTCCTTGAAAGCCACCACCGGCACGCCATTTTTGAGTGCGTGGCGCATGATGCGGTTGATTTTCCTGGCCTGCATCTTGCCCAGCGTTCCGGCAACGACGCTGAAGTCCTGGCTGAACGAGGCGACCTGCATTTCACCGACGTAGCCAGTGCCCACGACGACTCCGTCGGCGGGCAAGACCTTGGTCGCCATGCCGAAGTTGGTCGAGCTGTGCGAAGCGTGCAAGCCCAACTCCTGGAACGTACCGTCTTCAAAAAGGGTGTCGAGGCGTTCACGAGCCGACAGCAACCCTTTGGCGTGAAGCGCTTCCAACTTCTCGGGGCTGACGTTTTCAGTCAGCTTTGCGCGCTTGGTGCGCAGCTTGTCTAACAATTCGGGTCGTATCGTCATCTAAAATCCTAACGGGTGGCTAAGTTGGAACTAACTCGCAGCAGCGTGGCCGGCGACTTTCCGGCAGCGTAGTATCCATACTTTTGTTGCGAATGGCTAGTATTCCGCAGGAAGATTTTCACGAAAACGCCGCGCTCAGCGTGACAGTAAGGCGGTGCGTCGAGGTTGTCCAACAGCCCCATGGGTACAGCGGCACAGCTTGAGGTAGCCGAAGGCGTACAATGCGTTCTGTATGAACCTGGCCGCTGCACTTTGTGGCAGCGTGCGCTTGGTCAGCGCAAGTCCTGTCCCGGAAAACAAAAAAAGCTCCGAAAAATCAGAGCTTTTTTATTTGAAGCTGGTGCCCAAGAGAGGAATCGAACCTCCACGGTGTTGCCACCACTAGGACCTGAACCTAGCGCGTCTACCAATTTCGCCACCTGGGCATTTCCAGAGAGCGCGAATTCTATAGGAACAAGAAGAAATGTCAATAAGCAAACTGTCGGCGATTCGGCGCCGCGATCCCCACCTCGAGCGCGAATTGAAGACCTACGAGCAGCCGCTACCGTCGCGCGAGTACATTCTGCAGATCCTCGAAGAGCAGGGTAAGCCGGTCAGCTTCGATAGTCTGTGTGCTCTGCTCGATATCCAGCCCCACGAGCTGGAACTGCTGCAGCGCCGCCTGCGGGCAATGGAGCGCGAGGCCCAGTTACTGCGTAACCGCAAGGGCTGGTACATCCTCCCCGAACGCGCCAGCCTGATTGCTGGCCGCGTCGAGGGGCACCCGGATGGCTACGGTTTCCTGATTCCTGACGATGCTGGCGAAGACCTGTTTCTCGAAGCCAAACAGATGTCTAAGGTGCTGCATCGAGATCGTGCCCTGGTTCGTGTTGTCGGCGTCGACCGCCGAGGGCGTCGCGAGGGGGTGATCGTCGAAGTCCTCGAACGGGCAAACCGGATGGTCGTTGGCCGCGTCGTGGTCGAGCATGGCATTACGCTGGTCGTACCAGAGAACCGCCGCATCAACCAGGATATCCTGGTGACGCCTGACGGCAGCGGCGGCGCCAGTTCGGGCGCTGTGGTCACGGTCGAAATCATCGAACAACCACAGCGGCATGCGAAGCCGATCGGGCGCATCGTCGAGATAATCGGTACCTACGCGGATCCCGGCATGGAAATCGAGATCGCCTTGCGCAAGCACGAGCTGCCGTTCGAGTTTTCGAGCGGCGTGTTGGCTGAAGCTGCGGCCCTGCCTGAGGCCCTCAAGCCATCCGACTGGGCGGGCCGAGAGGACTTGCGAGGACTGGCGCTACTCACCATCGACGGTGAGACGGCGAGGGATTTCGACGACGCTGTTTTCGCCGAGAAGAAGGGGCAGGGCTGGCGATTGGTGGTAGCGATTGCCGATGTCAGTCACTATGTGCAGCCGGGAACGGCGCTTGATCGTGAGGCACGGGAGCGAGGGAATTCGGTCTATTTTCCCCGTCGGGTGATTCCGATGTTGCCGGAGAAACTCTCCAATGGCCTGTGTTCGTTGAATCCGGATGTCGAGCGACTGGCGATGGTCTGCGACATGGACATCGACGAGAGTGGGACGATCACGCATTACCGGTTCTATGAAGCGGTGTTCCGCTCGCACGCGCGTTTGACTTATGACCAGGTCTGGAACTGGCTGGCCGGGGTGACGCAACCGGAGACGGATGCTCAGCGCGACCTGCAACCTCAATTGCGGGCGCTGTACGCCCTGTTCCAGGTACTGGGTGAGGCGCGTGGCAAGCGCGGCGCCATCGATTTCGAGACCATCGAGACGATGATGCTGTTCAACGAACAGGGCAAGATTGAGAGCATCGTTCCCGTGCGCCGCAACGACGCACACCGGGTGATTGAAGAGTGCATGCTGGCCGCCAATGTCTGTGCTTCGGGCTTTCTCCAGGCGAATCGACAGCCCTGCCTGTACCGCATACACCAGGGTCCGACGCCGGAGAAGCTGGAGGCGCTGCGCAACTTCCTCAAGGAATTCGCGCTTGCTCTCGGCGGGGGCGACGAGCCGACCGCCAGCGACTATGCCCAATTGCTCGATAGCCTCAAGGCGCGTCCCGATGCGCAGTTGCTGCAAACGGTGATGCTTCGCTCGTTACGTCAGGCGGTGTACAGCCCGGACAATGTCGGACATTTTGGTCTTTCCTACGAGCATTACACGCATTTCACTTCACCGATACGGCGCTACCCGGACCTCCTGGTTCACCGTTCGATCAAGGCGGTACTGGCTGGCGCGAGCTACGCGCCGGGAAAATGGGCAGAAATTGGCGTGCACTGCTCAATGACCGAGCGGCGGGCCGACGAAGCGACTCGCGATGTGACGAACTGGCTGAAGTGCTACTACATGCGCGACAGAATCGGCGAGATCTTTGCCGGAACGATCGCCGCGGTGGTGCCTTTCGGGGTGTTCGTCGCCCTCGACGAAGTCTATGTGGAAGGTCTGGTCCATGTTTCGGAGCTTGGCGAGGACTATTTCAAGTACGACAGCGTCAGGCATCAGATGCTGGGTGAGCGAACAGCACGGCGCTACCGCCTCGGCGACCGCCTGCAGGTCAAGCTCGTCAGGGCCGATCTCGAGACCGGACGGATTGATTTCGTGCTCGCGGAAGCGTCGTGATCCCGGGCTTTGGAGGGCGTTGCGAGCGCGAGTGTTGAGGCGAGAACGATGACCGGCGCGACGATTCTGGCACCGCCACAGTAAGGATAGCCGCGCGAACTGGGCTTTGGCCAACTCGTTACTTGCCGGCACCTGGCGATCTGCATGCCGCAGGCGTGGTCAGTCTGGTAGACTCGGGCGCCCAAGAGGCATCACAGGAAGCGTTGGAGCCATGAATGTGTGACGATCTGGTCGTACTCTCGCGCCCGCGGCGCTACGCCACGAACAGGTCCAGCGACAGCAATGACCGGTGGGGTCAGGGTGTTCGGCTGTCGCAAGCCGGGCGCCGCCGCGCCGGCTTTACCGATCATGACTGAGCATCGCTACCCTTCGGCGGATATCGCCGCCATCGAGCGGGTCATCCGCGAACGTCGCGACATCCGGCAGTTCGCTCCCGGAGCCTTGCCGGAGGGACTGCTTGGCCGCCTCATTGACGCCGCCCACCTCGCCCCATCGGTGGGCTACATGCAACCGTGGCGCTTCGTGCGCATCGCCAGTAGCGCAACCCGTGAGGCCCTGTGGGGTATCGTCGATGCCGAGCGTAGGGCGACGGCTGCCGCGTTGCCGACCCGCGCTGCCGATTTCCTCAAGCTGAAGATTGACGGTATTCGGGAGGCGGCCGAAGTGCTGGTGGTGGCCTTGATGCCGGGTCGCGAAGCGCACATTTTCGGCCGTCGTACACTGCCCGAGATGGACCTCGCGTCGACCGCTTGTGCGATTCAGAACATGTGGCTGCTGGCACGGGCCGAGGGTGTGGGCCTTGGCTGGGTGTCTTTCTTCGATCCCGACGAAGTCGCTCGTCTGCTGGCGATGCCGCCAGGTAGTCGCCCGGTCGCCATTCTCTGCCTCGGCCCGGTGGCGGAGTTTCCGCCGGTGCCGGTTCTCGAATCACAAGGCTGGGGTAAGCGCTTGCCGCTTGACGAGGTGCTCTTCGAGGATCGCTGGAAAGCCGGCGCCGGCGGTACGCCGACCGCCTATTGACGCCGCTTGGCCGCGCGGCGTGCACAGCGTCACGGCGGGCGCTTGCCATCGGCCCACCGACCGCTTGGCTGGACACGCCTCGATGTCGTCACCTTTCTGTGCGGCCCTGCAAGAAGCGTTGTTTCTGTCAATCAATCACCACGCGAAAGTCTACTGGACCCGTGACCGACCTCTCTAGCCGCCGAAATTTCCTCCGCGGCCGATTTTCCAAGCGTACCGCGTCGCTGCGTCCGCCGTGGGTCGCTGCCGAAAGCGCTTTTCTACTGGCTTGCACGCGTTGCGGTGATTGCCGCACTGCCTGCCCGACACGAATCATCAGCGACCGTGATGGTGGCTATCCGGTGCTCGATTTCGCCTTGGGCGAATGCACGTTCTGCGGTGCCTGTGTCGACGCGTGTACCACCGGTGCTCTGCGCCGTGCGGATGGCCAGGCGCCATGGTTGCTACGGGCGGTCATTGGCGAGCATTGCCTGGCGCGTCAGCAGGTCGAATGCCGGATCTGCGGCGATCAGTGCGTGGCCGGCGCAATCCACTTCGTGCCCCGGGTCGGTGGCATTTCGACGCCGCTGGTCGACATCTCTCGCTGCACGGGCTGTGGCGCTTGCTTTGCGCCGTGTCCGACGCGCGCCATCACGGTGGGCAAAGTCGATGATCTGCCATGAGCTGGTGCCGCAGCGGCGTGCACCGGGTGAGCGGGCCGAGCGCCGGCCAAGGCTCGGGTGCACTTGGCCGGCGCCCGAGCGCTGGCGGTCGCGCTGCCGTCCCGGACTGTCCGGACTCGTCGGCATGAGCGCTTGCGGGAAGCTGGCCCGATGAGCGACGGGGAAGGGCAGGTGCCGTTGCGCGAGCAGCCGCCGGAAGTGTCGGCCAAGTTACTGCGCGTGGTGACCGCGATGGTCCAGGAGACACGCCCGGGACGCGCCGGACGGGTGAGCATGAGTAGCCATCTGGAACGGGATCTGGGACTCGATAGCCTGGCGCGCGTCGAACTCCTGCTGCGCGTGGGGTGCGAGTTCGGCACCTCTCTACCGGAAGCGGCGCTCGCCGAGGCGGAAACGCCTCGCGATCTGCTGCGCTTCCTCGCCCGCGGCGGCGTCGAAGACCGTTCGACTGCGGTCGCGGCTGTCGCGGCAACCGCTGGCCCAATCAGTGTTCCCGGGCAGGCAGAGACGCTGCTCGACGTTCTCGAATGGCATGCCGAACACAGTCCGCAACGGGTGCATGTTCTGCTCTACGCCGATGGCAGCGGCGAGTCCCACGAATTTCGCGCCCAGCCGATCACCTACGCCGAATTGCTCGAGCAGTCGCGCCGCATCGCCACCGGTCTGGTGGCACGCGGGCTGTTGCCGCGGCAGACGGTCGCGCTGATGTTACCCACTGGCCGTGACTACCTGAGCAGCTTTTTCGGCGTGTTGCTCGCCGGCGGTGTCCCAGTGCCGATCTATCCACCGGCGCGTCTGGCGCAGATCGACGATCACCTGCGCCGGCACGCGCGCATCCTGGCCAACGCCGAAGCGGTGTTCATCATTACCGTGCCGCAGGCGAAAGGCGTTGCCGCGCTGCTCCGTGCCGAGGCACCCGCGCTAAGTGAGATTCTGACTCCACAGGAACTCGATAGCGAACCGATCAGTTTGCTGTACCGCGCGGCGCCAGACGATATCGCCTTCCTGCAGTACACCTCGGGCAGCACTGGCGACCCCAAGGGCGTGGTGCTCAGCCATGCCAATCTGCTGGCCAATGTGCGCGCCATGGGTGAGGCATGCGACGTCAACAGTGACGACGTGTTTGTTTCCTGGTTGCCGCTGTATCACGACATGGGGCTGATCGGGGCGTGGTTCTGCCCGCTCTACTTCGGCATGCGACTGGTATTGATGTCGCCGCTGGCATTTCTCTCGCGGCCGCTACGCTGGTTGCGTGCCATCTCGGATCATCGTGGCACGATTTCGCCGGCGCCGAATTTTGCCTACGAACTGTGCGCCAAAAAACTCCCGGACGCCGATCTGCAGGGGCTTGACCTGTCGTCCTGGCGGCTGGCGCTGAATGGTGCCGAACCGGTAAGCGCGGCGACGCTGCACGTCTTCGCCGAGCGTTTCGCTCCCTACGGCCTGCGGGGCGAGGCGATTACGCCCGTCTACGGCCTCGCCGAGTGCTCGGTTGGGCTGGCCTTCCCGCCGCTGGAGCGTGGCCCCTTGATCGACCTGATCGAGCGCGAAGCGCTGGTCACCAGCAAGTGTGCGGTGCCGGCCAGCAGCGGCGACGAGGAGCCGATGCGTGTCCCCGCGTGTGGTCGAGCCTTGCCACGGCACGAGATTCGTATTGTTGACCATGCCGGCCGTGAACTGCCGGATCGGCAGGTCGGACGCCTGCAGTTTCGCGGTCCCTCGGCGACGTGCGGCTATTACCGCAACCCGGCGGCGACGCAAGCGCTGTTCAGCGATGGCTGGCTGGACTCCGGCGATTTCGCGTACACCGTCAATGGGGAGATCTATTTGACCGGCCGGGTCAAGGACGTGATTATCCGCGGCGGGCGAAACCTCTATCCCTACGAGCTGGAGCAAGCGGTCGGTAACATTGTAGGGGTGCGCAAGGGCTGTGTGGCGGTGTTCGCCAGCCGCGATCCGGTCAATGCCAGCGAACGCCTGGTTGTGCTGGCGGAGACGCGCGAAGAGGACGCCGCTTTGCGCGAGATGCTGCGCCAGAAAGTCAATGACGCTGCGGTGGACGTGATCGGGATGCCGGCTGACGAGATTGTGCTGGCACCGCCGAACTCGGTACTCAAGACGTCGAGTGGCAAGATCCGTCGTAACGCCTGCCGTGACGCCTTCGAGCGTGGCCTGATCGGTGCTCGCACCGCGCCTGCCCGACAGCAAATGCTGCGCCTTGGCCTAGCCTCTTTGCGCGCTCGCTTTGCCGAATCAATGCGGCGTCTCGGCCGGAGTTTTTACGGCGGCTGGTGCTGGAGCGTTTTTCTGCTGCTCGGCGTGCCGGTTGTGGCAATGGTGGTCATCCTGCGCTCGGCGACCATCGGACGTCGCCTCGTCCACGGCGCAGCGCGGCTCTTCCTGGTGCTGGCGGGGTTACCCTTGCGCATCACCGCGGCAGAAGCTCTACCGACGGTGCCTCACCTCCTGCTGGTGAACCATTGCAGTTATTTCGACGCACTGGCCCTCTGCGCCGCGCTGCCGCCAGCCCATGCCTACCGCTTCGTCGCCAAACGCGAGTTTGTCGAGCAACCGGTGATACACGCTTTCCTGCGCGCTCTCGGTACGCTGTTCGTCGAGCGCTTCGAGGCGTCAAAGAGTGCCGAGGACGTGGACGAAATCGCCGAAGCGCTCAGGCAGGGGCAGAATTTGGTGATCTTCCCGGAGGGCACCTTCTCGCGGGAAGCTGGCCTCAAACCGTTTCGCATGGGAGCATTCGTCGCCGCTGCGCGGGCCGGGACGCCGGTGCTGGTGAGTGGCCTGTGCGGGTCGCGCATCATCCTGCGCGATCAGACCTGGATGCCCAGACGTGGCCGTCTGGCCTTGGCGTTCGGGCCGCTGCTGGCCCCGGCGGGAGACGATTGGGTGGCGGCGGTAGGCCTGCGCGATTCGGCGCGCAAAGAGATGCTGCAACTTTGCGGCGAACATGATCTGGAGCGCTGACCGACAGATCCTGAAGGGCTGGCCGGCCGACGAAGTGAGTGAGGACTGCTGCCGCTACGCTGCGCCTGTTGCTGAAGAACTCGCCGGCCGGAGCCGGCGAGGCCGTCTCAGTTCTTCTTGACCGCTTTCTTGACGGCGTCGCCCTTGAAGGTGTTGTCGACCAGGGGCGGTGCGTCGACCTGCGGCACGTGACACTGCACGCAGTTGTAGCGACCACCGGTCGCTTCAGCGTGTTTCTTGCCCTCGCGGTCGATGAAGTGGCTGTCGCCCACCTTCGGCGCCTTCTTTTTCTGGTAGTTCGCTGCCGAGTGGCAATCCATGCATTGGTTTTCTTCGAGGTTGATTTCGTCGAAATTTTGCACAGCGTGCGGGATCACTGGCGGCTGCGTGCTGAAGGTGCGGGCTACTGGTTCTTCAGTGCCGGGCCGCTTGCCGGCATAGTCCTTGATTTCCGGAGCCGGACTGGCTGCCCCGACGTCAATGCCGCGCATCGATGTCGTCGCGTCAGCGGCAAAGACCAGGGACGTCAGACAAGTCGCGATGAGTGCGACGGTAAGTTTCAGTGAGTGCTTCATGGTTGGCGTTCCCTCCACGTCAAAAAAAAACCTTCTGATGATTCTCGGATACCTCAGTTGCCGCTTGCAGCTGCTTGTCGCGTAGCCTGTGTGCCGTTGTCCGGTGGGTTGTCGAAGCGCAGGCCGAAAGTGAAAACATCTTTGGAACAGACATCGATGCAGCGTCCGCAGTTGGTACAGTTGGCGGCGAGAATGACCGGGCCCACACCCTTGCCAGCACCTTTCAGGGCTGGCCGAATGACCTGCGGTTCTGGGCAAACTTCGAAGCAGTCCATACAGTCGTTGCAGGCTGCCCTTTTCGACGCGGTGATGCGCAGCGGACTCCACTTGCCGAGCAGGCTATAGAAGGCGCCGACCGGGCAGAGATGCCCGCACCAGCCGCGGCTCATGACGAACAGGTCGAACAGAAAGACCGCCAGCACCACTACCCATGCGGCGCCGAGGCCGAAGATCAGGCCGCGATGCAACATCGATACCGGGTTAACCAGTTCCCAGGCGATGCTGCCGGTCAGCCCGGCGAGCAGCAAGGTCATTGCCAGAATCCAGTAGCGGCTGCTGCGCGTGACGTGCGCGCTGCCCTTGATCGCCAGCCGACGACGTAGCCAGCCAGCGAGGTCGGTCAGCGGATTGATCGGGCAGACCCAAGAGCAGAAGACGCGACCGCCGACGAGGAAATAGAAGACGACAACGATGACTGCGCCGACAAGTCCGAGCTGCTCGGGAAGATTGCCGGCAAGCAGTGACTGCAGCAGTACGTAGGGGTCGGTCAGGGGCAGGGTGTCGAGGGTCAGGCTGTAGGCCAGATTGCCCTTGACGACCCACACGGCGGCGAAAGGGCCGAGCAGGAACAGGAGGAGGATTGTGAGTTGGCACAGACGGCGCAGTAGCAACCATTTGTTCGCGGCCATCCAGCCTTTGGCCGCAATCGCTTCGGCTCCGGGTCGTTTGGCGCTCATCTTGCCGCCTCGGCAGGTAAGTCGCTCAACCCATTGGCCGGTGCCGCCGGACCACCCAGGCCGGGCGGCAGGTTAGGAACCGCCGGGCCGTTTTCTGACATTCTCGCCGGCAGTCGCTCGCTGCCCGGGTCGAAATGGCCTTCGAGCTTGACGCCTTCAGGCAGGCGGTCGGGCAAGTCGACCACTTCCCGGTCCTCGACCAGGGAATGCCCACCGGCCTTGCTTTTCTCTTCCCACCCGAGGCGGTAATGTGCACCGAGCGAGCCTTGCACGAGCTTGGCCGGCAGCACGCGGATTGACGCCTCTTCGGTCACGCAAGCGTGTTCGCACTTGCCGCAGCCGGTGCAGTACTCGGAGTGCACCGTCGGGATGAACATCGCGTGCCGGCCGGTACGGGTGTTTGGCCGCACTTCGAGGGTGATCGCCTTGTCGATCACCGGGCAGACGCGATAGCAGACGTCGCAGCGCAGGCCGAGGAAGTTCAGGCAGGTTTCCTGGTCGGAGAGTACTGCCAGGCCCATCCGTGACTGGTTGATGTCGGTCAGGGCATGGTCGAGGGCGCCAGTCGGACAAGCCTTGACGCAGGGTATGTCCTCGCACATCTCGCAGGGGCCGGTGCGCGCGGTGAAATACGGGGTGCCGGTGGCGATCGGCGACTCCGGCCGGGCGAGTTCGAGAATATTGTAAGGACAGTCTCGCACGCACATGCCGCAGCGGATGCACGCACCGAGAAAGTCGGCTTCGGCGGCGGCACCCGGTGGCCGCACCGCCAGCGGCGGTTTGGACCTGGCCTGCTTGCTATACGTTGCCAAACCCAGTCCCAGGACCCCGACGCCGCAAAACAGCCGTGCCGAATCGAAGACGAACTGACGGCGCGCCAATGATTGCGTGTTCGCCGCGCGTGCGGGCACGGGGCGGGTGTTTTTGTTTGCCGTGGGCATGGTTGCGTAGCCGGAAACCGTGCAGTTGTTCAGCGGCCATCAGGCGGGCGATGTTCTGCCCGCCGTGGCTCTCCCTGATTGCCCTGCGTTCACGTGTCGATCAGGCTTTGACCACCTTGCACGCGCATTTCTTGAAGTCGGTTTCCTTGGAGATCGGACAGGTTGCGTCGAGCGTCAACTTGTTCACCAGGCGATGCTCGTCGAAGAAGGGCACGAATACCAGACCGACCGGCGGCTTGTTGCGGCCACGGGTTTCGACGCGCACCTGAATCTCTCCGCGGCGGGTGCTCGCCTTGACGACGTCACCACGTTGCAGGCCGCGTTTCTTGGCGTCGTCCGGATGCATGTACATCCAGGCATCGGGCATCGCCTTGTACAGTTCGGGGACGCGCCGCGTCATCGAGCCGGTATGCCAGTGTTCGAGAACACGCCCGGTGCACAGCCACAGGTCGTACTCCTGGTCGGGCATTTCGGCGGCTGGCTGGTAGGGCAGTGCAAAAATGACCGCCTTGCCGTCGGGCTTGCCGTAAAACCTCAGGCCTTCGCCTTTCTTCACATAGGGGTCGTAGCCTTCGCGGAAGCGCCATAGCGTTTCCTTGCCATCGACCACTGGCCAGCGCAAACCCCGTGCCTTGTGGTAGGCGTCGAACGCGGCGAGATCGTGTGCATGGCCGCGACCGAAGGCTGCGTATTCCTCAAACAGGCCTTTCTGCAGATAGAAACCGCAAGCCTTGGCCTCGTCGTTGTCGAAGCCCTTGTAGATTTGGTCAAGAGGGAATTTGTCCACCTGGCCGTTGGCGTAGAGCACCTCGTAGAGAGTTTTGCCCTTGTACTCCGGGTTCTTGGCGAGTAACTCCGCTGGCCACACCTCGTCGGTCGTGAAACGCTTCGAGAACTCGATGTACTGTAGCAAGTCGGAGCGGGCCTCACCCGGCGCCTTGACCTGCTGGCGCCAGAACTGCGTGCGGCGCTCGGCGTTGCCGAAAGCGCCTTCCTTCTCCATCCACATCGCCGATGGCAGGATCAGGTCGCCAGACATCGCCGAAACCGTCGGATAGCAGTCGGAGACGACGATGAAATTGTCGGGGTTACGCCAACCCGGGAAGACCTCGTCATTGACGTTCGGCCCGGCCTGCATGTTGTTGGTCGTCGTCGTCCAGTAGAAGTTGATCTTGCCGTCCTTGAGCAGGCGGCTCTGCAATACCGCGTGCGCGCCGTTCCAGTCCGGGATGGTGCCGGCAGGCAGCTTCCACAGCTTCTCGCTTCTTTCCCGATGCTTCGGATTGGTCACCACCATGTCGGCCGGCAGGCGGTGCGCGAAGGTGCCGACTTCGCGGGCGGTGCCACAGGCCGATGGTTGACCGGTGAGCGAAAACGGACCGTTGCCGGGCTCGGAAATCTTGCCGACCAGCAGGTGCACGTTGTAGATCATGTTGTTGGCCCAGGTGCCACGCGTATGCTGGTTGAAGCCCATGGTCCAGTAGGAAGTTACCTTGGCGTTCGGGTCGGCATAGGCCTTGGCCAGCGCTTCAAGCTTGTCTTTCGGCACGCCGGAGATCTCGTGCGCCTTGTCCAGCGTGTACTCGGCGACGAAGGCTTTGAACTCGTCGAAGCTGATCGGGCTGTTAGCCCCCGGGTTGCCCTTGGGCTTGCCGTCTTCGCCCGGGTAGCCGTTGTTCATGGCCACCTTCTCGAGCGGATGATTCGGCCGCAGGCCGTAGCCGATGTCCGTCACGCCCTTCGCGAAGTTGACGTTGCGGGCGACGAATTCCTCATTCACCGCCTTGTTCTGGATGATGTAGTTGCAGATGTAGTTGAGGATGGCCAGATCGCTCTGCGGCTTGAAAATCAGCTCGTTGTCGGCCAGTTCGGTCGAACGATGGCTGAAGGTCGAAAGGACGTGAACCTTGACGTTCTTGCCGGTCAGGCGGCGGTCGGTCAGTCGCGACCATAGAATCGGGTGCATCTCGGCCATGTTCGCACCCCACAGCACGAAAGTATCGGCGTGCTCGAGGTCGTCGTAGCAACCCATCGGTTCGTCGATACCGAAAGTGCGCATGAAGCCGGCGACGGCAGACGCCATGCAGTGGCGGGCATTCGGGTCGAGGTTGTTGCTCAGCAAGCCGGCTTTCATCAGTTTGGCGGCGGCGTATCCTTCCCATACCGTCCATTGGCCAGAGCCGAACATGGCGATGTTGCGCGGACCACCTTTCTTGAGCGCGGCCTTGCATTTCTCGGCCATGATGTCGTAGGCCTGGTCCCAGGAAATCGGCGTGAACTCGCCGTTCTTGTCGAACTTGCCGTCCTTCATGCGCAGCAGCGGCGTTGTCAGACGATCCTTGCCGTACTGAATTTTTGACAGGAAGTAACCTTTGATGCAGTTGAGTCCGCGGTTGACCGGTGCATCGGGGTCGCCCTGGGTGGCAACAATACGGCCACCTTTGGTCCCCACCAGCACGCCGCAGCCTGTTCCACAGTAGCGGCAGGCGCCTTTGTCCCAACGCACGCCGTCAGTTTTGCCCGGCGCGGCCTGGGCGATACCGGGAATGGTGATGCCGGCCGCGGTGGCGGCGGCTGCGACCGCGTTGCTCTTGATAAAGTCACGACGTGTCAAAGTCAATTTCATTTCATGCTTCCTCATCAGGATCGGGTTCAAACTGGTGGTAAACCAATGACGCGGAGAGTACGCCTGGCTGTTGGCTGATCGTCGTGAACATGTCGGCCGCCGCGCGATCGGAGTCGGCTTCGATGGTCACGATCAGTTGGCCATGCGCGGTGGCTGCGTGTACTTCAACGCCATCCATGAGCAGCAGGCCTTCCCGCACCTGTTGCTGCACGTCGGGCCGCGCGTTGACCAGCAGACTGGAAATATTCATGGCTTCGAGGCTCTCCTGTTCGCAAACTGCACTCGTATCGCCCGTATCTCTGGATGCCGAGCCAATCAGATTCGCAGCAGATGAGTACTCTATGCGCGCGGTAGGGGCTTTTGCTTGATGCAAGTCAAGCGAGAAAAAAATACGCCTCGAAGCGTCGGCGGTGGTGGCGACGCGGCAGCTTGCCGGGCCGCCTTTGTCGGCGCCAGGCAAGTTCGCTTCACGTCCTGGCCAGAAAGGACGAGCGCCGATTGCTTGTTTTTCAATGTCGATCCGCCAGCCGATGAGCGTGGGGCAGAGCGTCCCGCGCCTGGATTGGGCACAAGAAAGGCGGGCAAAAAAAAGCGCGGAACCAAAGGTTCTGCGCTTTTTAAATCTTGTCCCCGCGAGTGCCGTCAGGCCGGCATCCTGAACCTGGGTTCAGATAGGTCACTTCCCTTCCGCATCAGGTACGCCCGCTAGCTAGGGGCACACACAACAGCGGTTTCTATGGTCTGCGACCAATGCCAATTTGCATTGGTTCAAGGAATCTATGACCTTAACAAACACCGCAGGGAACACTTTCGGAGAACTTGGAACTAGTGACTACGGCTTCAAGACCGCCTCAAGTTCCGTCTCCATGTGGCAAATTCTACGCCTAACGGCGTCCATGTCCAGGCCTATTTCGGATTCAATTTTCTGATGTCCGGCGGAGGAGTTTTGATTCGCGGAGAGGTGCTCGTGAGCGATGTTCAGGGCAGCCATGACGGCTATCCGCTCGGCGAGATTGCTCTTGGTCTTCTCCGCGATGTCGCGCATTTTTCCGTCGACGTAGGCTGCTGCTTCGAGCAGAGCGGCCCGTTGGTCCGGAGGGCAGGCGACACGGTATTCCTTGCCCAGGAGGGTGATGTCGAGAAAGTTGGCGTCGTCGGGCATCGGGTAAAGGTTCTCAGGCCTTGCTTTCAGGCAGTTGCAGCGCGAGCTGTTCAAGTCGCACGCAGGCGGTTCCCATGCGTTCGGCGAGGCGTTGCTTCTCCGTTTCGGCGACAGCGAGCTGCTCCCGAAGCAGGTCATTATCGGTGCGCAAGCTGCGGCAGAGCGCGACCACCTCGGCAACCCTGCTCTCGAGCGCATTGAGTTCATTAAGCATGGGGCAGACTATAGATTCAAGAGCCGTGTCCGGTCAAGGCGTGGCGTAAGCGCCGCTGGGCAAAGGCGCTCGTTCCGGCAGTGGACGCTTTCTGCCGCGATGGAGAGGCGATGGCCGCCGGGCGGGCTATAATCGCGGTTTTCGCAGACCTTGGTCAGCGGAAGAACTCGTGCAAGGTGCCGCAACGCAGGTTCTCTGCAGCGGTTAAACGGGAAGCAGGTGGGTGTCCGCAAGAACACCATGCCTGAGCTGCCCCCGCAACGGTAAGCGAGTGCGGGTGTGTCGAAATGCCACTGGGCGAAAGCCTGGGAAGGCGACATACCAAGACTCGCGAGCCCGGATACCGGCCTTCGCACACATTGAACGGAAGTGCCGCGGGGAAGCGGACACGAAACGCTCGGCGTTGGCGCCTGCTCGTTTTCTTCATCTCCCTCGTGGCATTTCATCTTTTGCTCGCCGGCTTGCGGGGACGTTCGTCGGAATCACGGAGAGAACAATCATGCATCAGAGTAAACAGTGCGTGCGTTTTGCGTCGACGCTGATCACATTTGCCGGCGCGCTGGGCGCGATGGCATCGCACGCCGCCGAGCAACAGTTCGATCCGATTGTCGTTACAGCCACGCGGCAGGCAACGCGGAGCAATGCGTTGACCAGCGATGTGTCGGTCATCACCCGCGAAGAGATCAATGAGGCCGGACAATCAACAGTCGAACAACTGCTGGCACGTCAGCCAGGCATTCAGTACACCGCCAACGGCGGTCCGGGCACCAACAGCGGCGTATTCATCCGCGGGGCGAGCAGCAATCAGTCGATCGTGCTGATCGACGGACAGCGAATCGGCTCGGCGACTACGGGTAGTGCCGCGCTGGCGCGCATTCCGCTGGACCAGATCGACCGCATCGAGATCCTGCGTGGCCCGGCTTCCTCCCTTTACGGTGCCGATGCCATCGGTGGGGTGATCCAGATCTTTACTCGTCAGGGCGCGGGGCCGGCCCGCTTCAATGCCAGTACCGGTTACGGCACCTATGGTACGACCGACACTACGGTTGGCATTTCCGGTGGTACCGATCTGGTTTCCTACAGCGTGCAGGCGGGCTATCTTGACACCGGCGGCTTCAGCGCCGTTCACAACAAGACGAACAGCTTCTACAACCCGGACAATGATGGCTATCGCAACAGCAACGTCAGCGCCAATTTCTCCGTGCGCCCGGCGACGGGTCAGGAGATCGGCGTAAACCTGCTGGCCAGCGACGGTACCAACCAGTACGACTCGAACGACTTCAGTGCCGTCGGCGCCGGCAAGAACTACAACAGCCAGCAGACCATCGGTTCGTATTCGATTTACTCGCGCAACCGCTTGAACGAGGTGTGGACCAGCACCGTGCGCCTCGGGCGCAGTACCGATGCGGCGAAGGACTATGCCGGCAGTGTTCGCACCGCCACTTTCCGCACCGATATGGATCTGGCGTCGTGGCAGAACGACATCGTGCTGCCGGTGGGCGAAGCGCTGCTGGCTGCCGAGTATGCCAAACAGAACGTCTCCGGCAGTACCGCTTACACCGCCAGCGAACGCACGATCCGCTCACTGCTGGCTGGCTGGAACGCCAATATCGACAAGCACCGCTTGCAGTTCAACGTGCGACGAGACGATAACTCGCAGTTCGGTGATGAAACAACGGGTTCCGCGTCCTATGGCTATCAGTTCACGCCCGAATGGCGAGCGCACGTCGCGTACGGAACGGCGTTTCGCGCGCCGACGTTCAACGAGCTGTATTTCCCACCCAGCAATTTCTTCTCTGGCGGTAATCCCGATCTGCAGCCCGAGCAGGCGAAGAACACTGAAGTGGGGGCCAACTGGGAGCGCGGCGATCATCGTGCCTCGGTGGTTTTGTACAACAACGACGTTACCGACCTGATCGAATTCCGGCCTCCGACTTACGCACCGGTCAATGTCAGCAAGGCGCTGTTGCGGGGCGCCACGTTGACATACGACGGGCGCTTCTCGGAGTGGGGTGCGGGCGTTGTCGTCGATTTCCTCGATCCGCGCAATGAGGACGGCGGAGCCAACAATGGTAATCGACTGGCCCGCCGCTCCAAACAGCAGATGAGTAGCTACGTCAGCCGAACGCTCGGCAATTGGGATTTGCGTGGCGAGTGGCAACTGGTCGGCGATCGCTACGACGACCCGGCCAACACCAAGCTTCTCGGTGGCTACGGTCTGGTCAATCTCTATGCGGACTACCGCTTGCAGCGCGACTGGACGCTGTTTGCCCGCGCCAACAACATCTTCGACAAGTACTACGAGACTGTTGACAACTATGCCACCGCGGGGGCCAACGTCTTCGTCGGTGTTCGCTACGCTCCCAAATAGGACGCTTGATGCCCACTCGCCGCCGTGCCTTGCTGATCCTCGCAGCCCTTGCCGGGCTGTCGCAGTTGAGCATCGTACTGGCGCTGATGGTGGGCAGCATCCCGATCAGCCCGGTCGAGGTCATATCCACGCTTCTCGGGAGCGGTGGCGAGACGACTGCCGACGTCGTGCGCAGCCTGCGTCTGCCACGCGCGCTGACTGGTTTCGCCTGTGGCGGCTTGCTGGCGCTGGCCGGTGCCTTGCTTCAGGTCTTGTTGCGTAACCCGCTTGCCGATCCCTACGTCCTGGGTATTTCGGGCGGCGCCGGCATCGGCGCGTTACTGGCGATTGTCCTCGGCCTCGGCGTCGCCGGCGTCAATGGCCTGGCTTTCGCCGGTGCACTCGGCGCGATGCTGCTGGTCTTTGGCCTGGCGCACGGCGAAGGGGGATGGACACACTCGCGCCTGCTGTTGACCGGCGTCATCGTTGCCGCTGGATGTGGTGCTGTGGTCACCCTGATGCTGGCCATCGCTCCCGAAGACCGCTTGCGTGGGATGCTGTTCTGGCTGATGGGCGACCTGTCGCAGACTGGCGACCCGCAACTGGTGCTGATCCTGTTGCTGACCGTATTGTTGATCTCGTTGCCGTTCGCCCGTGAACTCAACCTGCTGGCGCGGGGTGCGGATGTCGCCCAGGCCCTGGGGGTCGCCGTTCGTCCCTTGCGCCGCGGCGTCTACCTGGTTGCTTCACTGGCGACCGCTGCCGCGGTCACCCATGCCGGGGCGATCGGCTTCATCGGGCTGATCGTGCCGCATCTCGTTCGCCTGGCCACTGGCAATGATCAACGCTTGTTACTACCCGCATCGGCACTTGCAGGTGGCAGCCTGCTGGTGATTGCCGACACCCTGGCGCGTACGCTCCTGGCGCCGCAGCAACTGCCGGTGGGGGTGCTGACCGCACTGATTGGCGTACCGGTTTTCCTGTTTCTGTTGACCCGCGCCGCACCGGGGCGGGGCTGAAATGAATCACCCCGCGCCTCTTCTGAGCACTCGAGATCTCGCCGTCGGCATCGCCGACCGCACTTTCTGCCGAGATCTCGCTTTGACCGTGCGCCCGGGCGAATCCCTCGCCATTCTCGGCCGCAACGGCGCGGGCAAATCCACTTTGCTGTCGGTGCTTGCCGGCTTGCGCGAGCCGCAAGCCGGCGAGGTGTGCGTCGATGGCGCGAGCTACGCCAGGCTCGGCGCCAAGGCCAGCGCGCGCATTCGCGGCTGGTTGCCGCAAAGCGGCAGTGAGGCGTTTTCGTCGACCGTGCTGGAAACTGCACTGGTCGGTCGCCACCCGCATCTGGCGCGCTGGGACTGGGAGTCCGAGAAGGATGCCGAGATTGCCCGTCAGGCGCTGGCGGTCGTCGGCCTTGCCGACCTGGCGTCGCGAGACGTGCAGACACTCTCCGGCGGCGAGCGGCAAAGGCTGTCGATCGCCACCTTGCTCACTCAGGCACCACGCCTGTACCTGCTCGACGAACCTCTCGCTCACCTGGATCTGAACCACCAGATCGCCACCCTGGAGCTCTTTGCCGCGCTCACCCGAGACGAACAGATCGCCAGCGTGATGGTTCTGCACGAACCCGGTCTGGCGGCACGTTTCTGCACCCGTGCGTTGCTGCTCTTCGACGACGGTACGACGCAACAGGGAGCTTGTGACGAGGTCATCAGCAGCGCATCGCTGACCAGGCTGTACGGCTATCCGCTGCGCGAAGTCGGCGATGGAGGCCGGCGCTGGTTCATGCCTGCGTAGGCGTCTCCGCCAGCGGGGCTTTGCCGATCTTCATTGGCGTCGCCCGCGCAGCAGAAGGGGCGTCGGGAAACAGCGCTTGTCGCGATCGAGCGCTGGATTCCTGCCGGGCTCGCAGCCTCGCCCGATCATGCGAGTGGGCTCGAAGGCTGGTCTCATTCCCCAGGGCCGGGTTGTTTCCGCCGGTACATGTCGGCATCTGAACGCTTGACCAGGGACTCGACGTCCTCGCCATCCTCGGGGTACATCGCCAGGCCGACCGAAGCGCCCGCCGTCGCCGCCAGTGCCATGGGGTCGATCGACTGTAGGGGTAGCGCGAGCAGCTGCTCGATATTGCTGCGGGCACTCTCGGCGTCTTGTCGATTGTTCACTGCATCCAGCATGACGACGAACTCATCGCCGGCGTATCGTGCTACCAGATCCCGGCTACGCAGTCCGCTGAGCATGCGTTGCGCCATCTCCTGCAGCACCTTGTCGCCGACATCGTGGCCGAAGCTGTCATTGATGTGTTTGAAATCGTTGAGGTCAATGAACAGGATGGCGAATGGGCGTGGCTCCGGGTGCCCGTCCTGCTGGGCCAGGCGCTCATCAACACGTCGCAGGAAGGCCTCGCGGTTGGCCAGCCCGGTCAGGCGGTCGCTCAGTAGCTGTGTCTGCATGGTCCGGAAGCTCTTGGCAAGGTCGCCGATTTCATCTCTGCGGGTGACATCGAAAGCCGCGTTCAGATCACCGTTGCCGACCTTGCGTGCCGCGATGGCCAGTTGCTTGAGGTCGCGGGCGACGACCGAGAGGACCATGAAGCCGATGACCATGGTCATCAGGCACGCCAGCAGGGCGACCACCACCGTACGCTTGAAGTTCTCGGTGACCCGGAAGAGGAAGTCGCTGCGCGGTACCGCCACGACGATAATCCAGTCGAGGCCGGCGGCATCCTGGATGCGCGCGTACGCGGCTTCGACCGGCTCGCCATCAGCGGCTTCGAACAGTGCGGTCTGCGGTTGCGATGGTTCGGCCGAATGGCGCAGCAGCTTGCGGATGGCGCGGTAGCTGGCGACCACCAGTTGATCGTCACTGGCTTCGGCGTTGAGCCGCACGTTGCCACCGGCGTTGTCCTTGTGCAGATGTGGGCCACGTGAGGTGCCAATCAGGTTGCCATCGGTCTCGACCACATAGGCAATACCGTTCGCGCTGAGTCGCAGTGAGCTGAGAAAATCGTTGACCCCTTGCAGCGAAAGGTCGGTAGCGACAACGCCCTGGAATTCCCCCTGGGCGTTGTTTACCCGTCTGGCTCGCGTGGCCACCAGTTCCTCGGTCTTGAAGTCAATGTACACCGAGGTCCAGGTGTTCGAAGAAAGAGCACTCTTGCCGGACGTGAACCACGGACGCTCGCGCGGCTCGAAGATCCGCGTTTCGCGTAGGCCATCCTTCAGTTCGCCATCTATTCCGGAGAAGCGATAAATGGTGCGCGGGCCCTCGCCCCTGGTGCGCAGTCGCAACTCGGCATCCGTCTCCGAATGACGCCAGAGACCGAAAAACTGTCCAGTGCGACTGCCGTAATAGGCGTAATTGTTCGGATCACGATGGACCGATGTTGCCAGCCAGAAGCGCGTGCGCAAATTGGCAAGGTCATCCTTGATGTTCTCCGGGGCGGCGACGCCGTTTGGAAATGCCGTCTCGAGAACGGCGCTGGCGCCGAATACATGCCGCTCGGCGGCCTGGGCGATGCGGTACACCGTCTCCGATAGCAACTGGTTCGACAAGGTGTCGACGGCGACCCGGCCGGCCGAATACGACAAGCCGCCAATGGCGGCTGCCAGTGCCACGACCAGGACGACATACGGCATGGTGAGCATCTGCCGCAGGGAAAGGAACTGGAGAAACTTCATTGGCGTTCGCCCTGAGCAATTCGGGGGAAAGCGTGCAAGGCGAGCCGACACCCTGCCGTGATCGGCCTTGGCGGTTCGATGGCGAGCCTGGCGAGGCGCTTGGGGAAGGAGATGCTATCGCTATGTGGGCGCCCACGAGGTGACGGATATCACGGAGTCGGGCGACTTGCAGCCTTCTGCCGGCGGTCATTCGTCCGCTTGCGGCGCGGCTGCTGCTTTGACGCTTGGTACGTAATCGAAGTCGGCGACCAGGATGTGGTTGTAAAACCAGCCGTTGATCAGGAATTTCACCTCGTCGGCGATCTCGTCGAGTGTCATCTTCTTGGCGTTCTCGAGCAGCGTGAACAGCATCCTGCGGAACTCCGCGTGCAGTTGGCGATGTGCCTCGAGGCCAGGGTATTGGCAAGCGGCCATCATCTGCTCCTCTTCGCGCAAATGCACCTTGACGTACTCGGTCAACATCGCCAGTGATTTCAGTACCCGGATCTGGTCGCCATCGCCGGCGAAAGTCGCGGCCAGGTCAAACAACTGTCGATGCTGTGCATCGATATTTGGCAGTCCCACCAGGATTTCGGGCGACCACTGCGCCAACTCAAATTTCATACTTGCTCCATCTGCTCAACAGCACGCCCCCGACGCTCTCATCAGATGGCCGGACTGGTGGTGGTATCGATCTGGTCGGAAAGGGCCAGCCACCGGTCTTCCAGTTTGGCCAGTTCCTCGGTAATTTCGTTCATTCTTCTTCCGACGTCGGCCAGATCCGGCGCGGACAGGGAAGTTGACAAGCGGATCTCAAGAGAGTGCTGCTCCTTCTGGAGATCGAGCAGCGCCTGCTCGACCTTTCCCTGGTCCCGTGCCAGCGCTTTCACGTTTCCGGGAGATTTCTTGCCGGTGCTGCCAGCCGGCGTATCGCCTTTGGCGGGCTGCCTGGCCTTCCTGCTCGACTCCTTCAGGTTTTCGCGATTGCGTCGCGCCTCGTCGAGGAGGTAGCGCTGGTAGTCATCGAGATCACCGGTGAAGTCCTCGATGCCGCCGCGGGTGACCAGCCAGAACTCGTCGCACACCGAGCGGAGCAGCGAGCGGTCGTGGCTGACCAGCATCACCGTTCCCTCGAATTCGTTGAGCGCCAGCGACAGCGCCTCACGGGTGGCGAGGTCCAGGTGGTTGGTCGGTTCGTCGAGCAGCAGCAGATTGGGCCGCTGCCAGACGATCATGCATAGCACCAGACGTGCTTTTTCGCCACCGCTCATCGTGCCGACAGTCTGCTTGACCATGTCGCCGCTGAAGTTGAAGGTGCCGAGGAAGCTGCGCAGATCCTGCTCACGGCCGCTCTGTCCGCTCGGTAAACCCTCCTTGGCCATGCGAACCATGTGTTCCAGCGGCGTTTCGTCCGGGCGCAGGACGTCAAGCTCCTGCTGTGCGAAGTAGCCGATGTGCAGGCCTTTTCCTTCGCTGATCGTGCCGCCGGTGCAGCTCAAAACGCGGGCAATCGTCTTGACCAGCGTCGATTTGCCCTGTCCGTTGGCGCCGAGGATGCCGATGCGCTGGCCCGCCAGCACCGATCGCGTGACCTTGCGGACGATCACTGTCGGCGGCGTGCCGGGTGCTGCGTCTAGCGGTGCCGGATAGCCGAAAAAGGCATCGTCCATGATCAGCATCGGGTTGGGCAGGTTGGCGGCCTCCTTGAACTCGAAGCTGAACTCGGCATTGGCCAGCACCGGCGCCAGTCGTTCGATCCTCTCCAGCGCCTTGACCCGGCTTTGCGCCTGCTTGGCTTTGGTCGCCTTGGCCTTGAAGCGCGTAATGAAGCTCTGCAGGTGGGCGATCTTGTCCTGTTGCTTGACGTAGGCGTTTTGTTGCAGCTCGAGCTGCTGGGCGCGGGTTTCTTCGAAAACGCTGTAGTTGCCGCCATAACGCGTTAACTGCGCGTTGTCGAGGTGCAGCGTCACCGTACAAATCGCGTCGAGAAACTCCCGGTCGTGACTGATCACCAGCATCGTGCCTTCGTAGCGTTTAAGCCAGCTCTCCAGCCACACCAGCGCATCCAGATCGAGGTGGTTGGTCGGCTCGTCGAGCAGCAACAGATCTGACGGACACATCAGCGCCCGTGCCAGCTGCAGCCGCATCCGCCAGCCACCGGAGAAGCTGTCTACCGGGTTGTTCAATTCGGTGGTCTTGAAGCCGAGGCCAAGAATCAGCGCCTGCGCGCGCGCCTGCGCGTCGTGTGCTCCAGCATCGTGCAACGCCATGTAGGCGTGTGCCAGCTCGTCGCCATCGCCGCTCTCTTCGGCCAGGCGCACTTCCTCCTGGGCGGCGAGCAAGGCGGTGTCGCCGGTGATCACGAAGTCGGTTGCACTTTGGGCTGTTTCCGGCATTTCCTGCAGCACTTGCGCGAGGCGCCACTGGGCCGGTCGGAAGAACTCGCCAGCGTCTTCGTGCAGGCTGCCGTCGAGCAGCGCGAAGAGGGTCGACTTGCCGGCACCGTTGCGACCGATCAGGCCGACTCTTTCGCCGGTGTTGATGGTCACCGAGGTGTTGTCAAGCAACACCCTGGCGCCGCGGCGCAGCGTGATGCCCTTGAGGGTGATCATGCGGGGGGTAACTCCAGTCGATTGTCGAGTGCCAGCGGAGCGTACGGGACTTCAAGGTGAACCGGGCCGGCGTTGGCAGGGCTCAGCGGAAAATCACCGTCTTGTTGGCGTGTAACAGCACGCGGTCTTCCAGGTGGTAGCGCAGTCCGCGCGCCAGTACCGCCTTCTCGATATCCTTGCCGTAGCGCACCATGTCTTCGACCGAGTCGGAATGGTCAATGCGGATCACGTCCTGTTCGACGATTGGCCCCTGGTCAAGCTCCCTGGTGACGTAGTGGCAGGTGGCGCCGATCAGCTTGACACCACGCTGGTAGGCTTGATGGTAGGGTCGGGCGCCAACGAAGCTGGGCAGAAACGAGTGATGGATGTTGATGATCTGTCCGGGGTAGCGCTCGCAGAGGTCGGGCGGCAGAATCTGCATGTAGCGAGCGAGGACCATCGTATCGCCCTTGACCTCGTCGTAGATGCGCCGGATTTCGGCGTGCGCAGCTTCCTTGTTATCCGGGTTTACCGGAACGTGGTGAAAGCGGATGCCGTGCCATTCGACGAAGGCCTTGAAGTTGTCATGATTCGAGATGACGCAAGGGATCTCGATGTCGAGCTCCTTCGACTGCCAGCGTGCCAGCAGGTCGTACAGGCAGTGCTCCTGTTTGCTGACCATCAGCACGACCCGCCGCTTGACCGCCGAATCGCTGATTTTCCAGTCCATTGACAGCTCGTTCGCCAGCGGCGCGAAGCGCTCGCGAAACTCGGCCAGGTGAAAAGGCAGCGAATCAGCTTTCACCTGCATGCGCATGAAGTAGCGACTGCCGTTGTCGCTGTTGCCGTCATCAGCGTGATAGCTCGATTCGAGAATCCATCCGCCGTGCTGGGCGATGAAACTCGAAACGCGGGCGATGATGCCGACCTGGTCCGGGCAGGATCCGGACAGGGTATAGAAGCGTTTTGGCTGCATTTCGCGCTAACTCTCAGGTCACCGCGACTGCGGCAAAGGCCTTGTCGATCTCTGCGCGCAGATCAGCGTAGGACTGCGTCACCGGATACTGCGGGAACTCGTCGACCACCTTCTCTGGCGGGCGAAAAAGAATGCCGGCGTGCGCTTCGCCGAGCATCGCCGTGTCGTTGTACGAGTCACCTGCGGCGACGACCGTGAACCTGAGTTCCTTGAGACGTTGCACCGCCTCACGTTTCTGGTCCGGCATGCGCAGCCGGTATTGCACCACCATGCCATCGGCGTTGGTTTCGAGGCTGTGACAAAACAGCGTGGGCCAGCCGAGTTGGCGCATCAGCGGGTGCGCGAACTCGTAGAAGGTGTCGGACAAAATGATCAGCTGATAGTCCTCGCGCAGCCCATCGACGAAAGCACGGGCTCCATCGAGCGGCCCCATCTCGGCGATGACCTTCTGGATGTCGGGGAGTCCAAGTTTGTTCTCCGCCAGGATGGCCAGCCGGTAGCTCATCAATTTGTCATAGTTGGGCTCGTCGCGGGTGGTGCGGCGAAGCTCCGGTATGCCGGTGCGAGCGGCGAATTCGATCCAGATTTCGGGGACGAGTACGCCTTCAAGGTCAAGGCAGACGATTTGCACGGCAGGCTCCCAAAATCGAAGGTTTGGCGAAAAAACGTGATTCTACCAAATACTCCCGGCGAAAAACGCAGACCGATGGCGGTGAAGAGGTGCTACTGGCCGATCCTTGCCGCTATCAGAAGCGCTGAGAAGCCGAACGATCCGCTTGCCGAGCAGACCAGTTCTCGTTCCGCTGACGTCCGGCAGCAGGTGTCGTTTATAGTAGACCAGCGGTTGGCCTAGGCCTGCCCGCCGGCCGCGGCGAAATGATTGAACCAACCGTATTGTCGACAGGAAAGGGAACTGCATGCGCACCGGCCATTTGCTGCTTGTCACCTTGTGGATCAGTGGCGCGGCGTGGGCTGATACGCCGCCGCCCTCGCCACCAGTTCCGCAAACGCTGGAGGAGGCCCTCGCACAACGGGAAAGGGCTGCAGCGATGAGCGATGAAGCCGAGCGTCGCTACGAGTTCGAGCAGAACGAGTGCTACGGCAAGTTCCTGGTCAGCGATTGCCTGGTTGCCGCCAAAAAGCGCCGTACGGCGTCGCTCATCGAGGCCCGCAAGCTTGATCAACCGGCTCGCGATTTCGAGCGTGAAGCAAGGAGGCACGAAGTCGAGGCCGAGGACGCTCAGCGGGCGGCGGATCGGGTTCGGCGCGAGGCGGAGGAGGCGGAAAGCGCCAAGCTGTACCGCGCGGAGCAGGTGGCGAAGACCGCTGAACGCGAGCGAAAGCTGGCCGACAAAGCCAGGAAAGCGGAACAAGGGCGTGCCAACGCGGCTGCCGAGCAGGCCAAAAGGCAAGCCAAGCTTGAGCGGCGGGCTCGGAAAGATGCGGAGCGCGCGGCAGAAAAGGCGGCCAGAGAAGGGCGCAAGGAAACTCCCGTTCCGGTCAACTGATCTGGCGGCTGGCTTTGCCGCCACCGGGCGAGCTGATTCGCCGGCCCGCCGCGCCGTCGCTGCAGAAGGCACCGGCGCGGTTGGCTGCAGGCCGCCGGCCGATCGAGCGAAGTCGGGCTGGCCGCAGGCTGGATCGCGGCGTCAGGCGAGGCCCTGGCTGGCCAGGTACTCTTCGTAGCTGCCGAGATAGTTGACCAGCCGGCCGTCGAGGCGGATCTCCAGGATCCGCGTCGCCAGCGAGGAGACGAACTCGCGGTCGTGGGAGACGAAGATCAGCGTGCCCTTGAACTTTTCGAGCGAGGTATTCAGCGACTCGATTGACTCCATGTCGAGGTGGTTGGTCGGCTCGTCCATCACCAGCACGTTCGGCTTCATCAGCATCAGCTTGCCGAAAATCATCCGGCCCTGCTCGCCGCCGGAGATCACGTTCACTGCCTTGCCTACTTCGCTGCCCGAGAAAAGGAGGCGTCCGAGGGTGCCGCGGATCAGCGTCTCGAGGTCATCGCCGTCATCGGCGCTGGCGCGCGCGTAGCCGGAGATCCAGTCGGTCAGGCTGGTGTTGCTGTTGAAATCGCCGGCGTGGTCCTGGGCGTAGTATCCGAGCCGAGCTTTCTCCGCCCACTTGATACTGCCGCTCTGGGGTTGCAGCTCGCCCATCAGCAGCTTCAACAAGGTCGTTTTGCCGGCACCGTTTTCGCCAATGATGGCCAGGCGATCGCCGCCGTTGATGGTCAGATCAAGCTTGTTGAACAGCCGGCTAGCGGCTCCCGGGTAGCCGAAGCTCAGGCTTTCGATCTCGACAGCCTGGCGGTGCAGTTTTTCACGCTCGTCGTACTCGAAGCGGATCCACGGATACTGGCGTGACGAAGGCTTGACGTCCTCCGGCTTGAGTTTCTCGATCAGCTTGACGCGGGAGGTGGCCTGCTTGGCCTTGGAGGCGTTGGCCGAAAAGCGGCGAACGAAGTTCTGCAGGTCGGCGATCCTTTCCCTGGCCTTGCTGTTGGCGTTTTGTTGCCGCTCACGCGCCTGCGTCGAAGCTTCCATGAAATCGTCGTAATTGCCCGGATAGACGGTGATCTTGCCGTAGTCCAGGTCGGCCATGTGGGTGCACACCTGGTTGAGGAAGTGTCGGTCGTGGGAAATGATGACCATCGTGCTGTTGCGCTCGTTGATCACGTCTTCCAGCCAGCGGATGGTGCCGATGTCGAGGTTGTTGGTCGGCTCGTCAAGCAGCAGGATGTCGGGGTCGGCGAATAGCGCCTGAATCAGCAGCACCCGAAGTTTCCAGCCCGGTGCGACGTCACTCATCGGCCCGAAGTGCTGTTCCGCCGGAATGCCGACGCCGAGCAGCAGTTCGCCAGCGCGCGCCTCGGCGGTGTAGCCGTCGTATTCGGCAAAGCGACCTTCCAGTTCGGCCGCGTGCAGGTAGTCGGCCTCGCTCGCTTCCGGATTGGCGTAGATGGCGTCCTTCTCGACCATACAGGCCCACATCTGCTCATGGCCCATCATCACCACGTCGATGACGCGTTGCTGTTCGAAGGCAAACTGATCCTGGCGAAGGTAGGCCATGCGTTCGTGAGCGTCCTTCGAGACGTTGCCCGCGGTGGGCTCAAGTTCGCCGTCGAGAATCTTCATGAAGGTCGACTTGCCGGAGCCATTGGCTCCGATCAGCCCGTAGCGATAGCCCTCGCCGAACTTGACCGAGACATTTTCAAAAAGGGGTTTGGCCCCGAACTGCATGGTGACATTGTTGGCAACGAGCACTCAGAATCCTCGGCAAAATCATTGGGTTGCAAAGGGGCGATATTGTACCTCAGGGAGCAGCCGTGTGACCGCTTCGCGCGCCCGATCCGGGGCTCGGCGGCCAGCGCGGGCGGCGTAGCGCCCCGATTTTTGCTGCCTGACGGTGGTTTGCTGGCGGTACGACCGGGTCGGCCCGGATCCGTCAGGGTCAGCGATTGTTCAGCGCCAGCTTGATCCCGAAAGCGAGCAGTGCGATGCCCGCCAGGCGCGTTGCCAGCGTACGTGCCAGGGGCAGAGCCGACAGTTTGCGCGCTACCAGGTTGCCAGCAAGTACCAAACCTGTCTGGTAGAGAAGGCTGAGCAGGGTCACGTGCAGCATCATCGCGGCGAGGGTCGGCGCCGAGGCATCGGCACGCAGGAAGAGCGGAAAGAAGGCGACGAAGAAGAGCATCACTTTCGGGTTGGTGAGGCTCACGGCGAATGCCTGGCGGAAGTACACCCAGGCGCTTTGTCTTGTTGCTTGCCCGGCGCTGCTACTGGCGACTGGTCTGAGCAGCAACTGCAGACCGATCCAACCGAGATAGGCTGCGCCAAACCACTGCAAGGCCTGGAAGAGAGCGGGGTGGGCATTCATAACTGCCGCCAGCCCGGCGAGGGCCGCGACCATATAGACCAAATCGCCGAGCAGCGTGCCGATTACTGCGCCCAGACCGGCCAGCACGCCATTGCGCGCGGTGGCGTTGACAATGGCCAGCGTACCCGGCCCTGGAATCAGCTGGAAGACGACGATGGCGGCGATGAAGCTGGCGTAGTTCTGAATTTCGAACACGTTTTGAATTTCCTGTCGATGGTGATGCGCGAGGTCGGGGCGCCGTCCGTGGTCAACGGCAGCCCTCGCTGGCGTCGCGCCTTGCCCGACCAGGTCGGAAGCGGCGATGGCCGGCAAGCGAATCCTGTTCGGACATTCGGGCCGTTGCTCAGCCCTGGTCAGCCGCTGCCGCGGATGCCGTTACCGTCAGCAAGGCATCCAGTTCCACCCACAAAGGTTCACAGAGTCCCTCGCGGTAGGCGGCGCGTCTGAACGTGGGGTGCTCGCTGCGATAGACCTGCATCAGGCCTCGCTGGTCGTCGAACGCACAGGTCCTGACGTTGGCCAGGCGGTCGGCGGCCTTCACCACCAGCGCCAGCTCGACGGCACCCGTGACACTGGCGAGCCGGGCGTAGGTCGCTGCCTTGCGCTCGGCGCGGCTGGCGCCGGGAGAGTCAGTGAGCAGGGCGACACAGTCGGCAACCAGTTGTCCGAAGCAATTCCGGATATCGTCGTCGCTGACCTCGGTGTCTTCGACGACGTCATGGAGATAGCCGATCACCTGCGCGTCGATGCCGTACGGGTACAGGAGCCTGACTACCGCGTCGAGGTGAACGGAGTAGGGTCGACTGCCATAGCGTTGCTTGCCGTGCGCAGCCAGGGCAAACTTGCGTGCTTCATCGAGCATGGGTGTCTCCTTGCCACTGCTCGGGCAGCGTAAGCCGCTGCCGGCCGAGCGTGAGCGGATCGGTCACGGCCGGATTCTGCAATTGCTCTCTTACGTGAAACTGACCAGGCGGGGATCGGTGAAGTGCTCGATAAGGATTCGCCGCACGCGATCTTGCCAGAGCATGGCGAACAGGGCCGACTCTTGGCGATCGTCGTTGCCGGCCAGTTGCCTCTGCAGCAAGGATCCGAGGCGTGGGTCGGGCGGCACATGGCCCAGGTGCAGCGACGCGGTGACACGCTGTCCACTGTCCTGGCGGGTGAAGCAGACCTCGCCCGGCAGGTCGACGCCGAAGCGAAGCAGCTCGCGCCGCGAGAAACGCCCCGCCAGCCCCTTGAAACCACCAACCCCGGCAGCGCCGGTCAGCAGCCCGACGACGGCGGCGACGACACGCGTATCTCGCCGCGCAAGGGAATCTGTTCGGGATAGAGTGCCTTCAGGACGCGGCTGCAGAGGAGATAGCTGCCGGCGACGGTCGGGCAGGAATGAGCGGCCAGTTTGACGGCGCCGGCGTAGCCGTACTCGATCAACCCGCCCTCGGCAGCCCCAAGAAACTCGGCCAGGTGATCGCGCACGGCGATGGTCGGTACTGCGGCGAAGAAACCGGGGAAAGTCATCGCTTTAGGCCGTCTTCTTCTGGATCAGCTCGATCTTGTAGCCATCCGGATCGTCGACGAAAGCGATTACCGTCGTGCCGTGTTTCATCGGACCCGCTTCGCGAACGACCTTGCCGCCGCGCGCCTTGATCTGCTCGCAGGCGGCGTAGGCGTCGGCGACTTCGACGGCAATGTGGCCAAAGCCGTTGCCCAGGTCATAGGATGGCGTATCCCAGTTATGGGTCAGCTCGATGACCGCCCCTTCGGACTCCGAGCCGAAGCCGACAAAGGCCAGGGTAAAGCGACCGCCGGGGTAATCCTGGCGACGCAACTGGCGCATGCCGAGGACCTCGGTGTAGAAAGCCAGCGAGCGATCGAGATCGCCAACGCGCAGCATCGTATGCAGAATTCTCATGCTTTCTCCTCAACAGGGTGGGCAATTGGCTGCGCGCAGATTCAGTGCTGCGCGCAGTCAGTGGGATGGCGGCGTGGCCACGTGACGATACACCAGAAGCACGGGCCAAGGCTCGTTCAGCAGGGATTCGCCAGTTCATGCGCCACGACTGGTGCGAATAATGGCCGCAGAAGCAGGCTGCACGGCGGCTGCACGGCCGCCACCAATCGCTATCAGACGCTGTGGCGATACCGATGCTTCGGCATCTGGCTCGGGCAGTCCGCTCTCCCGGCATATCCTGCAGTCGCAACACATCACGCGTAGGCACGCAATCGTTGTTGCTTGACAAAATCGGCTGAGCACCTATAACCAGAGCAGTCGTGGTGTACTAATCGCAAGAGTACACCCTGCGAAGGCGAAAGGAGAAACACCATGAAGTTGGCTCCGGTATCGGGTCTTCACAACCTTTCCGAGTTTTCCCTCAAACAACTGATCTCGTGGGGCGACCACCTCAAGGTCCACCAACCGCAGATCGATGCCCAGCACGAGGCCATTTTCGATCTCGCGCTTGAAATCGCGCACATCTGGCAGGATCGGGGTGATCTCGGCGAACTCAGGGCGCTCGCCGAGAAGCTCAACAAGGTCCTGAAAGCCCATTTCCGATACGAGGAACAGCTGCTGGCGGAGATCGGTTATCCGGGGCTCGTTGCGCATCAGGCCGAACACCAGCTGATGCTCGAGGAACTTCAGGTCATCCTCGATCGCCTCCACAAGTCGGAATCCGGCACTATCGCCGGAGAGCCGGGTTTGGCTTTCCAGAACTACGTCCTGGGCCTGACGGTCGGCCACATTTTCAACAGCGACATGGATTACTGCCTGTATGCCCGCAAGGCAGTGAGCAACCAGGAGCAGGTCTGGCCCGCCTCGTAAGTCCGGGAGAAGCGGCGCACCTACGTCCGAGCGATAGGGCACCGTCACCGGTTAGCCGAGGCGACGAAGCTCTTGGGCTGGCAGCGCTCTATCTGACGCGTCTGCCGGCGAAGCGGGTTTCTACCAGCGTGGGCAATTGGCCGCGAGTCGTTTCAGTTCCTGGCGCGTGGCCCGGTGATCGGGGTATAGCCGCGCCACGATCGCCCAGAAGCGCGGGCTGTGATTCATCTCGCGCAGATGAGCCAACTCGTGCGCCACCACGTAATCGACCACCGCCAGCGGGAAATGGATCAGCCGCCAATTCAGACGAATACCGCTGCGCAGGCTGCAGCTTCCCCAGCGGGTGCGGGCGGCCGACAGCGACAGCGTCGGTGGTTCGACGCCGAGTTGCGGTGCGTAATGGGCAAGACGCTCTCCGAACAGCTCACGCGCCTTTTCGCGCAGCGTCTTCTCGAGTACGCGAGGCGCGTCTGCCGGTGAGCGTAGGCACAGGGTAAGCGCTGGTTCGGCCGCCTGCAGGTTCCATACGCAGCGATTGGCGCCGAGGGCCAGGCGGATTCTGAGCGGGCCGCCGAGCACCGGCAGGACCAGTCCGTCGGTGATGCGCAGCGCTTCGGGAGCGCTGCGGCGAGACCACTCGTCGAGCTTCCTGCCGATCCATTCGCCATGCTGCACCAGCAGCGCCTCGACATCGCGCAGCGAGGCGCGGGGTGGGGCGCCGACGCGCAGGCCGCGATGATCGATCGACAGCCCGATGGTCTTGCGGCGAGCTCGCCGCAGAACGTAGGGGATGGTGCGCTCGCCGAGCTCGATGGTCCGTGAAGTTTCGGCGGACGCTGGTGGGCGCTCAGCCAGCCGCCATGCCTCAGGCAGCCACGGCATCGGTAAGTGGCGGGTAGCGGTGCGGCGAGAGGCGACGCATTTCCTCCTCTATCCAGGCGGCAGCCAGGGCGTTGATCTTGGCCGCCGATTTGTCGGCCGTGTCGATCGCTGGTCCGACGCTGACCGTGATCAGGCCGGGGCGAATCTGGAAGGCGTTTCGTCCCCAGATTTCGCCGGCATCGTGCGCCACCGGTACCACCCGTGCCCCAACACGAACGGCAAGGTGAGCGCCCCCCGGCTTGTAACGACAGGTCTGACCCGGCGCGACGCGGGTCCCTTCAGGGAAAATTACCACCCAATAGCCGGCGGACAGGCGATCGCGTCCCTGATCGAATATTTGCTTGAGCGCATCCTTGGCGGCGGCACGGTTGATCGAGATCATCTTCAACGCCGCCAGGCCCCAGCCAAAGAACGGTAGCCGCAGCAACTCTTTCTTGAGCACGAAGACGAGCGGCGGAAAGACTTCCTGCAGGCCGACCGTTTCCCACGCCGACTGGTGCTTGGCGAGAACTACCGAAGGCTCGGCGGGGATGTTCTCGCGGCCGATCACCCGATAGCGGATACCGAGGACGCAGCGGCAGAGGGCCATGAATCCGGCTCGCCAGAGCGCGATGATCCGGTAGCGCACAGCTATCGGCAGCAGCACCGCCAGCGAAACGAGAATGCCGAAAGGTATCGTCCACAGGCTGACCAGCAGCAGGAACAGCGTGGACCGTAGAGCGACCATCAGGAAAGCAGGATGTGGTCGGCAACTGCAGCGAGATCAGGGAAGACCAGAGTGCCCTCGGGCAGGCCGCCTGCTTCGACCGTTTGCGCGCCCAGGCCGGTCAATACCAGCAGCGGCTGGGCGCCAACTGCGGCGGCGGCGAGCAGATCGCGCAGGGTGTCGCCGACTGCTGGTACTCCCGCCAGGTCGACGTTGAAGCAGTTGGCAATGCGATCGAACATGCCGGTCTTGGGCTTGCGGCAGGTGCAGTGCGCGTCGACCGGGTGCGGACAGTAGAAGATGGCGTCGATGCGCCCGCCGGCAGCCTGCACGGCACGGTGCATCTTGTCGTGGATCGCATTCAGCGTATCCATGTCGAACAGGCCGCGCCCCACCCCGGACTGGTTAGTGGCCAGTACTACGCGGTAGCCAGCCTGATTGAGCCGGGCGATCGCCTCGACGCTACCCGGGATCGGCCGCCACTCTGCCGGTGACTTGATGAATTGCTTCGAGTCGTAGTTGATGACGCCGTCGCGGTCGAGAATGACGAGTTTCATAGCGCGAGTTTCGCAATGTCGGCGACCGCGTTGAGCTGCTCGAAGAGGGTCTTCAGGAGGCCAAGGCGGTTGCCGCGCAGCAGCGGTTCAGGAACGTTGACCATCACCTCTTCGAAGAAGCGGTCGACCTCGGCGCGTACCGAGGCGAGTACTTTCAGCGCATCGGCGTAGTCCTCGTTGGCGACGTGCGACTTGACCAGTGGTGCGATCAGCAGCACGCGCTCGAACAGCGCCTTCTCGGCGTCTTCCTCAAGCAATGCCACGTCCGGCTCGGGCAGGTTCGCGTCGGCCTTCTTCAGGATGTTGCCGATCCGCTTGTTGGCGGCGGCCAGAGCCTGTGCTTCGGGCAGCGTCAAAAACTCGCGCACCGCCGCCAGTCTGGCAGGAACCAGATCAATCCGCGTCGGTTGCTGAACAAGCACCGCCTCGACGACGTCCACCGAATGGCCGGCATCCCTGAGCATGCCGCGCAGGCGGTCAAGCATGAATGCCAGCAAGGGCTGATCGACCGGCTCGAGCGAAATCCCTTGCGTGCTCAGCGCCTTGGTCGCGTCGCTGATCAGTTCCGCCAGATCAAGCGGCAGCGGCGTTTCCATCAGGATGCGCAGCACACCGAGGGCGGCGCGGCGCAGGGCGAAGGGATCCTTGTCGCCGGTCGGCAGTTGCCCGATGCCGAAGAAACCGACCAGTGCATCGAGTTTGTCGGCCAGCGCGGCGGCACAGGCTATGTTGCCTGCCGGCAGGGCGTCGCCGGCAAAGCGCGGCCGGTAGTGTTGTTCGACGGCGTCGGCCAGCTCCGGCGGTTGGCCTTCATGGAGCAGATAGTAGCGGCCCATGATCCCCTGCAACTCGGGAAACTCGCCGACCATGTCGGTCAGCAGGTCGACCTTGGCCAGCAGGCCGGCGTCTTCGGCGAGCTTACCGTCGGCGCCGAGCCGTTCGGCGATGCCGCGCGCGATGCGGCCGAGGCGCTGCGCGCGGTCGCCCAAGGAGCCGAGTTTGTTGTGATAGACCACCGCGCCGAGGCGCGAGGCGCGCGTGCTGAAAGCGTTCTTGCGGTCCTGATTGTAGAAAAACCGGGCGTCCGCCAGGCGTGGGCGAACGACGCGCTCGTTGCCGCGGATGATTTGGCTGGGATCGTCGACCTGCATGTTGGAAACGATCAGGAACCGGTTGAGCAGCTTGCCACCGGCATCGAGCAGCGGGAAATACTTCTGGTTCTGCTGCATGGTCAGGATCAGGCACTCCTGCGGGACTTCGAGGTACTCGGCCTCGAACTCACCGGCATAGACTGCCGGCCATTCGACCAGCGCCGTGACCTCGTCGAGCAGTCCGTCGGACGGATTGATGCGGGCGTCGAGTGTGGCGGCGGCGGCCTCGAGCTGCGCAGCGATCGCCGCGCGCCTGGCCGGGAACGAGGCGATGACCTTGCTCGCGGTCAGCTTTTCAGCATATTCGCTGGCGTCGCCGACGACGATTTCGCCGGCCGACAGGAAGCGGTGACCGAGGGTAATCCGGTCACTGCGCAGTCCCAGCACCTCGCCGGGGATGACGTGCTCACCGTGCAGCAGGATCAGGCCATGCACCGGGCGAACGAACTGGTGTTCGGAATCGCCCCAGCGCATTAGCTTGGGGATCGGTAGCTTGCGCAGCGCCTGGGCGACGATCTCGGCAAGATGGACATCGAGTTGCTCGCCCTTTTTCTCCAGACGGGCGACGAAGTACTCACCCTTGCCGTCCGTCGTCTTGTGCAATTGTTCGAAACTGACACCGGCGGAGCGCATGAAGCCTTCCAGCGCCTTGGTCGGCTTGCCAGCCGCGTCGAGCGCACCGGCGACGGCCGGCCCCTTGCGCTCCAGCACACGGTCGGGCTGGAGCCGGGCGACAGCGGAGAGGGTCAACGCCAGTCGGCGCGGGGTGGCGTATGGCGTGCAAACGCTGTCGGCAGCCGTGAACTGCTGTCCCTTGAGGGCGGTGAACACGGCGTCGGCAAAGGCCTCGGAGAGCTGCTTGAGCGATTTCGGCGGCAGCTCTTCGGTGCGCAGTTCGATCAGGAGGGTATCGTTCATCTCATTGCCCCTCGCGGCTGGCGCTGGCCTTGCACATCGGGAAACCCAGGGCTTGGCGGGAGTCGTAATACGCTTGTGCGACGGCGCGCGCCAGGGCGCGGACCCGGCCAATATAAGCCGCCCGTTCAGTGACCGAGATGGCGCCGCGCGCGTCGAGCAGATTGAAGGTATGCGAGCACTTCATCACCATCTCGTAGCCCGGTAGCGGCAGCCCGGCAGCGATCAGACGCAGGGCTTCGGATTCGTGTTCGCCAAAATGGCGGAACAGCAGCTCGACATTGGCCTGTTCGAAGTTGTAGGTCGACTGCTCGACTTCGTTCTGGTGAAAGACGTCACCATAGGTCACGCGGTAGCCCGGTCCTTCAGCCCAGATCAGGTCGAAGACGTTCTCCACCCCTTGCAGATACATCGCCAGTCGTTCGAGGCCGTAGGTGATTTCGCCGAGTACCGGTTTGCAGGGCAGGGAGCCGACTTCCTGGAAATAGGTGAACTGGGTCACTTCCATGCCGTCCAGCCACACTTCCCAGCCGAGTCCCCAGGCGCCCAGGGTCGGGCTTTCCCAGTCATCCTCGACAAAGCGGATGTCGTGCTTGGCGGTATCGATGCCGAGCGCGCGCAGCGATTCAAGGTACAGCTCCTGGATGTTGGCGGGTGACGGCTTCAGTACCACCTGGTACTGGTAGTAATGCTGCAGGCGGTTCGGGTTCTCGCCGTAGCGACCGTCCTTGGGGCGGCGCGACGGTTGCACGTAGGCGGCGTTCCATGGTTCCGGGCCGATCGCTCCCAGAAAGGTCGCGGTATGAAAGGTGCCGGCACCGACTTCGATGTCGTAGGGCTGCAGCAGCGCGCAGCCCTGTTTGTCCCAGAACTCCTGGAGACGCAGAATGACTTGCTGAAACGTGGGCATGGGAGAATTTCGGATCGAAGCAGAATGCGCAATTTTACTTGGTTTCTGGCTGCACAAGAACCGCCTTCAACCCGGTTTGCGGCGTTGGCCGGCTCAGACAGTCGGCCGGGCCGGTGGGCGTCTCGTCGCCAGCACGATCAGCAGCAGGGCGACAGCGATGGCTGGCCAGTTACCCCAGCGCACGAATGGCGTTGCCCCCGCATAGGCTTGCACTTCGTCGACCAGTGCGCCGCGGGTGAACGGCGGCAGCACCGAGCGTACGCGGCCGTCGACAGCGATGATCGCCGTCATGCCGGTGTTGGTCGCCCGCAGCATCATGCGGCCGCTTTCCAGCGCGCGCATCTGGGCGATCTGCAGGTGTTGCGCGGGGGCCAGAGAGTCGCCGAACCAGGCGACGTTGGAGATATTGACCAGTAGCGTGGCGGCGGGCAGGGCGCCGATGATCTCCTCGCCAAAAGCGTCCTCGTAGCAGATGTTCACGGCGACCTGCTGGCCGGCCAGCTGGAGCGGTGGCTGCCGTGGCGAGCCGGCAGTGAAATCGGACATCGGGATGTTGGCCATGGCCATGAACCAGGCAAAGCCGGGCGGCACGAACTCGCCAAAAGGAACCAGGTGTCGCTTGCTGTAGCGCTGCGCTGGCGACGCGCCGAGCGTCACCGCCGCATTGAAATAGCGCTTGCCGTCGGCGACCGCGATGCCGAGCAGCAGGTCGCCTTGCTGGCGAAGGGCGAGCTTTCGCAGTTCGTCAAGATATTCGGCGGGGATCTGCTCGAGAAAAGCGGGCAGGGCGGTTTCGGGCAGCACCGTAAGTCGCGCAGGATTCTCCTGCGCCAGCCGGTAGTAGGTGCGCAGCGAATCGGCGAAGCGTTCAGGCCGCCATTTCATCTCCTGGGCCACGTTGCCCTGGAGCAGTGCCACGGTCAGTGGTTCGCCTGTGGCTTGCGTCCAGCGCACTTCGCGCAGCAGGGCGCCGCCGGCGAGGATCAGGGCGATGGCCAGTAGCGGTTGAGCCGCCAACCAGCGTCGCTGGCCGCCCGCGCTGTTGGCCGGTGGCCAGCGCCAGCGTTTGGCTAGCTGGAACAGCAGCGCGCCCGCCAGGGCCGAAGACAACGAAACACCGTAGACGCCGAGCACTGGCGCATAGCCGGCGAGCGGACTTGACGGGACTTGCGAGTAGCCGGCGGCGAGCCACGGAAAGCCGGTGAAAACCCAGGAGCGTGCCCACTCGCCGACTGTCCACAGGCTGGCGAAGAGTAGCGCCCGGGCGAGGGCGCCCGCTGCCGCCAGGCGGACGAACAGCGCGCCTGCCAGCGCCGGGAAGAGGGTCAATACGACGCAGAAGAGAACGGTGGCCAGGCCTGCCAGCCAGGCCGGCATGCCACCAAAGACGCTGAGGCTGACGTAGACCCAGGATGCGCCGGCGACGAACAGGCCGAAGGCAAAAGCGGCACCGAGGAGGGCGCCGTGGCGAGCGCGCCGCGTACCGTCTGCCTCGGCGCTGAGCAGGGCGTAGAATCCGCCGAGGGTTAGCCAGTTGAGCGGAAACCAGCCGAACGGTGCGAAAGCCAGAACCCCCGCGGCGCCGATCAGCAGCGCAGCGAGGCAGCGCCAGCCGAGCGCGCTACTGTGGGTCGCCGGCATCTGGCGGTCCGGAGACCAGCAGGGTATAGATCCGCTGACTGTCGGCGCGCAAGATCTGGAAGTTCGTGCCGTCGATGGCGATGGTTTCGTTGAACAGTGGCACGCGGCCCAGTTCGCGCAGGAGCAGGCCGCCGACCGTCGCGCACCGGTCGTCACTGAAGCACGTTCCGAAGGCGGCATTGAAGTCCGCCACAGCGGTATGCGCCTTGACCCGGTAGAGACCGCTGTGATCGAGTTCGATGTTGCCGTCAGCCTCGTCAAAGTCGTACTCATCCTCGATCTCGCCGACGATCTGCTCGAGCACATCCTCGATGGTGATCAGACCGGCAATGCCGGCGTATTCGTCGATGACCATCGCCATGTGATTGCGCGAGACGCGGAACTCGCGCAGCAAGCCATCGAGGCGCTTGAATTCCGAGATGAACACCGCCGGGCGCACCCAGTCGCGCAGATCAAAACCAACTTCGCGCTGCACGCGTAGCAAATCCTTGGCTAGCAGGATGCCGATCACCTTGTCGCGATTGCCCTCGACGACCGGAAAGCGCGAGTGTGCCGTGCGATTCACCTGGGCGATGATGGTCTCCAGTGAATCCCCGATATCGACCACCTCCATCAGTGGGCGCGGCACCATCACCTCGCGCGCGGTGATTTCGGAAGCGGCGAGCGCGCCTTCGGTGATGCTGAGGGCATCGGCATCAAGGAGCTTGCGCTGGTGCGCCGACTGCAGCAACTTCATCAGTTGCTCGCGGTCTTCGGGCTCACGCAGGAGAAGGGAAGAGAGGCGTTCGAAAAAGCCCGGAGTGGTGCTGGGTTTGGCCATCGTAAGCTTTGAGGATTGAGGCGTCAGCGGCGATGAAGCGGTGCCCGGCGAGCGCTCACCGCCGCTGACGTATCAGTCCTCGTCCTGATACGGATCGGGATATCCCAAGGTGGCCAGGATTTTTCGTTCGAGGTGTTCCATCTCGGCCGCCTGTTCCTCGCCCGCTTCATGGTCGTAGGCCTGCAAATGCAGTGCGCCATGAACAATCAGATGCGCGTAATGCGCTTCCAGCGATTTGCCCTGCTCAGCGGCTTCGCGCGCCACCACCGGCGCGCAGAGTACCAAATCGCCACAGAGCAGCGGTTCCAGCTCATAGGGGAAGGACAGGACGTTGGTCGCATCGTCCTTGCTGCGGTACTCCCGGTTCAGTCGCCGTCCTTCGCCGGCCGCGACGAAACAGACGGTGATTTGTCCGGAACGCTCACCGACCGCGGCGATCGCGGCACGCACCCAGGCGCGGACCTGCCCTTTGCCGGGGAGGTCCTTGTGTTTGCAGGCGTACTGCACGCCGACCTCCAGCGCTTCAGTTGTTTTCGGCATGCTGGCGGGCACTCGCTTTGGCGTCGCGTGCTTCGAGCGCCGCGGTATGCGCTTCGTAGGCCGAGACGATGCGCGCCACCAGCGGGTGGCGTACGACATCTTCCTTGAGGAACTCGGTGAAGGCGATGCCGCGAACGTCCTTGAGGATCACGCGCGCTTCGATCAGGCCGCTTTTCTGGCCACGCTGCAGGTCGATTTGGGTGACGTCGCCGGTAACCACCGCTTTGGCGCCGATGCCGATTCGCGTCAGGAACATCTTCATTTGTTCGGGCGTGGTGTTCTGCGCTTCGTCGAGGATGATGAAGGCGTGGTTCAGGGTGCGGCCACGCATATAGGCCAGCGGCGCGATCTCGATCGAGCCACGCTCGAACAGCTTGCCGACGCGCTCGAAGCCCATCAGGTCGTAGAGCGCATCGTAGAGCGGCCGCAGATAGGGATCAACCTTTTGCGTCAGGTCGCCGGGCAGGAAGCCGAGGCGTTCGCCGGCCTCGACCGCCGGCCGGGTAAGCACGATGCGCTGTACCAGTTCGCGTTCGAAGGCGTCGACCGCCGAAGCGACAGCGAGGTAGGTCTTGCCGGTACCGGCCGGGCCGGTGCCGAAGGTAATGTCGTGTTCCTGGATGTGCTTGAGGTATTCGATCTGCCGTGGCGTGCGGCCGTGCAGTTCGGTCTTGCGGGTCATCAAGGAAGGCGAGAGGCCGCCGCCGGACGACAGCTTGCGCACCGGCCGGTTGAGGATCTCGATCAATCCGAGCTGGATTTCGTCGACCGACAAGGCGTCCTTGGCTTGTCCGTAGAATTGCTGCAGGGCCTCGGAAGCGCGCGTCGTCTGCGCCACCTCCCCGCGCAGCGTGAAGCGCTCGCCGCGGCGGGAAATCGAGACGTCGAGAGCGGTTTCGATCTGGCGTAGATTTTCGTCGAGAGAGCCACACAGGTTGGCCAGATGCCGGTTATTGACCGGCGACAGCAACAGCTCGATGGCCCGGTTTTTCACCACTGGTGTCTTCGTGTTCATGCGCTTTGGCCGACCATTTCGCCGCGCAGCGAATGCGGCATCGCCGAACTGATGCGCACATCGACGAAGCGATCGAGCCAGGGCGCGGTATCGGTCGATTCGGCCGCGAAGTTGACCACCCGGTTGTTGTCGGTACGTCCCGCGAGTTCGTTCTTGTCTTTCCGCGAAACGCCTTCGACCAGCACCCGCTGGATGGTCCCGACCATCGCCAGCGAGACTGCCTGCGCCAGTCCATCGATGCGCTGCTGAAGGCGCTGCAGGCGTTCGAGTTTGACCGCTGGCGGCGTGTCGTCGGCGAGTTCGGCGGCCGGTGTGCCGGGACGCGCGCTGTAGATGAACGAGAACGACGCGTCGAAGCCGAGATCGTCGATCAGCTTCATCGTCTTCTCGAAATCTTCGGCCGTCTCGCCCGGAAAACCGACGATGAAGTCTGAGGACAGCGACAGATCCGGACGCGCCGCCCGCAGTTTGCGCACCAGACTCTTGTACTCGAGCGCCGTATAGCCGCGCTTCATCGCTGCCAGGACACGGTCGGAACCCGACTGCACCGGCAGGTGAAGGTGCGAGACCAGCTTCGGCACCGTGGCATAGACATCAATCAGCCGCTGCGTCACCTCGCGCGGATGCGAGGTGGTGTAGCGGATGCGTTCGATGCCCGGGACCTCGGCGATGTATTCGATCAGCAGCGCCAGATCGGCTGCTTCTTCACCGGGCTGGACCTGGCCGTTGCCGGTCATCGCGCCACGGTAGGCATTGACGTTCTGCCC
>NZ_JAVTWB010000132.1:0-9703 GCF_032229525.1 Accumulibacter sp. | reverse complement strand
CTTGATTCCGTGGTACGCCCGGAGCGATTCGAACGCCCGACCCCTTGGTTCGTAGCCAAGTACTCTATCCAACTGAGCTACGGGCGCGTTACCGTGTTTGAGCGCGAGATTATACATAGCTGAACCAGCTCCCTCAAGAACTATCTCGAGATTCGGCCGGCCCGGCACTCACGCAGCGGCTGCTCTGGCATCCCGATGGCCGGTCTGCTCCAACGCTGCCGGCGGCGATCTGCCCTGGTGCAGCGATGACCGCCTGCCGTGCGGCGTAGTGACTCAGAGCCCGGCCGACGATCTCGGCAACATCCGAAGACAGTCCGTCGATGGCGCGCAGCGCTTCGAGCGCCAATTTCGCCTGCTGTTGGCGCGGTTCGTCGAATTTCCGCCAGCGATCGAAACGCCGTGCCAAGCGCGCGGCAACCTGGGAGTTGAGGCGATCGAGCTGACCAATCTGCTCGGCAAGAAAATGGTAACCGCTGCCGTCGGCGGCGTGGAAGCGAACGTGGTTGTTACCGAAGGTGTTGAGCAGCGCGTACACCTTGTTCGGATTGCGCAGATCGAACGCCGGGTGATCGAGGAGTCCCCTGACCACCGCCAGCGTATCAGGCAGCCGGCTGGCGGCCTGGACGGCCAGCCATTTATCCACCACCAGCGCCTCGTCCTGCCAGCGTTCGTAGAAGCTGGTGAGAGCCTGCGAGCGCTCGTCGCAATCCTGCTGCGCCAGTGTCGCCAGCGCCGCGAACTGGTCGGTCATGTTGTCGGCCGACGCAAACTGCTGCATCGCCAGTGCTCGCGTTTCCTCGCTGTTCAGTTCGCCCAGATATCCGAGGCAGGCATTGCGCAGCGCCCGCCGCCCGGCCGCAGCCGGCGTCGGCTGGTAGGGTCCGTCTGGCGCCAGCGCCTCGTAGCATTGCCGGAGCGCGCCGCCCAGTTGTTCGGCGACGAAACGGCGCAAGCTGTTGCGCGCCTCGTGCAGGGCATCCGGATCAACCATCGCCATTTCTTCGGCAAGAGTCGCTTCGCCGGGAAGGGTCAGCGCTTCGGCGGTGAAGGCGGGATCGTCCTCGGCACCCTGCAGAAGCTGTGCCGCGGCCTCGACCAGAGTCTGCGGCCAATTTGGCGGCCGACCGACGGAAACGTCTTCGGCGCCAGCCAGGATCAGTCGCCCGGCCAGGCGTTGCCCGGCCTCCCAGCGATTGAACGGGTCGCTATCGTGCGCCAGGAGGTGGCTGAGCTCTTCATCGCTCCAGCAGAAATCGAGAATGACCGGCGCCGAAAAATCGCGCAACAGCGAAGGTACCGGCGCGGCGGCCACGTCCTCAAACACGAAACGCTGTTCGTTCTCGGTCAAGGAGAGGACCCGTGTCGTGCGGCCGCTGCCGGCAGCGCCGCCCTCGTCGGCGAGCAGCAGCGGGAAGTCGTCGCCGTGCGGCCCGCTGAGGCCGATCGCCACCGGAATGTGAAAGGGCTCGCCGGAGGATTCCCCCCCGGGCAGCGTTTGCGATAGCGTTAGCGTGTAACGCCGCGCATCCGGGTCGTAACTGCCGCTGGCCCAGAGGTGGGGCGTACCGGCGACGTCGTACCAGCGCTTGAACTGCGTCAGGTCGAATCCCGAAGCGTCGGCCATCGCCGCCACAAAATCGTCGCAGGTTACCGCCTGACCATCATGGCGCTTGAAGTAGAGATCCATGCCGCGCCGAAAGGCTTCCTTGCCGATCAGCGTCTGGATCATGCGCACCACTTCGGCGCCTTTTTCATAGACCGTGCTGGTGTAGAAGTTGTTGATCTCGATGTAGGAGTCCGGTCGCACCGGATGCGCCATCGGGCCGGCGTCTTCGGGGAACTGCGCCGCCCGCAGGCCGCGGACTTCACGGATGCGGGTAACTGCCGGGCTGTGCATGTCGGCGCCGAATTGCTGGTCGCGGAAAACCGTCAGCCCCTCTTTCAGCGACAACTGGAACCAGTCGCGACAGGTGACGCGGTTGCCGGTCCAGTTGTGAAAATACTCATGCGCTACCACCCGGTCGATGTTCTGATAATCGCTGTCGGTCGCGGTATCGGCACGCGCCAGGACGTATTTGGTGTTGAAGACGTTCAAGCCCTTGTTTTCCATCGCCCCCATGTTGAAGTCGCCGACGGCGACGATCATGTAGTGATCGAGGTCGCATTCGAGCCCGAAGACCTCCTCATCCCAGCGCATCGCGCGTTTGAGGGCATCCATGGCGTGCGCGCACTGGTCGAGCTTGCCGGGCTCGACGAAGACCGCGAGTTCTACGCTTCGCCCGCTGCTGGTGGTGAATTGGTCGCGCAGCACCTCCAGACGCGCCGCGACCATGGCAAACAGGTAGCAGGGTTTGGCGAATGGATCTTCCCAGCGGGCCCAATGGCGCTCAGCGCCCTCGTCGCCGCTGCCGGCAGGGTTGCCGTTGGCCAGCAACACCGGCAGGCTGGCCTTGTCGGCGTGCAGGGTCACCTGATAGCGGGACATGATGTCCGGACGATCGGGAAACCAGGTAATGCTGCGGAAACCCTGCGCCTCGCACTGGGTGAAATAGCCGTCTTTCGAGCGATAAAGCCCGGACAGGCTGCTGTTATGGTCGGGATCGATACGCACCTGCGTGCTCAGCGTCAAAGCGTCCGGAGGATTGACGATGGTCAGCAGCGAGTCGCTGCAGCGGTAGTCGTCTTTGGCGAGCGGTGTGCCGTCGATCGCCACCGAGATCGTCTGCAGTCCCTGGCCGTCGAGTTGCAGCGGCTGGCCGGGCGCCACCGCCGGATTGCGCCGCAGGCGCAGTTGGCTGTTGACCAGCACCCCGTCGGCGTGGAAGTGCACGTCGAGTTCGACATGCTCGACCAGAAACGGCGGCGGCGTGTAATCCTGGCGGTGGATTCTCTGTGGGGTATCGGTGGTCATCGGGGGGGTCCCTGTGGTTCTGCCGGCGCATCGTCTGGCCCGGCGGTGACGATCGGCAAGGGTGCCGGCAAAGGCCAGCCCTTATGGCTTTTTCAGCAAGCCGACGCGCGTCAGTTGCTCGGCAACGCCTTCCGCCAGTTTGTGGTAGCCACTGGCGTTGGGGTGAATGGGGTCGGCCTTCAGTGCCGGGTCTGACAGGACAGCGGCGAGAACGCCTTCTACCAGCGGCAGTTTTTCTTCGCCGGCGAGCTCGGCGTAGATCGGCGAATCCGGCAGCCGGCCAGTCGCGGCGCCGAGCAGGGAGAACTTCGGTACGGCGACCAGCACCACCTGTGCTCCGGCAGCCCTGATCGACGCGACGATGGCGCGCAGGTCTTCCTTGACCAGCGCTTCCGGACGCCTTCTCAGGAAATCGTTGCCACCGCTCTCGACGATGACCAGGGCCGGGCGGGTCTGCGCAAGCAGCGTGCCGATCCTGCCGCGTGCTTCTTCGGCGGTCTCGCCCGGGATCCCCGCATTGTGCACCTGCCAGCCGCTGATCGCCGCCAGATGACCCGGATAGTCATCGCCCGGACCGGCACCGCTGCCGTAGGTGATGCTGTTGCCGAAGGCGAGTACGGCGCTGCCCGCCGGCAGCGTGGCGAGCTGCGCCGGGTTGCCGCAACCTGCCAGGATGACGACCGCCAACAGCAGCAGGCGCAACCGAGCGATCGCTACGCAACGGAGTGGGGAGCGCAGCGCGCCGCTCACGGCAATTCTTCGCGATGCAGCAGGAAGACATACTGATCACCCGCTGCCGTGTCGAGCCAGATGAAGGGCGTCTCCGGGAAAGCCGCCTCCAGATCGTCACGGTTGTGGCCAATCTCGACCACCAGCAGGCCGTGTGGTTTGAGGTGTTGGCGTGCCGCGGCCAGGATGGCGCGCGTCAGATCGAGTCCGTCTTCGCCGCTGGCCAGCGCCAGCACCGGTTCGCGCTGGTACTCGGCGGGCAATCTGGCCATCGATGCCGCATTGACGTAGGGCGGATTGCTGACGATCAGCTCGTAACACTGGTCCTGAATACCGCTGAACAGGTCGCTCTCGAGCAGGCGAATGCGTGACTCGAGATCGTAGTCGGCGACGTTTCGTGCGGCGACGGCGAGCGCATCCGGCGAGATATCGACGGCGTCTACGTCGGCCTGCGGGAAAGCGTGCGCGGCGAAGATCGCCAGGCAGCCCGAGCCGGTGCACAGATCGAGCACCGAACCGACCTCCTCCGGGTCTTCGACCCACGGCACCAACTGTTCGCGCAACAGCTCGGCGATGAACGAGCGCGGCACGATCACCCGTTGGTCGACGTAGAAACGATACTCGGCCAACCACGCCTCGTTGGTCAGGTAGGCTGCTGGCAGGCGCTCCTTGATACGGCGTTCGACGATCCGGAGCACCGTGGCGCGTTCGTCGCTGCTCAGTCGCGCGTCGAGAAAGGGCTCGAGTCGATCGAGCGGCAGGTGCAGGCTGTGCAGTAGCAGATAAACCGCTTCGTCCCAGGCGTTGTCGGCACCATGGCCGAAAAACAGCTTGGCCTCGTTGAAGCGGCTGACGGCGAAACGCAGCAGGTCGCGCAGCGTGCGCAGTTCAGTCTGTGCCTGTTCAAACATGGCTGGGCAGCAACTGTTCGAGAATGCGGCGGTAAATCGCGGCCAGCCGGGGCAAGGCAGCGACTTCGACACATTCATTGACCTTGTGGATGCTGGCATTGACCGGGCCAATTTCGATCACCTGCGGGCAAATCCCGGCGATGAAGCGACCGTCCGAAGTACCACCGGTGGTCGACAGCTCCGCATCCAGTCCGGTTTCAGCGCGGATCGCCTGCAGCGCCGCGTCGATCAGGGCGCCGTGCCCAGTGAGGAAAGGTCTTGCCCCCAGGGTCCAGGCGATGTCGTAGGAGAGACCGTGCCGGTCGAGGAGCGCGCGGGTTCTGCCCTGCAGTTGTTCCGGCGTGCTGGCGGTGCCGAAACGGAAGTTGCAATGAATGTCGACCGTGCCTGGAATGACGTTGCTGGCGCCGGTGCCGCCGTGGATGTTGGAGATTTGCCAGGTGGTCGGCGGGAAAAATTCGTTGCCGTAATCCCAGACCGTCTGCGCCAGCTCGGCAATCGCCGGTGCCGCCAGATGGATCGGATTTTTTGCCAGATGCGGGTAGGCGATGTGACCTTGCACCCCCTTGACCGTCAGCCTCGCCGAGAGGGAGCCGCGGCGGCCATTCTTGATCATGTCGCCGAGCGCCTTGACCGATGTCGGCTCACCGACGATGCAGTAGTCGATCGCCTCGCCGCGTTGCTGCAGGGCTTCGGTGACGACGACGGTGCCGTCGACGGCGTCGCCTTCCTCGTCGGAAGTGAGCAGCAGGGCGATCGATCCACCATGTTCCGGGCTGGCGGCAACGTAGCTTTCAACGGCAGTCACGAAAGCGGCCAGGGAACCCTTCATGTCGGCCGCGCCACGCCCGTACAACTGGCCATCCCGGTGTACCGGCTGAAACGGGTCACTGTGCCATTGCTCCAGTGGGCCGGTGGGTACGACGTCGGTGTGGCCGGCCAGGCACAGGAGCGGGGAGCTTTGGCCGCGGCGCGCCCAGAGGTTTGTCACGCTACCGCGATTGATGAATTCGCAACGAAAGCCGACGGCTTCGAGGCGCCCGGCGATGATCGGCAGGCAGCCGCCGTCTTCGGGAGTCACCGAGCGACACGAAATGAGTTGCTCGGCTAGCTTGACCGTGGCGTCGTCCGTCACTTCAGGCGCACTGTCGCTTACCATCTCCCGCCCTGGTCTAGCGTTCGTCGGAGTCATTCAGGCTGAGGGCAAACTCCTTGTAGGACGAGCCGGTCATGTCGGCCGCCGCGAACTCGGACGACGCCTGACTCATTCCGTCTGGCGCCCCCGGTTGGGACCGGGCTTCGTTGTTATTGATCAGCCAGGACAGGTTGGTCGGTGAGTCGGCGTGATCGAGCGCTTCCTGCAAGGTAATCACCCCCGAACGATAGAGCCGGACGAGATCCTGCTCGAAGGTCTGCGACCCGGGTGCGAGGCTTTGTTCCATCGCCTCCTTGAGGGCCGGAATGTCGCCACGCTCGACCAGTTCCTGAACGTGGTAGCTGTTGAGCAGCACTTCGACGGCGGGTGCCAGCTTGCCCTCCTTGGTCTTCACCAGGCGCTGAGAAACAATCGCCTTGAGGGTCACGGAGAGGTCCATGTACAAGGAGTTGCGGCCGTCGAGGGGAAAGAAGTTGATGACCCGGTTGAGCGCGTGGTAACTGTTGTTGGCGTGCAGCGTACCGAGACAGAGGTGGCCAGTTTGCGCGTAGGCAATCGCCGCCTGCATCGTTTCCACGTCACGTATCTCGCCGATCAGGATACAGTCGGGCGCCTGCCGCATGGCGCTTTTCAAGGCATTGTTCCAGCTCAGCGTATCCATACCGATCTCGCGCTGGTTGACGATCGATTTCTTGTGCTTGAACAGATACTCGATCGGATCCTCGATGGTCAGGATATGGCCGACGGTATTGATATTGCGATGATCGAGCATCGACGCGATGGTGGTCGACTTCCCCGAGCCGGTCGAGCCGACGACCAGGATCAGGCCGCGCCGTTCCATGACCAGGTCCGCAAGTATCGGCGGCAGCATCAGGGAATCAAGCGCCGGGATATTGCCCTGTATGTAACGCACGACGATCGACACCGAGCCGCGTTGGCGGAACAGGTTGATCCGGAAATTGCCCAGTGCGGGCACGCCAACCGAGAGGTTCATCTCTTTGGTCGAGGCAAAGCTCGCGGCCTGCTCCGAAGTCATCAGCTCGAAGGCGATCTTTTCGATCATCGCCGGATCCATGACCTGCTGATTGACCGGCAGCGTGATGCCCTGGATCTTGATGTGGATCGGAATACCGGCCGAGATGAAGATATCGGAGGCCTGCCGGTCTCCCATTACCTGAAAGAGCTTGTCGAGGATCATGCCTTTTCCACCGGTTCAGTAGGCGATGAGGAAGCGCTCAGTCGCTGCGCAGCAGCTCGTTGATGCTGGTCTTGGCACGCGTCTGGGCGTCGACCTTCTTGACGATCACCGCACAGTAGAGACTGTGGCTGCCCCCCTTTGCCGGTAGGCTGCCGGAGACCACGACCGACCCCGGCGGGATGCGGCCATAGCTTACTTCGCCTGTTTCGCGGTCGAAAATCTTGGTCGACTGGCCGAGAAAGACCCCCATCGAGATCACCGATCCTTCGCCGACGATGACGCCCTCGACCACTTCCGAGCGAGCGCCGATGAAGCAGCCGTCCTCGATGATCGTCGGGTTGCCCTGAATCGGTTCGAGCACGCCGCCGATGCCTACACCACCCGAGAGGTGCACGTTTTTGCCAATCTGCGCACAAGAACCCACCGTGGCCCAGGTGTCGACCATCGTTCCTTCATCGACATAGGCGCCGATGTTGACGAAGGAGGGCATCAGCACCACGTTCTTGCCGATGAAAGCGCCGCGCCGGACGGTCGCCGGCGGCACGACGCGAAAGCCACCGCTGATGAATTCGTTCTTGTCGTAATCGGCGAACTTGCTCGGCACCTTGTCGAAATAGCGCAGCGGACCCGCTTCGACCACTGCGTTGTCAGTCAGGCGGAACGAAAGCAGAACGGCTTTCTTGACCCACTGGTGCGTCACCCACTCGCCGTCGATCTTCTCGGCGACGCGCAGGCTGCCCTTGTCGAGTCGCTTGAGGACATCGGCGACGGCCAGGCCGATGGTTTCGTCGGCGTTGCCGGGGGTTAGCGAGGCTCTGTTTTCCCAGGCCTCATCGATGACTTGCTGGACTGCCTGCATGGCTGTTTTCCCTAGAGTTTCGAAACGAATGAGTGAATGCGCTCGGCGGCTTCGACGCAGTCCGCGAGTGGGGCGACGAGCGCAATGCGCACAAAACCGGCGCCGGGATTGATCCCCTGCGCGGTCCGCGCCAGGGTGCTTCCCGGTAGAAGAACCACATTATAGTCAGCGAGCAGCCGGCGGGCGAACTCGCTGTCGCTGATCGGCGTCCTCGCCCACAGGTAGAAACCGGCATCCGGCAACGCCGTGTCCACCACCTCGGCCAGACGCGGCGTGACGGCAGCGAACTTCTCCCGGTACTGGCGACGGTTTTCGACGACATGCGCCTCGTCGTTCCAGGCGGCGACGCTGGCGGCCTGCACCGCCGGATTCATCGCGCTGCCGTGGTAGGTGCGGTAGAGCAGGAATGATTTGAGCGTCGCCGGGTCGCCGGCGACGAAGCCCGAACGCATGCCGGGGACGTTTGATCGCTTGGACAGGCTGGAGAACATCACCAGTCGCTCGAAACCGCGACCCAGCAGGCTGGCTGCCTGCAGGCAGCCGAGTGGCGGCGCGGCTTCGTCGGGAAAAATCTCCGAGTAGCATTCGTCCGAGGCGATGATGAAGCCGTAGCGGTCGGCCAGGGCAAATAACTGTCTCCAGTCGTCGAGGCCCAACACCTTGCCGGTCGGGTTGCCCGGCGAGCAGACATAGAACAGCTGCACGCGCTGCCATTCGGCTTCACTCAGCGCGTCGAAATCAAGGGCGTAATCGTCGGCCGGCAGGGTGTTCAGGAAGCGCGGTTCGGCGCCGGCGAGATAGGCGGCACCCTCGTAAATCTGGTAGAACGGGTTGGGGCTGACCACCAGCGGAGTGTAGCCGCGTGTGGGGTCGATGACCGTCTGGGCGAAGGCGAACAAGGCTTCGCGCGAACCGTTGACCGGGACCACCTGCGTCTCCGCGTCGAGGCCCTGAAGCCCGTAACGACGCGCCAGCCAGCCAACAAGGCTTCGCCGCAGTTCGGCGCTGCCGAGGGTGGTAGGATACGCGGCCAGCCCGGCCAGACCGGCGGTCAGCGCGTCCTTGATGAAAGTCGGCGTGACGTGCTGGGGCTCGCCAATCGACAGCCTGATTTCGCGCAACGCCGGATTCGGCGTGATGCCGGCGAACAGCTGCCGTAATTTCTCGAAGGGATAGGGTTGCAGCTTGCTGAGGTGGGGATTCACGGGCGTGAGCTTGTGGTGGCGGAAGGCGGGATCGTGCTGGCGATTATAAGGGGCATCGACTGACGGTGAAAGAAAGCACGCGGCAGATGCGGCGCGGTGGCACGGCGCGTGAACGGCATTTCGCGGTCGGCGCCTTGCTCACCGGCGCGCTGCTCTGGGGCGTCATCTGGTACCCCTACCGGATTCTGCGCGACGGCGGGTTCGATGGCGTTGCCGCGTCGACGATCACCTACGCCATCGCCTTCATGCTTGGCCTGCTGGTATTTCGCCGCTCGCCTGACAGCTGCTCGCCCTCGTGGTCGCTGCTCTGGCTGGCACTGACCGCCGCTGTCTGCAACCTCGGCTACGTGCTGGCCAACCTGGACGGCCAGGTGGTACGCGTTCTGCTGCTCTTCTATCTGGCACCGTTGTGGACCGTCGTGCTGTCGCGCCTGCTGCTCGATGAACAACTCACCCGTGCCGGAGCGTCGGTCATCGCGCTGTCTCTGGCTGGGGCGGCGACCATGCTCTGGCCGCCACAAGGGGGTCTGCCAGCGCCGCAGGATCTTGCCGACTGGCTCGCTCTGATCGCCGGCTTCTCGTTTGCCCTGTTCAACGTGCTCTCCCGGCGTGCGCACGAGCTGAGCATAGAAACCAAGGCGATGGCCGCCTTCGCCGGCGTCGTGGTCACCGGCGCACTGCTGTTGCTGGCGGGCTTTGGCAGCCTGCGGGTGCCGGCGACGCCGTCGCTGTGG
>NZ_JAVTWB010000131.1:0-9792 GCF_032229525.1 Accumulibacter sp. | reverse complement strand
CAAACCCCAGCGCGGGGTGGCTCAAAGGCTTCGAACAGTTCAAGGGCTTTGCGCAGCAGATAACCGACATGACCGCAGCCAACACCAAAGTGGCCAGTGACGCAACCGCCCGGATGGCAAGCTCGGCGGCCTCTCTTTCGAAGAAAGGCGCCTAAGCACGCAGAACGTGGTGGTGATCAACGAGCCCCGCGAGTCGGGGCCTTTTCTTCGGCAATGCCGTTCGTTGAGCGCCTGCTTCCGGGATGCTTGTGCCGAAACCTGTCGGGTGCGCTGGCGCACAGACTTTGTTCGACTGCCAGCCTAGGCTTGCAAGTAGCCCGTTGTCCCGCGACCTCACAACACAGCCGAAGGCAACGCGTTTGACCACGCTTGACGACGGCGCACCAAGGAGACTGAAATGACGCAGAAGTACCCAAAGATCCTGCCATGGGTCGCCAGAAGAGCCGGAGTCCGCGGCGTCAAGGCCGGGGGCTTGTGGATGGAGGCCCTGCGCGACGCCAGTGACAACAAGGGCGCCGCGCCGGCGATCGTGTCTGGCACACGCGGAGACACCGGCCGGAATGCGGATATTTGCATGGTGTGATCATGCGGGCTGCCTTGGCCCCGGGTTGGATGGATGCCTCGAAGTCATTCGAGGCGGCCAGCGGGCCCGCGACGAGCATGCGGCCGCTCTGCCAAACGCACAGCAGAAGAAGCCGGACCTGAAGTACGCCCCCGGCTAGCTGCCTAAGGTGGCGCGCGACACGGTTGCGGCGCGCTGACTTGAGACGGGTTTTCGCTCGTCGGTCCTGGGCTGCAGCCTTCGCTTCAGGTCAGCAACAGGCCGGCCAAAACCGGAAAGTGAATTTCAGATGACAACCGCCCTCGCTACCTCGCTTGCCAGCGTACCGACTTTGCCTGGCGGCGACCTTGATCGACTGGTCCATGACCAATTTTCACATCTGCCCGGAGGCATTTCGTCGGCGGCGATGCGTTTGGCCTTCGAAGACCGGCTGACCCGCCTGTCCCATAATCCGGCCGAGCAGGCAGAACTGGCACTGTTCATCGACGACCGTCAAAACATTTTTCTTCAAGACAGCATGTGGGACCGGGGCTATCTCGACAACACGCAGATGGCCGGAGCCTTCCAGTGGCTGAATTCGAACGACCTGGTGTGGTCGCGGATGCTCAAGGACTACCTGGTGGGCGAGCGCACGCCGGCAAGCGACCTGCTGGCCGATGTCGAACTCACTGTCCTGCTCACCTCGGGTGGTCACAACGTCGGCATTGTCAATCCGCCGGGCGCTCCCAGGCGCAGCTATCAGGTGCTGACGCCAGCACACGACAGCAATCACGTGGACCCCGACACCTGGCTCAAGACGGCACCCCAGCACGAAGGATCGTGCTGGCCGGACTGGGCGGCCTGGTTGCAGGCCCGGTCAGGTCAGCCTGTTGCCGCCCCGGCAATGGGCGCAGCGGCAGGTCTGAAGCCAATCTCTCCGGCGCCGGGCACCTACGTAATGCAGAAATAACCGGGAATCCTTTGTCATGACGAATCAGGGAAATAGCAGCACGACATCGATCAACCTCGCCGGCAAGAAGGGGCTGGTGATCGGTATCGCCAACGACCAGAGTATCGCTTATGGCTGCGCCAAGGCGATGCACGCACTGGGCGCCGAGCTGGCCATTACCTACCTCAACGAGCACTCCGAACCCTTCGTGCGCCCACTCGCCGAACAGTTCGGCAGTCCGCTCATCCTGCCCTGTGACGTCGAGAAGCCGGGCCAGCTTGAGGCCGTCTTCGCAGCCATTAAAAAGCAATGGCGGCAACTCGACTTCGCGCTGCACGCCATCGCCTATGCCCCAAAGGAGGATCTGCATGGCCGCGTCATAGATTGCTCTGCCGCCGGTTTCGCACGCGCGATGGATGTCTCATGCCATTCGTTCATCCGCATGGCCCGCCTTGCCGAACCGCTGATGGGGCAGGGCGGCGCGCTGCTGACTCTCAGCTATTACGGGGCGCAGAAGGTGATCGATCATTACAACATCATGGGGCCGGTGAAGGCCGCGCTGGAGTCCGTGATGCGTCAAATGGCGGTAGAGCTCGGCCCGCAAGGAATCCGTGTCCATGCCTTGTCGCCGGGACCGATCCTGACCCGCGCCGCCTCCGGTATCGAACATTTTGATGAATTGCTTGAGCAGGTCGCGCAGCATTCTCCGCAACATCACCTGGTCAGCATCGACGATGTGGGTGCGGTGGCTGCAGGAGTGGTCAGCGACTGGTCGCTGCACATGACCGGCAACGTCGTATTTGTTGACGGCGGCTGCCATGTGCTGGGCTGATCGACGAGTTATTGGCATGAACACCAGCACGCCCCTGCACAGGATCGAACACTGCTCCTCCGCCGTGCTTGTCTTATGGATGCAGGCGCTGCGTCTCGTAATCGCCATCACTCCGGCTCGCCCGGAGGTTTGAATGGAGGCCAGCCGGATACTCAATGCCGGATCGTCCAGCCTCAAGCTCGCTGTCGTCGCCCTGTTGATGGCGGGTTGCGCCTCGATGGCACCGCCCTACGAGGTGCCCGCCTTGCCGGTGTCCCCCGTCTATGCGTCCGCTACCACTCAGGACGGTGCGAGCGCGGCGGCCATCGGCTGGCGTGATTATTTCACTGACCCGCAACTTCAGTCCCTGATCAGGCTGGCGCTGGACAACAACCGTGATCTGCGCAGCGCCGTGCTGCGGGTCGAGGAGGCGCGTGCCGCCTACGGAATCCAGCGGGCTGACCTGTTCCCCACCATTGGCGCACAAGCCAGAGAAGACCGCTCGCGAACGCCGGCCAGGATGAGCCTCACCGGCAGGCCACTGGTCGCCAGCCAGTATCAGGTTGGACTGGGCCTGGCGAGCTGGGAAATCGATTTCTGGGGACGCGTACGCAGCCTGGAGGACGCGGCACTGGAAACCTATCTGGCTACCGACGCCGCTAGCCGCGCGGCCAGCATCGGGCTGGTTGCACAGGTTGCCAACAACTATCTCGCCTTACGCGGACTCGACGAGCGTATTGCACTGGCGCGCCAGACCATCGTCAGCCGCGAGGAGAGTTTCCGCATATTCACTCGCCGCGTCGAGGTAGGCTCGACCTCGCGCTTCAACCTGACCGAAGTACAAACCCTGCTGACCCAGGCCCAGGCGCTTGGCGCCCAGCTTGAGCTGGCGCGAGCGGCACAGCTCAATGCCTTGACCCTGCTGGTCGGAGCACACGTCGAGTTGCCCCCCGAATCAGGCCAGTTTGACGAAAGCAATGTATTTCGCGAACTGCGCCCTGGCCTGCCTTCCGATCTGCTGCTGCAACGCCCCGACATCGTCGCTGCCGAACATTTGCTGAAGGCGGCAAATGCCAACATCGGTGCGGCGCGCGCCGCATTTTTTCCGCGCATTGCGTTGCTCGGCTCGCTAGGCACAGCGAGTGTCGAACTCAATGACCTGTTCGCCTCGGGCAGCCTCGCCTGGCTATTTTCGCCGAGCATTTCGCTGCCGATCTTCGACGGTGGGCGCAGGAAAAACAACCTGAGCCTGGCTGAAACGCGTCGCGATCTGGCCGTGACCAATTATGAGAAAACCGTGCAGCTTGCCTTCCGCGACGTATCCGATGCGCTTTCGGCACGTGTCTGGCTAAGGCAGCAGGTCGCGATTGCCCGCACAGCGCTGGCGACGCAGGCGGAGCGCGCACGGCTTTCGCAATTGCGCTTCAACAACGGCGCCTCGCCTTTTCTGGACGTGCTTGATGCCCAGCGCGATCTGCTTGCCGCCGAGCAACAACTCGTGCAGACGCGGCGCGAACTGCTGAGCAGCCAGATCAGCCTGTATGCCGCTCTCGGCGGCGGCGCGCTGGATTTTGATTCGCCACCCGCAGGCGAAAAGTCTAAACCGCCTGAACCCACACCCGCCACGAGTGCCCCATGAACCCTACCGCCACCCCAACGGTCATCGTACCGCTTGCCCCGCCGGCTTCAGTAACGGTCACGGTAACGTTCGCTCCTCCGCTCGCCGCACCCGTCACACCAGCGGATATGCCGGCGGCGGCCGAACCGGTTACCGTAACCGTCAGCCCAACGGCTGCACCACCTGCTCCCACACCAGCTATTGCACAAGCCACCGCAACGGACGCTGCACCCGCCAATCCCGAGGTCATACCCGCGGCCATCCCGACGACTTGCCCGCCGGCCACCACAACGCTCACCCCGCCAGCCGGGACAGCCGGGACAGCGACTGCTCCGCCGCTCACGTCAGCGGCGGGTTCGATGCTCAAGAAATGGAAAAAATGGCTGATTCCAGCCCTCATCGTCGCCGTCATCGCGGCGGCCGCTCTGCTGGCCTGGCAAATGCTGCGCCCCAAGGGGCCTGGCGAAGGGTTCGTGAGCAGCAATGGCCGCATTGAAGCTACTGAAATCGATGTCTCAAGCAAGTTCAGCGGACGCGTGCAGGACATCCTGGTCGCCGATGGCGACTTCGTCAAAGCGGGCCAGACGCTGGCCCACATGCAAGTGCAGACCCTCGAAGCCCAGCGTGACGAGGCACAGGCGCGGCACCAGCAGTCACTCACCGCAGTAGCCAGCGCCGAAGCGCAGGTCGCGGTGCGCGAAAGCGAGCGGCAGGCAGCGCTGGCCCTCGTTACGCAGCGCGAGAGCGAACTCGACGCCGCGCAAAGGCGCCTGGTGCGCTCGGAGACACTGACGCGCGAAGGTGCCGCGTCGGGGCAGGAACTCGACGATGATCGGGCCCGCGTGCACAGCGTGCGGGCGGCGGTCGGCGCGGCCAGGGCGCAGGTGCAGGCGGCGCAGGCGACCATCGCCGCTGCGCGTGCGCAGGTGGCCGGGGCACGCTCAACGGTTGACGCCGCCCAGGCCACCATCGTCCGCATCAAGGTCGACATCGACGACAGTTCGCTCACCGCGCCGCGTGACGGCCGCGTGCAATACCGCATCGCTCAGCCCGGCGAAGTGCTGGCCGCCGGCGGCAAGGTGCTCAACCTGGTGGACCTGGGCGACGTCTACATGACCTTCTTCGTCCCCGAAACCGCCGCCGGCAAGCTGGCGCTGGGCAGCGAAGTCCATATCATCCTCGACGCCGCGCCACAATACGTGATCCCGGCCAGGGTCTCCTTCGTCGCCAGTACCGCGCAGTTCACGCCGAAGACGGTCGAAACCGCGAGCGAACGGCAAAAACTGATGTTCCGCGTCAAGGCGCAGATCGGCCGCGACCTGTTGCAAAAGAACCTGACCCAGATCAAGACCGGCCTGCCCGGAATCGCCTGGCTCAAGCTTGATAGCCAGGCCTCGTGGCCAGCTGAACTGACGGTCAAGGTCCCGCAATGAGCGCAGGCCGCGGGCTGGCGACCAGCGGCGCGGCACCGGTGGTCCGGCTCGCTGGCATCAGCCTGCGCTACGGCAAGACGCTCGCGCTCGACGACATCACGCTCGACATCCCGGCCGGGTGCATGGTCGGCCTGATCGGTCCCGACGGCGTCGGCAAGTCGAGCCTGCTGGCGCTGATCGCTGGCGCGCGCAAGCTGCAGCAGGGGACCTTGCAGGTGCTGGCCGGCGATATGGCGAGCAAGCAGCACCGCGACAGCGTCTGCCCGCGCATCGCCTACATGCCGCAGGGCCTGGGACGCAACCTTTACCCGACACTGTCGGTCGAGGAGAATCTGCAATTCTTCGGCCGCCTGTTCGGTCACAGCGCCGACGAGCGCCGCCAGCGCATCGACGAACTGACCGCCAGTACCGGCCTGCAGCCCTTTCTGTCGCGCCCGGCGGGCAAGCTCTCGGGTGGCATGAAGCAGAAGCTTGGCCTGTGCAGCGCCCTGATCCACGACCCCGACCTGCTGATCCTCGACGAACCGACGACCGGCGTCGACCCGCTGTCGCGCAAGCAGTTCTGGGATCTGATCGACCATATCCGTAGCGAACGGCCCGCAATGAGCGTGATCGTCGCCACCGCCTACATGGAGGAAGCCGAACGTTTCGACCATCTGGTGGCCATGGACAATGGCCGCGTGCTGGCCAGCGGCACGCCGGCGCAGCTGCACGCCCGTACCGCGACGGACTCGCTCGAAGATGCTTTCATCGCGCTGCTGCCCGCGGAAGAACGGCGCGGACACCAGGCCATCATCGTACCGCCGCTGCCGGTGAGTGCGACCGGCAGCGAGGGAAACATCGCCATCGAGGCCAGGGGCCTGAGCATGCGCTTCGGTGATTTCATCGCCGTCGACCACGTCGACTTTCGCATTCGGCGCGGCGAGATTTTCGGCTTCCTCGGCTCCAACGGCTGCGGCAAGTCGACGACCATGAAGATGCTCACCGGCCTCTTGCCGGCCAGCGAGGGCACGGCGTTGCTCTTCGGCCAGCCGGTCAATGCCAGCGACATCAACGCGCGTCGGCGCGTCGGCTATATGTCGCAGGCCTTCTCGCTCTATGGCGAACTCACTGTGCGCCAGAACCTGGTGCTGCATGCCAGGCTGTTCTCGCTGCCCGAGGACTCGATCGCCGCGCGCGTCGACGAACTCGTCAGACGCTTTGGCCTGGCCAATGTCATCGATACCCTGCCCGACGAAATGCCGCTGGGAATCCGCCAGCGCCTGTCGCTGGCGGTGGCGGTGATCCACCAGCCCGAACTGCTGATCCTCGACGAACCGACCTCGGGCGTCGACCCGATCGCGCGCGACATGTTCTGGCAGTTGATGATCGACCTCTCGCGCAACGACAAGGTGACAATCTTCATCTCCACCCACTTCATGAACGAGGCTGCGCGCTGCGACCGCATCTCGCTGATGCATTCGGGCCGCGTGCTGGTGAGCGACAGCCCGGCTGAACTGGTACGCCAGCGCGGCACGCAAACGCTCGAGCAGGCCTTCATCTCATATCTCGAGGAAGCCTCGGCGGGCACCGAAAAAGTCACTGCGCCCGTCGTGGCCAAACCGGCGCCCGCCGCCCGGACTCGCGTCATCGCCCCGCGCTTCGGCTTCAACCTTGGCCGCGCCTTGAGCTACACCCTGCGCGAGACGCTCGAACTGCGCCGTGACCCGGTACGCGCGACACTGGCGCTGCTCGGTTCGGCGATCCTGATGTTCATCATCGCCTTCGGCATCAGCCTGGACGTCGAAAACCTGTCCTATGCCGTGCTCGATCGCGACCAGACGGTACTCAGTCGCAACTACGCACTCAACCTCTCGGGCTCGCGCTACTTCATCGAAAAGGCGCCGATAACCGACTATGCCGAGCTCGACTGGCGCATGCGCAAGGGCGAACTGTCCCTGGCCATCGAGATCCCGCCCGGCTTTGCGCGCGACATCGCGCGCGGCACGCCGGTAGAGATCGGCGCCTGGGTCGACGGCGCCATGCCGACGCGCGCCGAGACCGTTCGCGGCTATGTCCAGGCCATGCACCAGATGTGGCTCGTCGACATGGCGACGCACCGTCTGGGAATCACCCTAACTTCGCCCAGCACGTTGGAAACCCGTTACCGCTACAACCCCGACGTCAAGAGCCTGCCGGCCATGGTGCCGGCAGTGATCCCGATGCTGCTGATGATGATTCCGGCGATGCTCGCCGCGCTGTCGGTGGTGCGCGAGAAGGAACTGGGATCGATCATCAACCTCTACGTGACGCCCGTCACACGCAGTGAATTCCTGCTTGGCAAGCAGTTGCCCTACATTGCGCTGGCGATGGTCAACTTCCTGCTGTTGACGGTGCTGGCCGTCACTGTTTTCGGGGTGCCGGTCAAGGGCAGCTTCGCCACGTTGGCGCTGGCGGCTCTGATCTTCGTCATTTGCTCGACCGGCTTCGGCCTGCTCGCCTCGACCTTCACCAGAAGCCAGATCGCCGCCATGTTTGTGACCATGATCGGCACCATCATTCCCTGCGTACAGTTTGCCGGCCTGCTCAACCCGGTGTCTTCGCTTGAAGGGATGGGCGCCTTCATCGGCCGCATCTACCCGGCAACCCATTTCCTGACCATCAGTCGCGGCGTGTTCAGCAAGGAACTCGACATTACCAGCCTGGGCCCGTCCTTCTGGCCCATGCTCGTCGCCATCCCGGTGATCCTCGGCCTGTCGATCGCGCTGCTGAAAAAACAGGAGGCCTGAGACGATGATCAGCAGCAAGAACATTTTCCGCCTCGGCGTCAAGGAACTATGGAGTCTGGTGCGCGACCCGATGATGCTGGTGCTGATCGCCTGGACCTTCACCGTGGCGATCTACGTCGCCGCCACCGCCATGCCGGAGAGCCTGCACAACGCGCCGATCGCCATCGTCGACGAGGACGGCTCGCCACTGTCAGCGCGCATTGTTGCGAGCTTCTATCCGCCGCACTTCAAGACGCCGGTGATGGTCTCGCTGAACGGGATCGACCCGGGAATGGACAGGGGCGACTACACTTTTGTGCTCGACATTCCGCCGGGTTTTCAGCGCGACGTGCTGGCCGGCCGCACCCCGGCGATCCAGCTCAATATCGACGCCACGCTGATGAGCCAGGCCTTCACCGGCAACGTCTACATCCAGCAGATCGTCGCCGGCGAGGTCAATGAATTCATCCAGCGTTATCGCAGTTCGGCAGTGCCGCCGGTCGATCTCGCGCTTCGTATGCGCTTCAACCCCAATCTCGAGCAAGCGTGGTTCGGCTCGCTGATGGAAATCATCAACAACGTGACCATGCTGTCGATCATCCTGACGGGTGCGGCGCTGATCCGCGAACGCGAGCATGGCACCATCGAACACTTGCTGGTGATGCCCGTAACGCCGGCCGAAATCATGCTGGCCAAGGTCTGGTCGATGGGACTGGTGGTCCTGCTGGCGGCCATGGTGGCGCTGGTGTTCATCGTTCAGGGTGCCTTGCAGGTGCCAATCCAGGGCTCGCTGGCGCTGTTCATGCTGGCCACCGTACTGCACCTGTTCGCCACCACGTCGATGGGCATCTTCCTGGCAACGCTGGCGCGCTCGATGCCGCAGTTCGGCATGCTGCTGGTGCTCGTTCTTCTGCCGCTGCAAATGCTTTCGGGGGGCGCCACTCCGCGCGAGAGCATGCCGCAACTGGTGCAGTACATCATGCTGGCGGCGCCGACGACGCACTTTGTTTCGGCCGGACAGGCGATCCTCTACCGCGGCGCCGGTATCGACGTGGTATGGCCGCAGTTCCTGGCCATCCTGGCCATCGGCAGCCTGCTGTTCGCCGCCTCGCTCGGGCGTTTCCGCAAGACCATCAGCCAGATGGCATGAGCGCTGCATTGCCCCGAAGGATATTTTGATGGGTATCGGTTTCAGTTTCCCCCTGACCATCGATGAGATCCAAGTTGGGCATTGGGTATTTGCAATCGACCGGTCTGCGCGGGAGACACCGCCGCACTATTTGCTGGATGGCGTCAGACCATTGCCGAGGCGTAGCATCGGTGGCTACGTCTCGGAACTTTCGTGCCCATCGTACTGGCCGGTTCAGCCCTTGCCGGCGTTCTGGCCTGGTGACCGCGCCCGAGGGACCAGGCCGCCACAGCGTCACCGCCTCCGACAGGCTTGCGGTGACGGCGGACATCAAAGCTGCCATTGAGCCGAAACCGCAAGAGTGACGTCGCGCGCGTCAGGGTGAAGTGCGCTGAAAGCGGTGTTGTCGACTCCACGCGTGAAATTGTTCAAATCCGGGTTTAGGTCGTTTCGTCTGGAGCGGGCAAGAAAGGGCGAAGGGCGAGGCTGGCAAATGAGTGAGTTTCCCAACGACAAGGTAGGCCATGGCCGATGAAGTTTTCGACTCGACGATCGCCGCGCGCC
>NZ_JAVTWB010000130.1:0-9907 GCF_032229525.1 Accumulibacter sp. | reverse complement strand
GGGGGCACCTCAGAAAACGGAAAATAAAGCACGCTAAGGCATAGCTGACCTTGCCAGGCCTGCTTCGCCCTGTAGTGACGCGATCAACGGGCAGGAAACATTCCCCTTTCGTGCATGGCAGGCGCACACGAGTTCAGACAGCACGGTTTCCATGCGCGCCAAGTCGGCCATCTTCTCGCGCACGTCCTTGAGCTTGTGTTCGGCCAGGCTGCTGGCCTCCTCGCAGTGGGTGCCATCGTCGAGCCGCAACAGCTCGGCAATCTCGTCCAGACTGAACCCCAGCCGCTGTGCCGATTTCACGAATTTCACCCGAACCACGTCCGCCTCCCCATAGCGGCGGATGCTGCCGTAAGGCTTGTCCGGTTCCGGCAACAGGCCCTTGCGCTGATAGAAGCGGATTGTCTCCACGTTGACCCCGGCCGCCTTGGCAAAAACGCCAATGGTCAGGTTTTCCAAATTATTTTCCATATCGCTTGACTCCGTACATGAGTACGGAAGTAAGGTTACGCTATCCAATCCAAATTCAAAAGGGCCAACGTATGTCTGAACCACAAAACGGGCGCGGTGCGCTCTTCGCCGGCGGGCTGGCCGCCATTCTTGCATCGACCTGCTGCCTGGGGCCGCTAGTACTGGTCGCCCTGGGCTTCTCCGGTGCTTGGATCGGCAACCTGACGGTGCTGGAACCCTATCGACCGTTGTTCATCGGCGCGGCGCTAGTGGCGCTGTTCTTCGCCTGGAAGCGGATTTACCGGCCCGTGCAGGCATGCAAGCCAGGTGAGGTCTGCGCGATTCCGCAGGTGCGCGCCACCTACAAGCTGATTTTCTGGATCGTGGCCGTGCTGGTCCTGGTCGCGCTTGGATTTCCCTATGTCGTTCCATTTTTCTATTAACCAGGAGTTCATCATGAAGAAACTGTTTGCCTCCCTTGCCCTCGCCGCCGCTGTTGCCCCGGTGTGGGCCGCTACCCAGACCGTCACGCTAGCGGTTCCCGGCATGACTTGCGCCGCCTGCCCGATCACAGTCAAGAAAGCGCTCTCCAAGGTCGAAGGCGTGAGCAAGGTCGATGTGGGCTTCGAGAAGCGCGAGGCCGTCGTCACTTTTGACGACACCAAGGCCAGCGTACAGAAGCTGACCAAGGCCACCGCAGACGCCGGCTATCCGTCCAGCGTCAAGCAGTGAGCCAGCAAGCCAACGACAACAGCGAGAGCCGCTTCATGGGACTGATGACACGCATTGCCGATAAAACCGGCGCGCTCGGCAGCGTCGTTTCCGCGATGGGCTGCGCCGCCTGCTTTCCAGCCCTCGCCAGCTTCGGCGCGGCCATCGGGCTGGGCTTCTTGAGCCAGTACGAGGGACTGTTCATCAGCCGCCTGCTGCCGCTGTTTGCCGCGCTGGCCTTCCTGGCGAACGCGCTGGGTTGGTTCAGTCATCGGCAATGGCTGCGCAGTCTGCTCGGCATGATCGGCCCGGCCATCGTGTTTGCGGCCACGGTCTGGCTGCTCGGCAACTGGTGGACGGCGAACCTGATGTACGTCGGCCTGGCCTTGATGATTGGGGTGTCGATCTGGGACTTCGTGTCGCCGGCGCATCGCCGTTGCGGACCGGACGGCTGCGAACTCCCCGCCAAGCGCTTGTGAAAGACGGCTGACCGTGCGACACGGCGGCCCACACGAATAAGGAACGATGGTATGAGCACTCTCAAAATCACCGGCATGACTTGCGACTCGTGCGCAGTGCATGTCAAGGACGCCCTGGAGAAAGTGCCCGGCGTGCAATCAGCGGATGTCTCCTACGCCAAGGGCAGCGCCAAGCTCGCCATTGAGCTCGGCACGTCACCCGACGCGCTGACGGCCGCTGTAGCTGGACTCGGTTATCGGGCCACGCTGGCCGATGCCCCCTCAGTTTCGACGCCGGGCGGATTGCTCGACAAGATGCGCGATCTGCTGGGCAGAAACGACAAGACGGGTAGCAGCGGCGCATTGCATATCGCCGTCATCGGCAGCGGCGGGGCCGCGATGGCAGCGGCGCTGAAGGCCGTCGAGCAAGGCGCACGTGTCACGCTGATCGAGCGCGGCACCATCGGCGGCACCTGCGTCAATGTCGGTTGTGTGCCGTCCAAGATCATGATCCGCGCCGCCCATATCGCCCATCTGCGCCGGGAAAGCCCGTTCGATGGCGGCATCGCCGCTACCACGCCGACCATCCAGCGCACGGCGCTGCTGGCCCAGCAGCAGGCCCGCGTCGATGAACTGCGCCACGCCAAGTACGAAGGCATCTTGGAGGGCAATCCGGCGATCACTGTGCTGCACGGCTCCGCCCGCTTTAAGGACAATCGCAACCTGATCGTGCAACTCAACGACGGCGGCGAGCGCGTGGTGGCATTCGACCGCTGCCTGATCGCCACCGGCGCGAGCCCGGCCGTGCCGCCGATTCCCGGCCTGAAAGACACTCCGTACTGGACTTCCACTGAAGCGCTGGTCAGCGAGACGATTCCTAAGCGCCTGGCCGTGATTGGCTCATCAGTGGTGGCGCTGGAGCTGGCGCAGGCGTTCGCCCGACTCGGAGCGAAGGTGACGATCCTGGCTCGCAGCACGCTGTTCTTCCGCGAAGACCCAGCTATAGGCGAAGCCGTCACGGCCGCATTCCGCATGGAGGGCATCGAGGTGAGGGAACACACCCAGGCCAGCCAGGTCGCGTATATCAATGGTGAAGGGGACGGCGAATTCGTGCTCACCACGGCGCACGGCGAACTGCGCGCCGACAAGCTGCTGGTCGCCACCGGCCGCGCGCCCAACACACGCAAGCTGGCACTGGATGCGACGGGCGTCACGCTCACCCCGCAAGGCGCTATCGTCATCGACCCCGGCATGCGTACAAGCGTGGAACACATCTACGCCGCAGGCGACTGCACCGACCAGCCGCAGTTCGTCTATGTGGCGGCAGCGGCCGGCACTCGCGCCGCGATCAACATGACCGGCGGTGACGCGGCCCTGAACCTGACCGCGATGCCGGCCGTGGTGTTCACCGACCCGCAAGTGGCGACCGTAGGCTACAGCGAGGCGGAAGCGCACCATGACGGCATCAAAACTGATAGTCGCACGCTAACGCTGGACAACGTGCCGCGCGCGCTCGCCAACTTCGACACGCGCGGCTTCATCAAACTGGTGGTTGAAGAAGGCAGCGGACGACTGATCGGCGTGCAGGCAGTGGCCCCGGAAGCGGGCGAACTGATCCAGACGGCCGCACTGGCGATTCGCAACCGGATGACGGTGCAGGAACTGGCCGACCAGTTGTTCCCCTACCTGACGATGGTCGAAGGGTTGAAGCTCGCGGCGCAGACCTTCAACAAGGATGTGAAGCAGCTTTCCTGCTGCGCCGGGTGAGGACAAGGAGGTGTGCGATGAGCGCCTACACGGTATCGCAACTGGCCCATAACGCTGGGGTGAGCGTACATATCGTGCGCGACTACCTGGTGCGCGGCTTGTTACGGCCGGTGGCCTGCACCACGGGCGGCTACGGCGTGTTCGACGATGCGGCCTTGCAACGGCTGTGCTTCGTGCGCGCGGCCTTCGAGGCGGGTATCGGCCTGGATGCCCTGGCGCGGCTGTGCCGTGCGCTCGACGCAGCGGACGGCGCACAAGCCGCAGCGCAGCTTGCCGTGCTGCGCCAGTTGGTCGAGCGGCGGCGCGCGGCGTTGGCCCATCTGGACGCGCAACTGGCCTCCATGCCAGCCGAGCGGGCGCACGAGGAGGCATTGCCGTGAACGCCCCTGACAAACTGCCGCCCGAGACGCGCCAACCCGTTTCCGGCTACCTGTGGGGTGCGCTGGCCGTGTTGACCTGCCCCTGCCATCTGCCGATTCTCGCCGCCGTGCTGGCCGGGACGACCGCCGGTGCCTTCCTTGGCGAGCATTGGGGTGTTGCCGCGCTCGCGCTGACCGGCTTGTTCGTTCTGGCCGTAACGCGGCTGCTGCGCGCCTTCCGGGGCGGATCATGACGAGTTCGCAGCCCGCCGGATGGACGGCGGCCGAGTTGGCGCAGGCGGCGGCGCGCGGACAGCTTGACCTGCATTACCAGCCGCTGGTCGATCTGCGCGATCACCGGATCGCTGGCGCGGAAGCGTTGATGCGCTGGCGGCATCCGAGGCTTGGCCTGTTGCCGCCCGGCCAGTTCCTGCCGCTGGCCGAGTCGTTCGGCCTGATGCCGGAAATAGGCGCGTGGGTGCTGGGCGAGGCCTGTCGCCAGATGCACAAGTGGCAAGGACCGGCATGGCAACCGTTCCGTCTTGCCATCAATGTGTCCGCCAGCCAGGTTGGGCCAACGTTCGACGACGAGGTAAAGCGGGTGCTGGCCGATATGGCCCTGCCCGCCGAGCTTCTGGAGATCGAACTGACCGAATCGGTCGCATTCGGCAATCCAGCCCTGTTCGCCAGTTTCGACGCCTTGCGCGCCATCGGCGTGCGCTTCGCCGCCGACGACTTCGGCACCGGCTATTCCTGCCTGCAACATCTGAAATGCTGCCCCATCACCACATTGAAAATCGACCAATCCTTTGTCGCCAGGCTCCCGGATGATGCCCGTGACCAAACTATCGTGCGGGCGGTGATCCAGCTCGCGCACGGGCTGGGCATGGATGTCATTTTCAGAAGACGACTGCACCAGTTGATTGGGCGTAATGGCTGTTGTGCAGCCAGCTCCTGACAGTTCAATATCAGAAGTGATCTGCACCAATCTCGACTATGCTCAATACTCGTGTGCACCAAAGCGAGGTGAGCATGGCGACGGACACCCCACGGATTCCAGAACAAGGCGTGGCCACTCTGCCTGATGAGGCTTGGGAGCGTGCGCGCCGTCGTGCGGAGATCATCAGTCCGTTGGCGCAGTCGGAGACGGTCGGGCACGAAGCGGCCGATATGGCGGCTCAGGCGCTGGGCTTGTCTCGGCGCCAGGTATACGTTCTGATCCGGCGTGCCCGGCAAGGCAGCGGCCTCGTGACGGATCTGGTGCCCGGCCAGTCCGGTGGAGGTAAAGGTAAGGGGCGCTTGCCGGAACCGGTCGAGCGCGTCATCCACGAGCTACTGCAAAAGCGGTTCCTGACCAAGCAGAAGCGCAGCCTAGCGGCCTTTCACCGCGAAGTCACTCAGGTGTGCAAGGCTCAAAAACTGCGAGTGCCGGCGCGCAATACCGTGGCCTTACGGATCGCTAGCCTTGACCCGCGCAAGGTCATCCGCCGGCGGGAAGGCCAGGATGCCGCTCGTGACCTACAAGGTGTGGGCGGCGAGCCTCCTGCCGTGACCGCGCCGCTGGAGCAGGTGCAGATAGACCATACGGTCATCGACCTGATCGTGGTCGATGACCGCGACCGGCAACCTATTGGCCGCCCGTACCTGACCCTCGCCATCGACGTGTTCACCCGCTGCGTGCTCGGCATGGTCGTCACGCTGGAAGCGCCGTCTGCCGTTTCGGTTGGCCTGTGCCTCGTGCATGTCGCCTGCGACAAGCGCCCTTGGCTGGAAGGACTGAACGTGGAAATGGATTGGCAGATGAGCGGCAAGCCCTTGCTGCTCTACCTAGACAACGCGGCCGAGTTCAAGAGCGAGGCCCTGCGCCGGGGTTGCGAGCAGCATGGCATCCGGCTGGACTATCGCCCGCTGGGACAGCCGCACTATGGCGGCATCGTGGAACGGATCATCGGCACGGCGATGCAGATGATTCACGACGAACTGCCGGGAACGACCTTCTCCAACCCTGACCAGCGCGGCGACTACGATTCCGAAAACAAGGCCGCCCTGACGCTGCGCGAGCTAGAGCGCTGGCTCACATTGGCGGTCGGCACCTACCACGGTTCGGTGCACAACGGCCTGCTCCAACCGCCGGCCGCGCGCTGGGCCGAGGCCGTGGCGCGTGTCGGCGTACCGGCCGTCGTCACACGCGCTACTTCGTTCCTGGTCGATTTTCTGCCGATCCTCCGGCGCACGCTGACCCGCACCGGCTTTGTCATCGACCACATCCACTACTACGCCGATGCGCTCAAGCCGTGGATTGCGCGGCGTGAACGCTGGCCGTCCTTTCTGATCCGGCGCGATCCGCGCGACATCAGCCGTATCTGGGTCCTGGAACCGGAGGGACAGCATTACCTGGAAATTCCCTACCGTACCTTGTCGCATCCGGCTGTCACCCTCTGGGAACAACGGCAGGCGCTGGCGAAACTGCGGCAGCAAGGGCGCGAACAGGTGGATGAGTCGGCGCTGTTCCGCATGATCGGCCAGATGCGTGAGATTGTGACCAGCGCGCAGAAGGCCACACGCAAGGCGCGGCGTGACGCGGATCGCCGCCAGCACCTCAAGACATCAGCTCGGCCGGACAAGCCCGTTCCGCCGGATACGGATATTGCCGACCCGCAGGCAGACAACTTGCCACCCGCCAAACCGTTCGACCAGATTGAGGAGTGGTAGCCGTGGACGAATATCCCATCATCGACCTGTCCCACCTGCTGCCGGCGGCCCAGGGCTTGGCCCGTCTTCCGGCGGACGAGCGCATCCAGCGCCTTCGCGCCGACCGCTGGATCGGCTATCCGCGCGCAGTCGAGGCGCTGAACCGGCTGGAAGCCCTTTATGCGTGGCCAAACAAGCAACGCATGCCCAACCTGCTGCTGGTTGGCCCGACCAACAATGGCAAGTCGATGATCGTCGAGAAGTTCCGCCGCACCCACCCGGCCAGCTCCGACGCCGACCAGGAGCACATCCCGGTGTTGGTCGTGCAGATGCCGTCCGAGCCGTCCGTGATCCGCTTCTACGTCGCGCTGCTCGCCGCGATGGGCGCGCCGCTGCGCCCACGCCCACGGTTGCCGGAAATGGAGCAACTGGCTCTGGCACTGCTGCGCAAGGTCGGCGTGCGCATGCTGGTGATCGACGAGCTGCACAACGTGCTGGCCGGCAACAGCGTCAACCGCCGGGAATTCCTCAACCTGCTGCGCTTCCTCGGCAACGAACTGCGCATCCCGTTGGTTGGGGTAGGCACGCGCGACGCCTACCTAGCCATCCGCTCCGATGACCAGTTGGAAAATCGCTTCGAGCCGATGATGCTGCCGGTATGGGAGGCCAACGACGATTGCTGCTCACTGCTGGCCAGCTTCGCCGCTTCGCTCCCGCTGCGCCGGCCTTCCCCAATTGCCACGCTGGACATGGCTCGCTACCTGCTCACACGCAGCGAGGGCACCATAGGGGAACTGGCGCACTTGCTGATGGCGGCGGCCATCGTCGCCGTGGAGAGCGGCGAGGAAGCGATCAACCATCGCACACTCAGCATGGCCTGTTGAGTTGCATCTAAAATTGACCCACTTAGGGTAAAGATTTGCGTCGAAATTTGACCCACGTATGACACTGTTTCCCGTCTGGATATGGCGGGAGAAATCAAGGAGTGATAAACGTGGCGATATTGAGCGCAATTCGACGCTGGCATTTTCGCGATGGTGCGTCGATTCGGGAAATAGCCCGACGAAGCGGCCTGTCCAGGAACACCGTTCGCAAGTATTTGCAAAGCAAGGTGGTTGAACCGCAGTACCCAGCGCGAGACAGCGTTGGCAAGTTAAGTCCTTTTGAGCCCAAGTTAAGGCAGTGGCTCTCCACCGAGCACAAAAAGACAAAGAAGCTGCGCAGAAACCTGCGCAGCATGTACCGGGATTTGGTCGCTTTGGGCTTTACCGGGTCTTATGACCGAGTGTGTGCCTTTGCCCGACAGTGGAAAGATTCCGAACAGTTCAAGGCGCAAACCTCGGGCAAGGGTTGTTTCATCCCCTTGCGCTTTGCTTGTGGCGAAGCCTTCCAATTCGATTGGAGTGAGGACTTTGCCCGCATAGCGGGCAAACAGGTCAAACTTCAGATTGCCCAGTTTAAGTTGGCCCACAGCCGGGCCTTTGTGCTTCGGGCTTACTACCAGCAAAAACATGAAATGCTGTTTGATGCCCACTGGCATGCCTTTCAAATCTTCGGTGGCATTCCCAAGCGCGGCATCTACGACAACATGAAGACCGCTGTGGATTCGGTGGGGCGTGGCAAAGAGCGCAGGGTCAATCAGCGGTTCACTGCCATGGTCAGCCACTACCTGTTTGATGCGCAGTTCTGTAATCCAGCATCGGGTTGGGAGAAAGGCCAGATTGAGAAGAACGTGCAGGATTCCCGCCAACGCCTGTGGCAAGGGGCACCAGACTTTCAAAGCCTTGCTGATTTGAATGTGTGGCTTGAGCATCGCTGCAAAGCGCTGTGGTCTGAGCTGCGCCACCCCGAATTGGACCAAACCGTGCAAGAGGCCTTTGCCGATGAACAAGGCGAGTTGATGGCGCTACCCAATGCCTTTGATGCATTCGTGGAGCAAACCAAGCGAGTCACTTCAACCTGCCTTGTTCACCACGAGGGCAATCGCTACAGCGTTCCTGCCAGTTACGCCAACAGGGCCATCAGCCTTCGGATTTATGCAGACAAGCTGGTGATGGCTGCCGAAGGCCAACACATTGCCGAGCATCCAAGATTGTTTGGCAGTGGCCACGCTCGGCGTGGCCACACACAATACGACTGGCACCATTACTTGTCTGTGCTTCAGAAGAAACCTGGGGCGTTGCGCAATGGTGCGCCATTTGCTGAATTGCCACCCGCGTTCAAGAAGCTTCAATCCATCTTGCTGCAACGCCCCGGCGGTGACCGTGACATGGTGGAAATTCTGGCCCTTGTATTGCACCACGATGAAGGTGCGGTACTCAGTGCTGTGGAATTGGCATTGGAGTGTGGCAAGCCATCGAAGGAGCATGTGCTTAATCTGTTGGGACGTTTGACCGAAGAACCTCCACCCAAACCGATTCCAATTCCCAAGGGGTTAAGGCTGACATTGGAACCACAGGCCAACGTGAACCGCTATGACAGTTTAAGGAGAGCCCATGATGCAGCATGAAGGCCATGTGAGAATCCTCAAATCCTTGAAACTCTTTGGCATGGCACACGCCATTGAGGAGTTGGGCAATCAGAATTCACCAGCATTTAATCAAGCCTTGCCCATGCTGGACAGCTTGATTAAAGCTGAAGTGGCAGAGCGTGAAGTACGTTCGGTGAACTATCAATTGCGGGTGGCCAAGTTCCCCGTGTATCGGGACTTGGTGGGCTTTGACTTCAGTCAAAGCCTGGTTAATGAGGCCACGGTCAAACAATTGCACCGGTGCGACTTCATGGAACAAGCCCAGAACGTGGTGCTGATTGGTGGGCCAGGCACAGGCAAGACTCACCTGGCCACAGCCATTGGTACACAAGCAGTGATGCACTTGAACCGACGGGTGCGTTTCTTCTCCACCGTGGATTTGGTCAATGCACTGGAGCAAGAGAAATCATCTGGGCGTCAGGGACAAATCGCAAACCGTCTGTTGTATGCCGATTTGGTGATTCTGGATGAGCTGGGATATTTGCCTTTTAGCCAAACCGGTGGGGCACTGCTGTTTCACCTGCTCTCAAAGCTGTACGAAAAAACCAGCGTGATACTGACCACCAACTTGAGCTTCTCGGAATGGAGCCGAGTGTTTGGCGATGAAAAGATGACAACAGCGTTGTTGGACCGACTAACCCACCACTGCCACATCCTGGAAACCGGCAATGAAAGTTACCGCTTCAAACACAGTTCAACTCAGAATAAGCAGGAGGAAAAACAGACCCGCAAACTGAAAATCGAGACATAATTCTGACAACAAGGGGTGGGTCAAAATTCAATGCAAATCCCGGGTCAAATTTGGGTGCAAATCAACAGATATCGACAACCTCTCGCGCAACCAAGACATCGCGGTCGGACTGCAAGTGATCTTGAAGCCACGGGCCCGTCCCACCCCGACATGGACCTCGATGCCCGAACGGACGTTAGATTTCGAGTTCTAG
>NZ_JAVTWB010000129.1:7002-9912 GCF_032229525.1 Accumulibacter sp. | reverse complement strand
CGGCAACCACTCCGCCAGCTGGCGCAGATCCAGGTGCTGTTCGACGGCGTCGGCGAGTCGGTCGATGTCCTGTTCGCGGCGCTGTCCCGGATCGAAATCCTGCGTCGGTCGGTGGCCGGCCCAGGCCAGCAGCGCGGTCAGCGCCGGCGGCGAGTCGAACAGGCCGTGGCAGTAGGTGGCCAGAATCTGCCCGTCGTCGGAGAGCGCGCCGTCCGGCTGGCCGGCGAGCTGCGCCGCTGGTTTCTCCAGCGCCGCGCCACGGGTGACCCCCATGTGGATGCGGTAGCCGGTGACGGCCGCCGCTCCCGCGATCAGCAACTCGCCACTGACGTTCTGCAGCGTTTTCTCGGCCGCCAGCCGTGTTTCGTAGTCCAGCCAGCCGAGTCCCGGCGTGCTGCCCGCAACGCCTTCGAGTCCCAGCGGATCGTGCAATTGCTGGCCGAGCATCTGCAGGCCGCCGCAAATGCCGATCAGCTTGCCGCCGTAGCGCAGGTGGCGACGAATCGCCTCTTCCCAACCCTGCGCACGTAGCCAGGCCAGATCCGCCTGCACCGCCTTGGAGCCGGGCAGGACGATCAGGTCGCAAGCGGGCGGCGGCTCGTTCGGGCCGACGAAGCGAAAATCGACTTCCGGGTGGAAACGCAGCGGATCGAGATCGTTATGGTTCGAGATCCGCGGGTACACCGGCGCGATGACGCGCAGGGTGGCCGCCTCCTTGCGCACCGCCTCGCGTGGTAGCGCATCCTCGGCGTCGAGATAGAGACCGTGCAGATAGGGCAAGACGCCGAGCACCGGCTTGCCGGTACGTTCCTCGAGCCAGCGCAGGCCGCCTTCGAGCAGGCCGATGTCGCCACGAAAGCGGTTGATTACGAAACCCTTGACACGCGCCTGCTCGGAGGCGGAGAGCAGGTCGAGGGTGCCGCAAAGGTGGGCGAAGACACCGCCGCGATCGATGTCGGCGATCAGGATCACCGGGCAGTCGACGGCCTCGGCAAAACCCATGTTGGCGATGTCGCGGTCGCGCAGGTTGATCTCGGCCGGGCTACCGGCCCCTTCGACGATCAGGCATTCGTACTGCGTAGCCAGGCGCCGCCACGATTCGAGCACCGCTTGCATGGCGCGTGGTTTATAGGCGTGGTAGTCGCGCGCATTGAGGTCGGTGAGTGCTTTGCCGTGGATGATCACCTGCGCCCGTTGGTCGGTCGCCGGCTTCAGCAGCACCGGATTGAAGTCGGAGTGCGCCGGCAGGCCGGCCGCCAGCGCCTGCAGCGCCTGCGCCCGACCGATCTCGCCGCCGTCGATGGTGACCGCCGAATTGAGCGCCATGTTCTGCGGTTTGAAGGGGGCAACACGGACGCCGCGACGATGCAGGATGCGGCACAGCGCGGCGACCAGGGTGCTCTTGCCGGCGTCGGAAGTACAGCCCTGGACCATCAGGCTGGGGGTAAGCGGCTCGTTCATCGTAGAATCCGGGGTTTCGTTGCCCCGATTCTCGCATGCCTGCCGTCTCTTCTTTCCCCTTCCTCGCCGTCGCCATGCCGGCCACGTTGTTCCTGCCTCTGGCCGCGGTCGCCGCTGCAGGACTCGATCGGCTGCTCGGCGAGCCCGCACGCTGGCATCCTCTGGTCGGTTTCGGTGTTCTGGCCAGTGCGCTCGAGCGCGCCATGAATGCCGGCGCCGGACGGCTGCTGCGTGGCTTGCTGGCCTGGTCGCTGCTGGTCTTGCCGCCGGTCGCGTTGGCTCTCTGGGCGATCCCGCCGGGCCTGCCCGGCTGGGTTGTCGATGTGCTCCTGCTCACCCTGGCGCTCGGCGGGCGTAGCCTGGCCGAGCACGCCAGTCGGGTGGCCGACGATCTGGCGAGCGGCGATCTGGTGGCGGCGCGGTGCCACGTTGGCTGGATGGTCTCACGCCAGACCGACGACCTCGATGCGGCGGGTGTGGCCAGCGCCTGCGTCGAGTCGACGCTGGAGAACGGCAACGACGCCATTTTTGGCACCTTGTTCTGGTTCGCGTTGCTCGGCGGGCCGGGCGCGCTGCTCTTTCGCCTGGCCAACACGCTCGACGCGATGTGGGGTTACCGCAACGCACGTTTCGCTGATTTCGGCTGGGCTGCTGCCCGTCTCGACGATCTGCTCAACTATTTTCCCGCCCGCCTGACGGCCTTTTCCTACGCCCTCTGCGGCCAGACGCGCAGGGCGCTGCGCTGCTGGCAGCGGCAGGCGGCGAGCTGGAAGAGCCCGAACGCCGGCCCGGTGATGGCTGCCGGCGCCGGCAGTCTGGGGCTGGCGCTGGGCGGTGCGGCGGTCTACCACGGCCATCGCCAGGAACGGCCCTTGCTCGGCGAGGGGCGGCCAGCGTGCGGCGAGGACATCGCCCGCACGCTGACGCTGCTTCGTCGCAGCCTGTGGCTGTGGTTGGCGACGATGCTTTGTTGGGGTCTGGCGCGTGCTTGAGCACGGCGGGCGCTTGCGCGCTGCGGCCAGGCACTACGCCGCTTTCGGCGAGCGGGCGCTGAGCGACTGGCTCGATTTGTCGACCGGCATCAACCCGTACGCCTTCCCGCTTCCCACGATCGACCCGGCGTGCTGGCGACGCCTGCCCGAGGAAGAGGATGGTCTGGACGCGGCAGCTGCCGCCTACTACGGCAGTGAACGGCTGCTCGCCTTGCCCGGTTCGCAGGCGGCGGTTCAGCTCCTGCCGACGCTGTTCGCGCCGGTGGCGGTCGCCTGCATGACGCCGATCTACGCAGAGCATCCGCAGGCCTGGGAACGTGCCGGCCATCGCCTGCGCCGGCTGGAGAACGTCTCGCTGACCCGCGCGCTCGCCGTGGCCACACCGATCGTTGTGCTGTGCAATCCGAACAATCCGAGCGGCCGCAGTTTGCCGGCCACCGCCCTGCTCGATGCGGCC
>NZ_JAVTWB010000129.1:0-6902 GCF_032229525.1 Accumulibacter sp. | reverse complement strand
CGACGACTGGCCACGGCGTCGGCACGTTTGGCGGCGCTGCTGACACCGGTCGGCGCGGTCAGCGCTACGGCACTGTTCGCCACCGTGGCGACGCCGCAGGCCTTACCGCTCTTCGAGCACCTGGCCCGACGTGCCATTCTGACTCGTCATTTTCCCGCCCATGGCTTGCTGCGCTGCGGGCTGCCCGGCGATGAGGCCGATTGGCAACGCCTCGCCGAGGCGCTCGCCGAGTGGCGGCCATGAAGGCGGACAGAGTGGATAGACGCTGCTGGCGACAGTTGTTCGTCGCCTGGCTGTTGATTGCCGGCAGCGCCGTGGGTGCCGAAGTCTCGGTGGTCGACGACAGCGGTGCGACGCTGCGTCTGGCGCAGCCGGCGAAACGCATCGTCAGTCTGGCGCCGCACCTGACGGAGACGCTGTTCGCTGCCGGTGCCGGTGAGCGCGTCGTTGGCACCGTCGAGTACAGCAATTACCCGCCGGCGGCGGTGAACATCGCGCGCGTCGGTGGTTACTCGCAACTCGACCTCGAGCGGGTGACCGCGTTGCGGCCGGACCTGATCATCGCCTGGCAGAGTGGCAACACCGCCGCGCATGTCGATCGCCTGCGTGCGCTGGGCTTCCCGATCTATCTGTCGCAGCCCGACCGCATCGAAGACGTGGCGAGCGAGATCGAGCGCCTGGGCGTCCTGGCGGGCAGTGCGCCAGTCGCCAATCGCGCCGCGGCGAACTTTCGCCAGCGCCTGGCTGGCCTGCAGGAACGTTATGGTGGCAGGCCATCAGTGCGTACCTTCTACCAGATCTGGAAGCAGCCGCTGATGACCGTTGGCGGCCATCAGATCATTTCCGATGTCATCCGCCTGTGTGGTGGCGACAACGTCTTCGGCAAACTCGAGACGATGGCGCCGACGGTAAGCGTCGAAGCGGTCATTGCCGCCAACCCGGAAGCGATCGTCGCCAGCGGCATGAGCGAATCGCGGCCCGAGTGGCTTGACGACTGGCTGCGCTGGACGTCGATCACTGCTGTCGCACGCGGCAACCTGTTCTTCGTGCCGCCCGACCTGATCCAGCGCCATACACCGCGATTGCTCGATGGCGCCCAACTGCTGTGCCAGCATCTCGAAACCGCCCGCAGCCGGCGACCGAGCCGATGACCGAAGCGCGCGCATCACGCCTGCCGCAGCGCATCGCCTGCCTGAGCAGCGAAACGGTCGAAGTGCTGTACGCGCTCGGCGAAGAGGCACGAATCGTCGGCATCAGCGGTTATGCCGTCACCCCGCCGCGGGCAAGGAAAGAAAAAGCCAAGGTCTTCGCCTTCAGCAGTGGCGACCTCGGCCGGATCCTGGCCGTCGCGCCCGATCTGGTGCTCAGCTTCTCGGATTTGCAGGCCGACATCTCCAGAGATCTGATCAAGGCCGGCGTGCCGGTACATGCCTTCAACCAGCGCAACGTGCACGGCATTCTGGCGATGATCGAAACCGTCGGCCGCCTGGTCGGGGTCGTCGAGCCGGCGATGGCGCTGGTCGGTGAACTGGAAGACATCGTCGAGCAGGCACGTCTTGCCGCGGCCAAGCTGCCACGTCGGCCGCGGGTCTACTTCGAGGAATGGGACGAGCCGCCGATCTCGGGAATCGGCTGGGTGTCCGAACTGATCGCCATCGCCGGCGGTGACGACATTTTCGGTGACCTGGCCGACAGGCAGTCAGCCAGCGAGCGGATCATCGCCGACCCACTCGAGATCGTCCGCCGCGCCCCGGAAATCATCATCGGCTCCTGGTGCGGCAAGCGCTTCCGTGCCGAAAAGGTGGCGGCGCGCCCCGGCTGGCAGAGCGTTCCTGCGGTCGTCGATGGGCAGATCCATGAAATCAAGTCGGCCGTGGTCCTCAGTCCGGGGCCCGTCGCGATACGGGAGGGCCTGCCCGCGCTGCGACGTCTGTTCGATGATTGGGCGGCGGCCGACAAGCATGCTGGAAAGCCCGTATCCGCTTGAAGCAGATTTTTTCCCCTGGCGAACATCAATGAAAAGCTATTTTTCTTCTCTTGCCGAGAGTCTTCTCGAACCCCGCACCCGCGGTGTAGTGCTCATCTTCTGCGCCGTATGGCTGGGCGTTCTGGCCGGGGTCAGGCCGCTGATGCTGCCCGACGAGGGGCGCTATGTTGGCGTCGCCTGGGGAATGCTGAACAGCGGCGACTGGCTGGTGCCAACGCTGGACGGCCTGCCTTTTTTCCATAAGCCGCCGCTGTTCTACTGGCTGACCGGGCTGGCGCTGCACCTGTTCGGCGCCAACGACTGGGCGGCGCGCCTGGCTTCCGCTCTCGGCGCCTTGGTGGCCGTCGGGGCGCTGTACCTGTTCGTCAAACGGTACGCGGACCAGCGCCTGGCCACTCTGTCGGCCGCCGTGCTGGTGACCCAGCCGATGTTTTTCGCCGGTGCCCAGTATTCGAATCTGGACATGCTGGTCGCGGGGATGATCACCGCGACCATTGTCTGCGGCGCCACCGCCGTACTGCGTCTGGACCGTGGCCTCCCGCACCGGACGGCACTGGCCGCCGCCTATCTCTTTGCCGCCCTTGGCGTTCTCGCCAAGGGCTTGATCGGTTTCGTGCTGCCCGGCGCGATCCTCCTGGCGTGGCTGCTGCTGCGCAAGCGCTACCGGCTGATTCCGGCCATGCTGCCGATGCCGATGATCGGCCTGTTTCTTGTCGTGGCGGCGCCCTGGTTCCTGTGGATGCAAAAGTCATACAGCGGTTTCTGGGACTACTTTTTCGTCTATCATCATTTCAAGCGCTTCGCGGAGACCGGCTTCAGCAACGCCCGGCCATTCTGGTTCTATCTGCCGATACTGCTGCTCGGCACGCTGCCGTGGTCGCCGTGGATCGCTCGTCTATGCTCGTGGAAGTTTCTGGTGGACCCGGAGAAGATCGAGATTCGCAGCCTGATGATTTTCTGGGTGCTGGGAATTGTGGTCTTCTTCTCCTTGCCGAACTCGAAACTGCTGGGTTACATTTTCCCGGCGTTGCCGCCACTGGCCTGCCTGATTGCCGACGCCATTCTCGGCTGGCTGAACAAGCAGCAGCAACAGCAGAAGCCGGATGCCTCAGCCTACCTTGGCGTCAGCCTGCTGGTCGCTGGCGGCATCTGTGTTGCGTTCATCGCCGTGGTCGCGCTGTTCGATCCCACCTCGTCGAGGACCCTGAGCAAGCAGGTTGCGCCGCTGTTTCGTGCCGAAGACCAGATCGTCATGATCGACGAGTACGAGTACGACGTCCCCTTCTACCTGCGGGCGACGAAGAACTCCTGGGTGGTCAGCGACTGGCAGGACCCGGAGATCCCGGTACGGGACAACTGGCGCAAGGAACTCTACGACGCCGGTCGTTTTGCCCCGGCCAAGCAGCAAGAAGTGCTGTTGCTCCCCGGCGATCTGGCGCCACGCCTGTGCGCTTACGTTGGCGGCACGGTATGGATCTGGGGGAAAACGGCGCAGGCGTCGCGTTATCCTTTCCTGCCCGAGCAGGCGATTGCCTTCGTGGACGGGAAGAGGACCATCTGGCGGCTGGATGCCGGGCAGCGCCGGCAACTGGACGCTTGTGCTGAAACGCCGCGCAGCGGCTGATGACGAGCGTCGCGGCGGCGCCCTAGGCGGCTTCAGGTGGCGGCATTTCCGGGAACGCGGGCAGCGCCGGGTCGAGGTGATCCCAGGGGAGCAGGCGCTTGGTGTAGACGGCCATCTGTGGGGTGATCGATGCCGGGTCGTCGAGACTGGCGACGCGCAGCGTGGCCAAGCCCGGCATGCTGCTAGCCTTGCCGAACAGCGGGCTGCCACAGATCGGACAGAAGCAACTGCTTACCCGGCCGCCGCTGTCGGCAGTCCATTCGTAGGTGCTCACCTTGCCGCTGAAAGAAAGCGCAGTTTCCGCAAGCAGGGCGTGAAAGGCGTGTCCCGAGCCGCTCGATTTACGGCAACTGGTGCAGTAACAGATCCCGGTCATCACCGGATCGGCAGAAATTGCGTAGCGCACGGCACCACACTGGCAGCCGCCGTGGCGCGCGGCGTTGGGATCGGCAGGGTTGGCGGAATCGTTCACGGTGTTCTCCTGGTGGTGGGCATGGAACGGCGCGTTCTTACGTTTGCTGCGCTATCCAGTCAGCGATTTTTTCTGCCGCGGCCTGCCAGTGAGCGTCGAGCATCAGCGTATGGCCGGCGCGAGGGATGATCGCCACCTCGGCCTGCCAACGCGTGGCGGTGAAGTTCAGCAGGCCTGGCTGGAAGACCGCGTCGGCTTCCCCGCCGACGACCAGAACGGGTAGCGCCGGCCGGCGTCTGCCCAGGCGCATCGCCAGGAGCGTCAGGTCCAGGATCGCGCGACGCGATTCCGCCTGGAACAGTCCCCCGAAGCGGATCAGGTCCTCGGTCCTGGTCTCGGGTGAGTAGTAAACGTCGCGAATCGTCCGCAGCGTTTGTGCCGTGTACTCGCCACGGGTGGCACGGGTCTGTTCGCTGAAAAACGCCGGTGTGCTGAAGGCGATATTCATCGTCGCGCCGAGGATGCCGCCGGGCGGCACCGGCGCCATCAGGATTGCCGCCTGCACCTGGTTTTGTTCGAGGAAGCGTTCGACGACGACGGTGCCCATCGAGTGGCCGATGACGATCAGCGGACCGTCCAGTCCTTGCGCGACCTGCGTCAGGTCTTCGACATAATCGTCGAGCCCGAAGCTGTCGAGGCGCTCACGGCCGTCGCTGGCGCCATGGCCGGCGAGGTCCAGCGCGCGGCAGTCGAAGCCGCGGCGGCTGAACCAGGGGAGAAAGTACGCGTCCCAGCAGCCCGCCGTGGCATATCCGCCATGCACGAAGAGGAGCCGTGGCGAGCGCGTCGGGCCGACTGCCGGCCGGTGCAGGGTATGAATGCGTCGGATTTCCATGGTCGCGGTCAATGTACCACGGCCCGGCAACTTGTCCGATGGCGACAACGCAGGCGAGCCGGGGGGGGCGTCGAGCGGAACGCAAGGACCGTTCGAGGCGTCCAATGGTTCATCAGATGCTGGTCGCCCTCTTGGCCCGACACGTCGGTGAGCGTTCGCTGTCCATCAGCGAAGCCGCCAGCAAGTAGTGAGGAGCTCCCGATGCCGACTTCAGCCCGGTATGCAGCGCGCGCCTGGGTGCGCCATCCTGTCGACATACCCATCGAAATCGCCGTCGAGCATGCGGCACGGCGTGCCGGGCGCCGGCTCCGCGATGTCGGCGTCGGCGGTCTGGCCTTCGAGTCGGATCTGCCGTTCGCCGTGGGCTCGACGGTGCGCGTGCGTATCACCGTCGTCTGGCCGCCATTCGAGACCTGTGGGCGGGTGGTCTGGTGCCGGGCGCACCAACCGCGTTTCGACGTCGGCCTGCAGTTCGTCAGCGCCGAGGCGGCGTTCACCGTGCGGATGGTCGAACAGGTCTGTCATATCGAGCACTATCGCAACGAAGTCTGGCAAACCGAAGGCCGGCACCTGGACCCCGAGGAGGCGGCGCGGGAATGGGTCGGCAAATATGCCGCCGACTTTCCCGGTGCACACTAGGCGCAGGCAAGGGTGGTGCGATAGGACAATCCGCAAACCATCCGCTGCCGGCCGCCGGCGGCAAGTCGGCGTCGGTGCTCACGAACCGTCTTCACCAATGCGGTGCCAATGCCGCCAGGCCAGCACGATCAGGGTGATCGCAGTGAGTGGCAGGACGAAGCCGAGCATCACCCGCGAGAAGCCGGCTGGCGCGCCGTGACCCCCGGCGTCGAGAATCAGGTAGGTGGTGTAGGCGACGTAGTAGGCCAGGAACAGTGCGCCTTCCCAGCGCGCGATGAGATGGCCGGTAAAGAAAATCGGCAGGCAGGCCACCGCCACAACCACCATCACCGGCAGGTCGAAGGCCAGAAGAGAAGCCGGCACGAGCAGGTCACCGGGCGCGATGCTGGCGGAAATGCCCAGCACGGCGAGGATGTTGAAAATGTTGCTGCCGACCACGTTGCCGACCGCGATGTCGCGCTCGCCGCGAACTGCGGCCATGATCGAGGTTGCCACCTCGGGTAGCGAGGTGCCGGCGGCGACGATGGTCAGGCCGACCACCACTTCGCTGATTCCCAGCCGCCCGGCCAGCGTCACCGCCGCCTCGACCAGCCAGTTGGAGCCGAGCACCAGCAAGCCCATGCCGGCCAGCACCAGCAGGACCTGCACCGGCCAGTGCGCATCCCAGGCCTGGCCGTCGTCGGCCTCCTTTGCGCCAGCATCTGCGCCTTGAGCGGCGACCTCGCGGCGGCTCTGGCGGATGATCAGGACGGTGTAGGCGAGCAGCAGCCCGACGAAGATCAGGCCATCAACGCGGCTGATGCCGCCGTCGGCGACCAGCGCCCAGAGCAGCAGCGAGACGCCGATCATGATCGGTACCTCCTGGCGGATCAACTGCCGATGCACGACCAGCGGCGCGATCAGCGCGGAAATGCCGAGGATGAAGAGCACGTTGAAAATGTTGCTGCCCACGACATTGCCCAGCGCGATGTCCACTTGCCCTGACCAGGCCGACTGCACCGATACCGCCAGCTCCGGCGAACTGGTGCCGAAGGCGACCACCGTCAGGCCGACCACCAGTGGCGAGATACCGAAGGAGAGAGCGAGCTTAGAGGCGCCGCGTACCAGCAGTTCGGCGCCGCCGATCAGGACGATGAGTCCGGGGATGAACCACAGCATGCGATGATTTCCGTCAGGTGAAGGTGGGAACGTTTGGTTCCGGGTGCGCCTGCACTGAAGTGCGCAGTGGCCAGAGCGGCTGGAACATGCTGAGGCATTCCGGTGCCGCGGCTGGCAGCACGGCGATCATGGCATGGCCGCCACTTCCGCTCAAGCTTGCATGCTGCTTCACCATCCGCCGCGCGCG
>NZ_JAVTWB010000128.1:8292-10002 GCF_032229525.1 Accumulibacter sp. | reverse complement strand
GCCGAAATGGCCTGCTGGTCGCCGACCGCCAACGCCGCGAGAATGCCGCCGTAGGGCGCATCGGGCAGCGCCGCCAGGAAATTGCTGCGGATTCGCTCGCGCCAACGCTCGATCGCATAGCCCGGCCGGAAAACAAAGTCGTCGAGGCGCTGCGCCAAGGCACGCGGACGCACATAGCCGGTCGCCCGCAGCCCGCGCTCGAACAGCCAGGCCTCGTAGTCAAAACCGTGCGGATTGGCGTTGCCGTGCGGTCGCTTCAGGCGAACGGTGAACCGCCAGCGCTCGGCCGGGCGAATCGCCAGCACGTCCCGCCACTCGTCTTTGCCCTGGCCACGATACCAGGAGAGCATGATCCGCCGCGGCAGAACCGCCTGCGGCGGATCGACCGACTCGACGACGAATTCGAAGCGCTCGCCGCGATCGAAAGCATGCGGCAGCGCGGCAACCACGCCGACCACCTCGACGTCGCGCCCTTCCCACTCAGCTGGCAGGCGATCCTGCAGCCGCTGCCCGGCGAGCAGAGCCGCCCAGGCCAGGCCCAGCAATCCGCAAGCCAGCGCTGACGCCACCCGCAGCGCGGCGTGCTGTCGGCCGCCACCCCAGAGCAGAAACAAGGGCACACCGATCAGCAGGGCGACTACCAGCGGCAAGGCCGGCAAGTTCTCCCGGGTCTGGAGAAACCAGACCCCGATGGCGAAGGCGAGGATGTTGATGCGCATGCCGTATTAAACCGGAAAACCATGTTCGAGCGCTGGTTTCATCTTCGCGATCAGGCGACGCTTGCGCGGCTCTCCTTGCCGCCGGCCAATCGCACAATCGGGATGGACCGGATTGCGGCTGTCTTGTAGAGTGAGTACCCGCTGCGAACGCCCGCAACGGGCAGCGCCACCGCGGCTTGCGCAAGCGAAGACTCCCTTCACCGTCTCCCTGGTCTGCTTCACCGTCCGCCAAAAACCCGCAAAGGACCTTCCATGAAGAAAAACTATCCAGCCGCATCGATGCTCCTCGCCGTCGTTCTTGCAGGCTGCGCTTCTGGCCCAAGCGCATCAACGGCGCCGCCAGCACGAATGGAAGTCTGCCAGGCGACCACCGAGCAGGAAATCGCGGACCTCTTCGAGCGCTGGAATCTCTCGCTACAAACCGGCGACAAGCAACAGGTTGTCGCCAACTATGCCGAGCACTCCGTCCTGCTGCCCACCGTATCGAACAAACCTCGACTCACCGCGGCCGAAAAGGCGGATTACTTCCAGCACTTCCTGCAGAACAAGCCGGTGGGCACGATCGACTCGAGGAGCATCGAGATTGGCTGCAACACCGCCGTTGACACGGGGCTCTATACCTTCACCTACGGTACGACGGGCGCGCAGGTCAAAGCGCGCTACACCTACACCTACAAATGGAACGGCAAGCAGTGGCTGATTACCAGCCACCACTCTTCGGCGATGCCAGAGAAGGACTGAGGCCCGGGTGGTGCCGGTTGGCTGGCGGACGGCGGCGTCAGGCAAGGGGCCACGGTCTGCGCACGGAGATCGATTACCGTCTGGCGCCGGCTTGCCTGAAGATCGGCTGCAAACGCCCGGTGGGGTGCACGGCGGGGCTTCTCGCCGGGTGATCTCTGGCGCGGCGTAGCCCCAAGCAACGCCCAATGGCACACAGCTGGATGCCGCCAACGCCCTCCGCCCAACATCCTGGCGACAACCAGGCCCGCGC
>NZ_JAVTWB010000128.1:0-8192 GCF_032229525.1 Accumulibacter sp. | reverse complement strand
ATTACGCAGCGTGTTTGCGACGGGCCTGCTGGCCCTGCTCGGGCTGGCGCAGCCCGCGACCGCTCAAGCTCAAGCTCAAGGCGGAACCCAGCCCGCCGTAGAGAAGGGGCCGTTCAAGATTGTGCACGTGATGAGCTTCGACTCGCCGTGGCGGTGGACCGATGGCCAATTCGCCGGCTTCAAGGAAGGGCTGGGCAGCGATGTGCGCGCCGAGTACCGGGTGTTACAGATGGACGTGAAGCGCAACAGCAGCCGCGAGGCCAAGGAGCAGAAGGGCCGCGAGGCGATCGCCCTGATCGACAACTGGAAGCCGGACCTGGTCTACACCTCCGATGACGACGCTCAGGAGTTCGTCACTCGCCACTACCTGAACCAGAAACTACCTTTCGTCTTCAGCGGCGTTAACAAGGAGCCGCGCGAGCACGGCATGGAAGGCGCCAGCAACGTCACCGGCGTCCTGGAACAGGAACACTTCGTGGAATCGGTGAAGCTGCTGCAGGTACTCTCGCCGAACATCAGGCGCGTGGCCGTAATCTCGGATAGCGGACCGCAATGGCCGCCGGTGATCGCCCGCATGCGAGCGTCGATGGGACGCCTGCCGGGGGTGGATCTGGTCGTCGTGGACCAGGTGAAAACCTTCGAGCAGTTCAAGGAGAAGCTCGCAAGCTACCCGTCCGTCGCCGACGCCGTTGTGCAACTGGGTGTTTTCAACCTGGCCGGGAGCGACGGAAAGAACGTGCGCTATCAGGACGTTCAGAAATGGGCGAGCCAGAACGGCACCCTGCCGGACACCAGCTTCTGGATCGACCGCGTACACTTTGGCGTTCTCGCTTCGATGACCATCTCCGAGCGCGAACAGGGGCTGGCCGCCGGCCGCCTGGCCCGCGCCATTCTCGTCGAAGGCAAGTCGCCGGCGTCGCTGCCCATCAAACCGACGGTCAAGGGTCATCCGGCGATCAATCTGGCGCGCGCCAAACAGCTCGGCATGGTGATCAAGTCCACCGTGCTCCTTTCGTCCGAGGTGGTGACCGGATACGAGTGGGACAAAGCACAGTGAAACTGGGCCTACGCGGCAAGATTCTGCTCATTGCCTCGACCGTCGTGGTCGTCGCCATGGCAGCCGCCGCGTGGGCCTCCAGCACCATTTTTGCGACTCGCTTGACCGAGGTGCAACTATCGCGCGCGACCGCCATCGCCCGCGGCCTGGCTGCGCAACTCGAACACATCCTTTCGCTGGGCCTCGACCTGCACGGCCTGCAGGGCTTCGAGGAGCAGTGCGCACAGGCGGTGGCGGGCAACGACGGCCTCGCCTACGCCCTGGTTGCCGATGCCGACGGCCGCGTGCTTTTCCAGAGTGATGCCCTGCCGCGCGACCAGCAGCGAACACGCGCGGCGCTCGCCTCTGCACTGCAGTCCGGGAGACTGGCTGCCGACGCCCTGGCCGACAACAATCTCGCCGCCATGGCCGCGGTCCAGGATGCCACGGGTAACCCGGTTGCCGCCGTCGTCATCGGTTTTCCCGCACAACTGATCGCTGCCGAACAGCGACAACTCCTCGCCTGGACGGTGGCTGTCGGCGTGCTTGCCATGGCCGTTGGCCTGGGCCTCCTCTTCTTCGCCCTGTCGAGCTACGTCATCAGGCCGATCTCGGCTTTCATCGCCTTCGTCGACAGTACACGCCATGGTGGCGAGCGTGCCAGCCGCCTCAGCGCCGTTGGCAGCGACGAGCTCAGCGTCATGGTCAACGGTTTCAACCGCCTGCTCGACCGAATTGACGACCGTGAAGAGGAGTTGCTGCGGGCGCGCGATGCCGCCGAGGCGGCGAGCCGTGCCAAGAGCACCTTCCTGGCGACCATGAGCCACGAGATCCGCACGCCAATGAACGCCATCATCGCCTTCACCGAGCTCGCGCGGCACGCCGCCAGAGAGGCCGCACAGCGCGAGCAACTGGAACATGTCGACGCCGCTGCCAAGCAGCTGCTGGGCAGCTTCAACGACATCATCGAGGTTACCCGTCTGGAGGGCGGGGAAATACGGGTGGTGGAGGCGGAGCTCCAGATCGAGCAGATTTTTGCCAACGTGCTCAACCGCATCGGGGAACGCGCCACGAGCAAGGGCCTGCAAATCGTCACCGAGATCGACGCCGCCCTGCCGGCACACTTGCGCGGCGACCCGATGAAAATCGGCCAGCTGCTGTTCAATTACGCCGCCAACGCGGTGAAATTCACCGAGCATGGAATCGTCACCATCAGGGCCCGCCAGGCCGGCGAACGTGGCGACAGCGTCGTCGTACGCTTCGAGGTGCAGGACACCGGCATTGGCATCAATGCGACCGAACAGGCAGGGATGTTTACCGCCTTTGCGCAGGCCGACGGTTCGACAACGCGCCGCTTCGGCGGTCTTGGCCTCGGCCTGGCGATCAACCGCGGCCTGGCGACATTGATGGGCGGCGAGGTCGGAGTCGACAGCCAAGCCGGTTGCGGCAGCACCTTCTGGTTCTCCGTTGCGCTCGCCAGGGGCAAGCAAAACTCGTTCACCCACGCCGCCGCTGTCGTGCCGGCCCCCTCCACAGCGACCAGCCCGACCCCTGCTGCCGACAGCCCGCGGCAGGCACGATTTGCCGGCATCCGCATCCTGCTGGCGGTGGACAGGCTGATCGAAGACGGCGCAACGCAGGCGACTCTGGCCACCGCCGGCATCACCGTCGACGTCGCCGACAATGGTGCCGAGGCCGTGGCCATGGCGGCGGGCAGGCCTTACGACCTGGTTTTGCTGGGCATGCAGATGCCGGTCATGGGCGGCGTCGACGCGTCGCGGGCGCTACGCGTGTTGGCCGACCACCACAGCACACCGATCCTGGCTTTTACCGAGGAGGCTGTCGAGGACGATCGCCAGCGCTGCCTGAATGCGGGCATCAACGAGCTCATCGCCCTGCCCGGCGATCCCGAGACGCTACTGGCCGTACTGGCCCACTGGCTGGCTGCATGCACCCTTACTGGCGAACACGCCGCCCGCGCTGTCAGACGGGCCAGCGCAGGGCGAACGGCGGCTTCGCCGGGCAGACGACAATGACGATTTCCTTTCGCGGCTTGTCCCTGGCGACACCCCAGGTACGCCGGCAAGGCACAAACAGCGGAAAAACGCACGTATATTGGGGAACGAACGTGCGATAAACGGGAGCACCGGCCATGCAACGCGCTCCTTCGCAATCCCGTTCGATGGCCTTAGGAAGTGCTCAGAAGACAGCGCGAACGCGCGCCTCTGACAGGTATCACAAGCTCGGCGAACAACACGCCGACACCACCCGATGTCTGGCACGCGCTGCCGTACTTGGAAGGTAGAGGGAATGCACGAAAAGCCGAATGCCGGTCGAGAGACCTCAGACCGTGCTGCGGCAACGATACTTGTTGTCGACGACGAACCGACGAATCTGATGGTCCTGAGTGCGGTATTGCAGCCCCATTTTCGCGTCCGATCCGCGCGCTCGGGAAGCGAGGCACTGGCGGCGATCAAGGCCGGACCTCTCCCCAACCTGATATTGCTCGACGTGATGATGCCGGACATGGATGGCTATGCCGTTCTGGCCAAACTGCGCGAATCGCCGGCCTACCGCGGCGTCCCCGTGATCTTTGTCACCGCGCTCGATTCACGCGAAGACGAACAGCGCGGGCTCGAACTTGGCGCCGCAGACTACATCACCAAGCCGATCAGCCCGGCCATCGTCCTTGCCCGCGTCCGCGCCCAGATCGACGCCAAGGCGGCACGCGACTTGCTGAAAAAGGCCAACCTGCAACTCGTCCATCAAGTGGTGGAAGGGGTGCATGCGCTGGAACAGGCACATCTGCAACTGCTGCAGTCGGACAAGATGGCGGCCATCGGCCAACTGGCGGCTGGCGTGGCGCACGAGATCAATAACCCGATCGCCTTTGTCGGCTCGAATCTCGGCTCGCTGAACGGCTATCTGCAAGACCTTTTCTCGATCATCGCGGCCTACGAGAAGGGTTCGACGCTGACCGCCAGCGACGACCCTTTCGGCGAGGCACGACGACTCCGGCGGGAGTTCGACTACGACCACCTCAAGCAAGACGTCGCCGACTTGCTGCGTGAATCCCGTGGTGGTCTCGAGCGCGTACGCAAGATCGTCCTTGATCTCAAAAACTTCTCGCGTGTCGACAAGCCCGATTGGGAGTGGAGCGACATCCACGAGTGCCTCGATTCGACGCTCAACATTGTCTGGAATGAGCTCAAGTACCACTGCACGGTAACCAGGAACTACGGCTCGCTGCCCCAGATCCGCTGCCTGCCGTCGCAGCTCAACCAGGTGTTCATGAATCTTCTGGTCAACGCCGGGCAAGCCATCGAGGGCAACGGCGAAATCACCATCACCACCGAAAGCGTCGGCGATGCCGCGGTGCGGGTCAAGATCAGCGACACCGGAGCGGGCATCGAGCCACAAGCGCTCGCTTCGGTTTTCAGCCCCTTCTTTACCACCAAGCCGATCGGCAAGGGCACGGGCCTGGGACTGTCGCTGACCTGGGGTATCGTCGAGCGGCACGGTGGCAAGATCGAGGTCAGCAGCGCACCGGGCAAGGGCGCGACCTTCACCGTCACCTTGCCGCTGGAGCCGAAGCAGTCGACGTAGGACGCTGTTTTGATGCAGCGGCAAGGCGCAACGCGGGCGGCGCTGTGGCCGGCAGCTTGCGCGTGCGATCGTGCAGAGCATGCGGCGCCAGCGCGCAGCGCGGGAACAGCGGGTCCCAGCCAGCGGCGCCGATGGCCCTTTCGCCATCCGAGCGGAACTGGCTGCCGTGGTTCGGTGCCACCGGCAAGCTCGGAATGCGCCGGGATCGGCCAGATCGTCGGCGTGATTCGCGACATCGCCGACCAGACCAACCTGCTGGCGCTCAATGCCGCGATCGAAGCGCCGCGCGCCGGCGAGCAGGGACGCGGCTTCGCGGTGGTCGCCGACGAAGTGCGCAAGCTTGCCGAACGCACCCGTGCGGCAACCGTACAAATCGGCCAGATGATCGAAGCGGTTCAGGCGCACGCCGACAGTTCAGCGACCGTCATGCGCCAGGGTATGGGCGAGTTGCAAGCCGGACTCGATCTGGCGATAGGCACGGCTCAGGAGCGTAGCAATTCGGAGCAGCTGGTGCAGGGCGTCCTTGACACCATCGACGAAATTGCCCAGAGCGGCACCGCCAACAGCCAGCACATCGGCAAGGTGGCCGGAACGGCAGACAGCATGCAACTCGCCCTGATTGAATCGGAGGACAGTCTCGCAGAGACCGAAGCTGCCGTCCGCAAGCTGGCGCTGCTCGCTGCGCAATTCGTTCAGCAGAGCGTGCCCGGTAGACGCGTGCCGGCCTGACGAGCGGCCGCATGACGTCCCAACGGGGGGCCGAAGCCCCGGTGGCCGGACGCCAGCCTGTCCTGCGGCTTGAGGTACGGCAGGGACCCCGCTACAGGCCCGTCGGCAACACTGACCGAGGTCAGGCCAGCTTGAAGCGGCGAACCTCGGCGTCGAGGGCTTCCGAAAGACGCTCGAGCTGCACTGCGGTCCCCGCATTCCCGGCGACGGCCGCACAGTTCTCGCCGGCCATTCGCGCCACGTTCTCGACGTTTTGCGCGATCTCGTTGCTGGCCACGCTCTGTTCGCGCAAGGCGTGTGAAATGTGCGCGACGCTGTCAACCACCTGCCGCGCATTGCCCCCGATCTCGCCGAGCGATTCGCCCGCCTGCGTCGCCAGGGCAACGCCCGCGGTGACGCGGCTGACACCGAGGTTCATGCTCGCCACCGCCTCGCGCGAACCGCTCTGGATGGCCCCGATCATGCCCGAGATCTCCTGTGTCGATCGCGTCGTGCGCTCGGCCAGCTTGCGTACCTCGTCGGCCACCACCGCGAAGCCGCGACCCGCCTCGCCAGCGCGCGCCGCCTCGATCGCCGCATTCAGCGCGAGCAGATTGGTCTGGTCGGCGATCTCCTTGATCACCTTGACGATCGCCGAAATCTGTTCGGAGCGCCCGCCCAGTTCGGTGATGATCGACGCCGACTGGTTCACCACCTCGGCGATGCGCTCAATCTCCTGCACCACGTTACCAACCACCTGGCTGCCACCGGCCGCCAACTCGCCGGCCCGACCGGAAAGCCGATCGGCGTCCTCGGCGCTGACCGACAGGTTCTCGATCCCTGCCGTCATTTCCTCGATCGCTGCCGCCATGGTCGAGGCCGCGTCGCTTTGTTGCTCGCTGCTGCGGGTGATATGCACCGCCGACGAAGCCAGTTCCTTGGTCGCGTCGAGCACCGCGCCGGCACTGCGCTGAACATTCTGGATCAGCGTGCGAAAGGCCGCGGTCATCGCGTTCAGGCTGTCGCCAACCAGCTTCAGTTCGTCACGGGTGCCCAGATCAACGGCAACGCTCAGATCGCCGGTGGCGATGGTTCGTGCATTCGCGGCCAGTCGATTGATGCTGCCGATCGTTGCGTAATACAGGCCGATCGACACATAGACGTAAATCAGCAGGATCAGAACGGATACCGCGAGGTTGATGTTCAGGTCGCGCTGCGCCCGCTCTACCCGTTGTTGCAGCAGTGCTTCGAGGCTCGGCAACAGACTCTCGAACATTTCCTTGTAGCCCTTTTCGATCGCCCGTGTCGTCACCGCGAAGTAGACCGCCGGGAGCGTCTCGTAGCGTCCTGTGAGAATGTCCTGAGTGACCAGGTTGTCGAACTTTTCGGCTGCTGCGCCCATGTCCTTCGACGCCATATCGAGCGCGGCCTGGAGGTCGGGGTTGTAGCGCGATGTCTTTTCGAGATTGCGCTGCAAACTGGCCACCGACGAATTGAGACTCCCCAGCAACACCGACAAGCGGATCTGCTGTGACAATACCAAAGGCTCCTTGAGCGACAGCGCTCCGGTGCCCAGCGCGCGCAACTGGCCCATGCTGTCGAGCGCCGCCGGCAACGCGTCAAGCACCGTATCGATCAGGTAACGCGAGTCAATATCGGGATCGTTGGTCAGCGCGTATTGATCGGCGGCGCCCCCCTGAACACCTACCAGCGACCCGATCAGGCGGGTATGGCTGGCGAAATTCTCGTCGACGCTCAGCTTGAGGCCATCCTTCTCGATCAGCGCCCAGCTATCGACGATCTTTTTCCAGGCTTCGCGGGCGGCCAGTTCCGGCGGCAGGCTGGCGTTCAAGGCGCTGAATGCTTCCTTGACACCCTTCTCGCTGGCGGCGCGGCGGTACTCCATCCTTTCGTCGCCGTTGAGCACACCCGACGAAAACCCGCGATGGATTTGCAGGTGCTGGATCAGGCTGGCCATCGGCCTGATCACCTCGATACCGACCAGCTCCTGCTGCGAGCGGTGGATGACCTGCTTCAGGCTGTGGTACAGGTTAACCGCCAGGACGCTGATCGCCACCAGGGCCAGCACGCCCATGATGGCGAACTTGGTGGTGTAGCCAAGACGGTTGAGTAGCGCGATGGCCGGGACAAACAGGATTCGCATTTTCGACTTTCTTGAGGTGATAACACTCTCGCGTAAACGGCAGCGACCAGCGGAACTTGAGCCGCAACAGCCACGACAGCCAGCACGTCAAGCGGAGGAAGCTTGCAGCCGTCCGTCAGTCAGGGTCAGGATGCGTTCGGCACGTCCAGCCAGCGCCGGGTCGTGGGTGACGATCACGAAACTCGTCTGCCGCGAACGGTTCAGCGCCAGCATCAACTCGAAGACACCCGCGGCTGTCTGCCGGTCCAGGTTTCCGGTGGGCTCGTCGGCGAGCACACAGGCCGGCTCGGTGACCAGCGCGCGGGCGATTGCCGCCCGCTGGCGCTCGCCGCCCGACAGTTCCGACGGCGTGTGCTGCAAGCGGTGGCTCAATCCCACTTCGCTGAGCACTGTCGCCGCGCGGGCCTCCGCTTCGGCCTTCGGCATGCGCCGGATGATCAGCGGCATGGCGACATTCTCCAGCGCCGTGAACTCGGCCAGCAGATGATGGAACTGATAGACGAAACCGAGGTGGCGATTGCGCAGGGTACCGCGCTGGGCGTCGCCAATCGTGCTCAGGTCGTGCCCCATCAACTGGACGCTGCCACCGCTTGGCGCATCCAGCCCACCGAGGAGATGCAGCAGCGTACTCTTGCCCGAACCCGAAGCGCCGACGATCGACACCCGCTCGCCGGCGAG